>JAEYVZ010000036.1 GCA_023431405.1 Actinomycetes bacterium
GTGTCAAGCGCATCAGGGTGTCAAGCGCATCAGGGTGTCAAGCGCATCAGGGTGTCAAGCGCATCAGGGTGTCCAGCGCATCAGGGTGTCCAGCACATGGAGAGGGCCCCCGCCGTGAGCGAGGGCCCTCTGCCTGTGCGGTGAGGAGAACTCCCTACGTCCTCACGTTCCCGCTGCGCAGACGCGAGATGGCATCCACGGTTGCGGCGAGGATCAGCACCCCACCAGTGACCAGCAGGTTGATGCCGGCCTCCAGACGCAGCAGCGCGAGACCGTTGATGATCATCGCGATCACGAGACCGCCGATGGCCGCATGGACGAGCCTGCCCCGACCGCCGAAGAGGCTGACGCCACCGACGACGGCGGCAGCGACACCCGACAGCACGATGTCGCGGCCTGCCGCGCCGTCGACGGATCCGATGCGCGCCTGGGCGAACAGGCCTGCCACGACGGCCAGGCTCGAGCAGATGACGAAGCACCACCACTTGATCCAGCGCACCTTGATGCCCGAGCGCCGGGCTGCCTCGGCGTTGCCGCCGATGGCGTACACGTAGCGGCCGAACCGGGTGCGGTCGAGCACGAAGGTGCCGATCCACAGGATCGTGAGCACGACCGGGACGATCACCGGGACGCCCTCGATGGGGATCACCGATTGCGAGCGGTTGAGGTTCAGCACCGCTACGGCGAAGCCGCCGAGCGCGGCGATGAGTCCGAGCTTGATCCACACGAGTGAGATCGCGCGCTTCGGCACCCCCGCGCGCGTGCGACGACGGCGGTCCCAGAACGACGTGGCGCCGGAGATGAGGAGGGCGACGGCCAGCATGACCCACCCGCCCCATACCGGGAGCCGTCCGTTCTGGAGCGCGATGATCTCCGGGGCGTTGATCGGGTAGAGGCCGCCGGCGCCGATGATGAGCAGGGCGAGTCCCTGGTAGCCGAGGAACAGGCCGAGCGTCACGACGAACGACGGGATGCCGACCCTCGCGACGAGGAAGCCGATCAGCGCGCCGGTGGCGAAGCCGACGGCGAAGCCCAGCGCCAGCGCCAATGGCCACGGGACCCCGAACTTCACGTTGAGAACGACGAAGGATGCCATCGCGACACCGCCCGTGACGCCGGCCGACAGGTCGATCTCGCCGAGCAGCAGCACGAACACGAGCGCCATTCCCAGCACGACGTAGGCCGCCGCCTGGTTCATGAGGTTCGCGAAGTTGATCGGCGTCAGGAAGAAGGGGCTCAGGATGCCGAAGAGGATCGTCAGGAAGATGAGTCCCGCGATCGCGGGGAGGGCGCCCATCTCTCCGCCGCGCACGCGCTGCACCCAGGCGGCGACCTGTTCGCGCAGCCCGCCTTCGACCCCGCTTCCGATGAGGTCGCCGGCGACGGGGTCGGGTGCTGCCGCCGTGCGTGCACTCGTCTGCGTGGTCATACGTCGCCTCCGATGGGGATCGTGCCGGTGCCGATGAGGTCGACGCCGGCGGGCACCTTGGTGCCGGTGATGTAGCCGACGACGTCATCGCGCGTCGTCTCGGCCGTGTTGACCTGCGCCACCATCTGGCCGAGGTACAGCACGGCGATGTCGTCGGCGACGGCGAACACGTCGGCGAGGTTGTGGCTGATGAGGACGACGGCGACGCCCTGCTCGCTCAGGCGGCTCACGAGGTGGAGCACCTGCTCGGTCTGGGCGACGCCGAGGGCGGCGGTCGGCTCGTCGAGGATCACCACGCGGGCCTTCTTCAGCACCGCTCGGGCGATGGCGACTGTCTGGCGTTGACCGCCCGACAGCGACGACACCTTCTGGCGCACCGACTTGACGGTGCGCACGGAGAGGGATCGCAGTGTGTCGGAGGCCTCTTTCTCCATGCGGCCCTCGTCGAACGTGCCGGCCGACAGCTCCTCGCGACCGAGGAACATGTTCTGCACGATGTCGAGGTTGTCGCACAGCGCGAGGTCCTGGTAGACGACCTCGATGCCGAGGCCGGCGGCATCCCGCGGGCTGTGGAGGGCGACGGGCGCGCCCTCGAAGAGCACTTCGCCCTCGTCGTAGGGCTGAACGCCGGCGAGGCCCTTGATGAGCGTCGATTTGCCTGCGCCGTTGTCTCCGACCAGCGCGGTGACCTTGCCGGGCCGGACGTCGAGGTCGACGCCCTTCAGGACGCTGACCGGGCCGAACGACTTCTTCACCCCGCGCAGTCTGATGATGGGTTCTGTCATGTCTCGCTTCCTTGCGATGTGTGTGGGCAGCGGCGAGGCCGCGTGGCAAGGGCGCCGCGCCTGGGAAGACGCGGCGCCCTCATCACAGCCGGATCACTCGACGCCGAACTCGGCGCACTTGTCGGCGAGGCTGACACCGTCGATGTCGCCGGCGCAGATCTCCGCCGCGGAGGCGTCACCGGCGGCGACGACGTCCTTGACCTGCTCGGGTCCGACCAGCTGCGGGGTGACGGCGATGTACGGCGTGCCGTCCTCGAGCTTCTGGTCGGCCGTCGGCGTCTCGCCCTTCAGCAGCGCGACGGCGACCTCGACGGCCTTGTCGGCCTCCAGCTTGACCGGCTTGTAGACGGTGGCCGTCTGCCATCCGGTGAGGATGTTGCGCAGGCCCTCGAGGTTGGCGTCCTGGCCGGAGACCGCGACACCGGTGAGGCTGTTGTCCTGCAGCACCTTGATGACACCGTCGGCGTTGGTGTCGTTGGCCGCCCACACGCCGTCGACCTTGCCGTCGTTGGCGGTGAGTGCCTGCTCGAAGTTGGTCTGGCTCTTCGCGCCGTCCCACACGCCGGTCGGCTCGGCGACCGCCTTGATGCCGGCGGCCTCCATCACCTCGACGGCGCCTTCGCGGAACATGGCCGCGTTGCCGTCGGTCGGGTCGCCGCCCATGTAGAAGACCTGCGCGGTCTTCGGGTCCTTGCCGGCGGCCTCGAGGCCGTCGAGAACGGTCTGACCCTGCAGGCGGCCGACCTCGACGTTGTCGAACGACACGTAGTAGTCGGCGCCCTTGAAGGGGCGGTCGTAGGCGATGACGGGGATGCCCTGGCCGGCGGCCTTGGCGGCGACGCCCTCGGCGGCACCGTTGTAGTCGACGAGCAGCATGACGCCGCAGCCCTGCGTGAGCTGCTGGTCGGCGATCGTCGCGTACTTCGACACGTCGCCCTGGGCGTTCTGGATGTCGACCTCGAAGCCGGCGTCCTCGAGGCCCGCCTGCAGGTACTTGCGGTCGAAGTTCTCCCAGCGGGGCGAGGATGCCGCGTCGGGCAGGATGACGCAGGCGCGACCGCCGGCGTCGGGCGTGTCGCCGCCCGAGCCGCTGGGGCTCGGCGTGCCGGCTCCCGTGGAACAGCCGGCCATCAGGAGCGCCGTGCCGCTGAGTACAGCAGCGGCCAGCAGAGTGGACTTCTTCATCTTTCGCCTTTCACCGTCGAAAACTGCGAGTGGGTGGTGCGCGGGTCGCACTGGGGACGATCCTTATGCGTTCACCTCTTGGAGTCAAGACATGAACATAAAGAACTGATATCGGTCTGGACACGTTCAGTCGGTGAACGCACGTCAGACCCCGGAAGCGGAGCGGACAGCCCCTCGAACGCCGGGGAGACGCGCAGGGTGCGGTCAGGCCCGGCCGACAGCGGCTCGCGTGCGCCGCGACAGCGAGTCGACGATGACGGCCAGCACCAGCACGGCCCCGGTGACCATGAACCGCACCGAGGAATCCAGGTTCAGCAGCGTGAGCCCCGAGCTGATCGACTGGATGACGATCACCCCGAGCAGTGCGGCGAAGGCGGTTCCGCGCCCGCCGAACAGCGACACCCCGCCGATCACAGCGGCGGCGATGGCGTTGAGATTCGTGTCGCCGGTGCCCGTGCTCTGGTTCGCGGCCGCCAGACGCGCAGCGGCCAGCACGCCGCCGACAGCGGCAAGTGTCGTGCACAGGGCGAACACCGACAGATAGATCCGCTCCACCCGGATCCCCGCACGCCGCGCGGCCTCCACCGAGCCTCCCACCGCGTAGACGGCCCGACCCCACCGCGTGCGCGAGAGCAGATAGTGCATCACGACGACGAGGGCGAGGAAGAACACGAACATGACCCCGACGCCCCGCGACAGGTTGAGGTACCACGCGGCGCCGAGGAGGAGCACGAGCAGGATGCCGCTGCGCACCACGATCTCCCACGTGCTCTGGCTGTCGAGGTTCGCCTCGGCGCGCCGCCGGGCCCGTCGGTAGAGCGACCAGGCATAGGTGGCTGCCGTGGCGACGACCAGGGCGTACGAGACCCACGGCGGGAGGAACATGCGCTGGGCGAACTGCACCAGCCACGAGTCGAACGGGAGGTTCACCGAACCGGTCTCCCCGAGCACCCACAGCTGCGCCCCCAGCACGGCCAGGAGGCCGGCGAGAGTGATGACGAAGCTCGGAAGTCCGAACCGGGTGTACAGGAACCCGTACATCAGCCCGACGACGGCTCCGACCCCGATCGCCGCGATCACCGCGATCAGCAGCGGCCACTGCGCCTGCACGAACCCGACCGCGAGCACCGCGGCGGCAAGGCCCGACACCGATCCGACCGACAGGTCGATCTCGCCGAGCAGCAGCACGACGACGATGCCGAGCGCGATGGTGCCGATCGACGCGCACTGCATCGTGAGGTTCACGAGGTTGGTGCTCGAGAGGAACACGGGGTTGAGGGTCTGGAAGACACCCCAGATGACGACGAGCCCGCCGATCACGGGGAGTGGGCCCAGATCGCCGCCGCGGATGCGCATCCCGATGAGCTGGGCGCGTGTGCGCAGCGTCGGGTGCTCGTCGGTGTCGATCGGCAGCGAGCCGGTGACCGGTCCGGTCGCCGGGCCCGTCACCGGTTCGCTCCCGAGCCGCCGCGGCGGCGGCGCGTCGACAGGGCGATCACCCGGCCGTCGTCGGACCCGGCCGCATCCTCACGGGCACGCGCCGGCGGAGGCGTGCGTCGTCCGACGTCGATCGCCCCGGTGATCGCGGCGATCAGCGTCTCGCTCGTCGCCTCCGCGGCGGTGAACTCGCCGTTGTTGCGCCCGAGCCGCAGCACGACGATGCGGTCGGCGACCGCCAGCACGTCGGCCATGTTGTGGCTGATGAGCACCACCCCGTGGCCCCGCTCACGCAGGCGCTCGATGAGGTTCAGCACCTCCGCCGTCTGGGCGACCCCGAGCGCCGCGGTCGGCTCGTCGAGGATCACGACCCGCGGCTGCCCGATGAGCGACCGGGCGATGGCCACCGTCTGACGCTGACCGCCCGACAGCGACGCGACGGGAATGCGCACCGACGGGATCTTCGCCGACAGCTCCCGCAGGAGAGCCCACGTGCGCTGCTCCATCTCGACCTCGTCGAGGGAGCCGTCGGAGGTGAGCTCGCGCCCGAGCCAGAGGTTCGCGACGACGTCGAGGTTGTCGCAGAGGGCGAGATCCTGGAAGACCGTGGCGATTCCGAGCTCCTGCGCGTCTGCCGGACTGTCGATCTCGACGACGTCACCGTCGAACTCGACTGTTCCCGCGTCAGGCGGGTGAACGCCGGCGAGCACCTTCACGAGGGTCGACTTGCCTGCGCCGTTGTCTCCGATGAGCGCAACCACCTCGCCCTCGTTGACCCAGAAGTCGACGTCGGTGAGCGCCTTCACCGCACCGAAGTGCTTTCCGATGCCGCGCATCGTGAGCACCCGGTCGCGGTGGCGACCGGTGCGGGAAGGGGATGCGATCGTCACGAAGAGTCCTCACGGATGCCGGCGGCCTCGCACGCGGCCGCGTACTCGGGGGTACAGATATCTTCGACAGTCCAGAACCCGTCCGCAATGACGGTGTCGGCGATGTCGGACACCGTGACCGCCACGGGGGTGAGGAGTGTCGCGGGCGTGCCGTCGACCATCAGGTCGCCGGTCACCTCCCGTCCCTCCAGGAGATCGATCGCGACGTCGGCGGCACGCTGGGCCTGCGGCCGCAGCGCTTTGTACACCGTCATGTACTGGTCTCCGCTGACGATGCGCTGGAGTGCGGTCAACTCGGCATCCTGACCGGTCACGATCGGCAGCGGCGACACGTCGGCCGCGCGCAGGGCAGCGATCGCTCCGCTGGCCGTGCCGTCGTTGGCGGCATACACGGCCGCGATGCGGTCGCCGTACTGGCTGATCTGCCCTGCCACCCAGTCCTGTGCCTTGTCGGGACTCCAGTCGGGCGTCGCGTACTCCGCGAGGATGCGCACGCCCGCCTGCTCCAGCACGCGCAGCGCTCCCTCGCGGAACCGGGCGGCGTTGCTGTCGGTCGGGGAGCCGTTGACCATGAGCACGCCGCCGTCCGGGTCGCCGCGCTCCTCGAGCGCGTCGACGAGCGCGGCGGCCTGCAGCTCGCCGACCTGCACGTTGTCGAACGAGACGTAGTACGCGAGATTCCCGCCCTCGACGAGCCGGTCGTACGCGACCACGGGCACGCCCTGGGCGTTGGCCGCGTTCACGATCGTCGTCGCGGCCTTCGCATCCACGGGGTCGAGCACGAGCACGCGCACCCCCGCAGCAAGCGCGGATTCGGCCTGCTGCTGCTGCTTCGCGGCATCCTGATCGGCGTTCGCGTACAGCACGGAGTAGTCGCCGCGCTCGGCCACCCGCTCCTCGAAGACCGGCCGGTCGAAGGTCTCGTACCGCGCCGTCTTCTTGTCGGGCAGGAGCAGCGCGACATCGGGCCCGCCCTGCGCAGGGGCGCACGCAGTCGCCAGGCCCAGCAGCAGGAGCAGGGTCAGTGAGACGGCGAATGTGCGACGGTGCACAGGATGCGGACTCCTCGGTGTCGGGGACGTTCTGCGGCCCGATCCGCGGGCGGGATCGGGTGCTGTGCGCAGAACCGGTCAGGCAGGTCGAGCGGCGACATCGGAGTCTACGCTGACGTGGTCGAGTGCCATGGCGATCGCCCCGCGCGTCTCACCCCATTCGCCGAACGACGCGCCGACGATCTCCGGCAGGCCGCCGGTGGCGGCGAGGGCCGAGCGCTCCAGCGCGTGCCGCATGGGCGCCATGAGGATCTCGCCCGCCTGCGACAGCTCGCCCCCGACGATGATCAGCTCGGGGTCGAACAGGTTGCACAGGCTCGCCACGGCGATGCCGATGTGGCGGCCGGCATCGGCGATCACGCGGTGCGCGGTGCTCACGCCGGCGTCGGATGCCGCGAGCAGGTCGGCGAGGCGCTGCATCCCCTCGCTCTCGGGGAACAGGGCCAGCAGCGCCGGCGCGGCGGCGTACGTCTCGAGGCAGCCGCGGTTGCTGCACCGGCACACGGGGCCGTTCTCGTCGATCGTGACGTGCCCGATCTGGCCCGTCTTGCCGCTGACTCCGCGGAAGAGGTCTCCGTCGACGATGAGGCCCGCGCTGATGGTGTGCCCCACCCGTACGAACACCGACGAGCTCGCACCCCGGCCACTTCCCTCGCGGGCTTCGGCGAGGCCGCCGAGGTTGGCTTCGCTGTCGACGAAGACGGGCCTGCCGAGCCGAGCGGACAGGCTGGCGGCCACGTCGACACCCTCCCACCCCGGGAGGAGTCCGGGTGTGGACACCATTCCGGTGCGCGGATCGATCGGTGCGGGAAGGGCGACACCGACCGCGAGGAGATCGGCGAGGGAACCTCCCAGTGACTCGAGCATGTCGCCCAGGAGCAGGGTGAGCCGGTCGAGCTCGGCGTCGTGCCGGTGGCCGGGAGCGAGCGGAACCGCCGTCTCGGCGACGGTCGTGCGGGTCGCGTCGGCGATCGAGATGTGGAGCTGCCGCGTGCTGAAGTGCGCCCCGGCGACCAGGCCGACGCGGCGCGCCAGTGACACGAGGGTCGCGCGGCGACCACTGCGCGAAGTGAACGAGGTGTGGAGCACCCCGGCGGCCGTGAGCTCCTTGACGATGTTCGACACCGTCGCGGGCGACAGCCCTGTGCTTCCGGCCAGTTCGATCTGCGTCAAGCGCCCATGCCTCTTGAGCGACTCGACCACGCGAGCCCTGTTGGCTTCCCGGAGCGACGACTGCGAGCCGGGTGGTGTGCTTCGACGGACCACGATCGCCACTGTACCGCCTCGTCCGCGTGTCCGCCCGAATCCGCGAAACGCCCGCTGACCGGCCGTTGCCGCGCTCGGGCTCGGGGCGTCAGTTCTTGCGCGGGTACACGACCCCCACCTGGGCTCGGATCTCGTCGAGGCTCCGCATGATGGCGACGCTCTCCTCGAACGGCAGGAGGTCGCTGTCCCGCCGACCCTGAGCGATGAGGTCTTCGGCGTACAGAGCCTGGAACTGCATGCCGCGCCCCTCGATCGCGGACTCGAACTCCTCGACGACCCGCCCGTCCGGGGTGCGCACTCGGAAGCTCGTCGGGCAGTACCAGACGGCGTCGATCTCGATGCGTCCCTCCGTGCCCACGATGTGAGCCGTGTTCGGGCCCGCCGCACGCGACGAGGTCACGAACGACGACACCGCCCCCGACGCGTGAGTCAGGGATGCCGCGACCTCCGTGTCGGCGCCGGTCTCGCCGAGGCGGCCGACGGCGCGGATCTCCGTGGGCTCGCCCAGGATGTCCCAGATGAACGACATGGGGTAGATGCCGAGGTCGAGCAGCGCCCCTCCGCCGAGCTCGAGTGCGTTCAGCCGGTGGGCGGGGTCGGAGCTGATGCGCTGCGTGTGGTCGGCGAAGACCGTGCGGATCTCTCCCAGTGCGCCGCTGGCCACGATCTCTCGGATGCGCGCCATGTGGGGCAGGTACCGCGTCCACATCGCCTCCATGGCCAGCAGCTGCGCGTCGGCGGCGAGGTCGCGGATCGCGACGGCCTCGTCGGCATCCAGCGTCACCGCCTTCTCGATGAGCACGTGCTTGCCTGCCTGCAGTGCGAGCGATGCGTCTTCGAGATGCCGGCCATGGGGCGTCGCGACGTAGACGATGTCGACGTCGGGATCGTTCACGAGGTCTTCGTAGGAGCCGTGGGCATTCGGGATGTCGAACTCTCGCGCGAACTCCGCCGCCGCCTGCGCTCGGCGCGATCCCACGGCGCTGACCGTGAGGCCGGCCGTGCGGAGGTCGGAGGTGAACGAGTGGGCGATGCCGCCCGTGGCGAGGATTCCCCAGCGAAGTCCGGTCATGGGGAGAGCCTAGCGGCGGCGTCGCCCTCGCCGGCAGACACCTCCCTCTAGGCTCGGGGCGTGACCGCTTCCGCGCCCTCCGAAGACCCCGCCGTCGCCCGCTTCCAGGAGCTTCTGCGCATCCCGACCGTCTCGCACGCCGACGAGGACCGCGTCGATCCGCTGCCGTTCGACACCTTCCACGCGGCCGTGGAGCGCCTGTACCCCCGCCTGCACGCGGCGCTCGAGCGCGAGGTGATCGACCGCCATTCGCTGCTCTACCGGTGGCCGGGGCGGGGCGCCGGGGAGGCGACGGTGCTGATGGCGCACATCGATGTGGTGCCGGTGGTCGATGAGGAGTGGCGGCATCCGCCCTTCGCGGCAGAGATCGTCGGCGAGGGCGCCGACGCCGAGATCCACGCCCGCGGTGCGATCGACGACAAGGGCTCGCTCGTCGCGATCTTCGAAGCCGTCGAGCAGCTCGTCGCGGCGGGGGAGACGCCGGCCGCCGACGTCTACCTCGCGTTCGGCCACAACGAGGAGACCGCCGGGGGAGGCGCCCGCGCGATCGTCGAGACGCTGCGCGAGCGCGGTGTGCGCCCGGGGCTCGTGCTCGACGAGGGCGGGGCGGTCGTGGACGGGGTCGTCCCGGGGGTCACCGTGCCCACCGCCATGGTGGGAGTGGCCGAGCGCGGCGTCATGACCGTGCTGCTCACGGTGCGCGAGGCCGGCGGTCACGCCTCGACACCGCCCGCGTTCCCGGCCACCGCCCGGCTCGCCCGGGCCATCGACCGGCTCCGGCGCCGGCCGTTCCCCACCCGCATCGCCCCGCCGGTCCGGGCCCTGTTCGCGACGATCGCCCCCTTCGCGCCCCAGCCCCTCCGCTGGATCTTCGGCAACCTCGCCGTCACCGGGCCGCTGCTCGCGCGGGTGTTCCCCCACCTCGGTCCGGAGATGAACGCCCTGGTGCGCACGACCGCGGTCGCGACCGAGCTCTCGGGCGCTCCGGGGGAGAACGTGCTGGCCACCACCGCCCGCGCCGCCGTCAACATCCGCCTGCTCACCGGCGACACCGTCGCCTCCGCCGAGGAGCGGGTGCGCCGGATCGTCGGCGACCCGCAGGTGGAGATCGAGGTGCGTCACGGCTCCGACCCGTCGCCCGTGTCACCGTGGCGAGGCGATGGGTGGCGGCGGATCGGCGCGGCGGTGCGCACCGCGCTCGGCGAGGAGATCGTGACGACGCCCTACATCCAGCTCGGCGCGAGTGACAGCCGCTGGTTCACCGCGATCAGCGACCACGTCTACCGGTTCACCCCGTTCCATCTGACCCGCGCGGAACGCGACGCGCTCCACTCGCACGATGAGCGCATCCGCATCGGCGTCTGGCTGCGGGGGATCGGGTTCTATCGGGAGCTGCTGCGAGGCAGTTGATCAGGACGTCTCGTCAGGGGATGAGTGTGACCTTGCCGTCGACGCCCTGCTCCACGAGGCGGTGCGCCTCGGCCGCCTCCGACAGTGGCAGTGAGGGACCGAGCTCCACCGAGAAGGCGCCGGCGGCCAGCAGGTGGAGCGTGACCGGCATCGCCTCTGCCCGCCAGGCGAGCTCGCGGGCGCACAGAGGGCGAGGGCTTCCGCCGAGATAGGCGCGGATGCCGAGGGCATCGGCATCCTTCCCCCGCACGAGGGTCACGATGCGGTGGCGGTCGGCCACCAGACGCAGCGACGCGTCGAGGGCCTCATCTGTGCCGGCGATGTCGACGACGGCGGTGACCGGCTGCGGGGCCGCTCCGCGGATGCGCTCCTCGAGGCCGGGCGCGTACGACAGCGGGATCGCGCCGAGATCGCGGACGCGGTCTGCGCGGCGGTCGCTCGTGGTCGCGAGCACCGTCGCGCCCCACAGCGTCGCGAACTGGATGATCGCTTGGCCGACCGCTCCCGAGCCGCCGTGCACGAGCAGGGTGTCCCGCGGGCCGATCGCAAGCGAGCGGAGCGTCTGGTAGGCGGTGCCGGCCGGAACGCCGAGTGCAGCCCCCACCTCCGGCGACACTTCGGGAGGCCTCGGCCAGACGTGCGAGGCGGGCACGACGATGTCCGACGCGTAGGCGCCGACGGCGCCGCTGACGACGACGGCGTCGCCCTCGCGGAAGCCTTCCACGCCGACCCCGACGGCCGACACGACCCCCGCCGCGTCGCCCCCCAGTCGCCGCGGCCCCGTGAACGGATCGGATCCGCGCAGTCCCGCCCGGATCTTGTGATCGACGGGATTGACCCCCGCCGCCTCCACGCGCACCGCCACGTCGCCCGCACCCGGGGCGGGAAC
Source organism: Actinomycetes bacterium (assembly GCA_023431405.1). Lineage (GTDB taxonomy): Bacteria > Actinomycetota > Actinomycetes > Actinomycetales > Microbacteriaceae > Microbacterium. The sequence goes on from JAEYVZ010000036.1 coordinate 11,416, forward strand.
GTCGACGTCGGAGAGGGTGAGCACCTCGGGGCCGCCGAAACGGGAGAACGTGATCGCCTGTGCCATGACGCCGCCCACCCTACCCCGCCTTTCTGCCGCGGTCACTCCCACCGGTGCCGTGCGGCGTCAGTCGCGCCCGGAGAGCGCCTTCGTGATGCGCTGCGGGGACACCGGCTCGGCCGTTCCGAGCCGCTGCGCGTACAGGCTCACCCGGAACTCCTCCAGCAGCCACCGGGCACGCACGAGCGCCGGGGCGGCATCGGCGGGAAGGGGGATCGTGCCGCCCGCCTCCGCGAACGCGGTCGCCACCCGCTCGTACTCCGTCATCCGCTGGCGGTCGCGTCCGGGGTTGTCCGCGAGCGTCTGGACGCGCTCAAGGGCGGCCTGAAGGTAGCGCGGCACATGCGCGAGCCGGGCGAGGCCGGTGCGCGAGACGAAACCCGGATACACGAGCCCTGCCACCTGCGCCTTCACGTCGCCGAGGGCACCCAGCAGCGTCATCGAGTTCTGTCCTCGGACGGCCCGCTCGACGTCACGGTGCAGCGTCAGGATGCGCGCCACCAGCGACACGGCCTGGAAGAGCTCGTCGACGACCACCTGCGAGAGGGTGTCGCGCACGCGCTCGAACTCCGCCGCGGTGCGGATGCGCGGCGCGGTGCGGGCCATGACGGCGTCGGCCACGGCGACCCGCGCGTCTTCGATGAGGGCCTTCGCCGATGGATACGGCGAGGTCGCGAGGGCCAGCTTCTCGGCGGCCGTCAGATGGTCGAGCACATAGGCGCTCGGCGAGGCGACCGCCAACAGCAGCAGACGCCGCGCACCGTCGTGGGTGAGCCGCGCGGCGCGTTCGGCGGTCGCCTCGATGCGCAGCGCCACGGCATCCTTCTCATCGACCAGCGCCGGGTACCCTCGCACGACCCCACCGGCGACCCGGGTGTCGACGACGTCGGGAAGGTCGCCGAGATCCCACGTCGTGATGCCCGTGCGCTCCGCGACCGCTGCCGCGGGCGATCCGCCGCCGGCGGCAGGCGATGACGCCGCCACGGGCCCCGGTGCCGGAGACGGCTTCGACAGAGAGCGGGCGACCGCCGATCGTGCCCTCCCCGCCAGCCGGTCTTGGAGCTCCGCGAGGTCGCGGGAGCTTCCCAGGGCGCGGCCGCGTTCGTCGACCGCGCGGAACGACATGAGGAGGTGCGGCGGCACGCGCTCCATGTCGAAGTCGGCGGCCGTCACCGGCTGGTTCGCGACCCGCCGGATGCGGGCGGCGAGGGCGTCGCGCAGCGGCTGGGGCGGGACGCCGTCGTGAGACTCCGGCCCGTCGGCCGCGATCTCCCCGCCCAGGGTGGCCGCCCAGTCGGCGGCGGGCACGACATGACGACGGATGGCCTTCGGCAGTGCCCGCAGGAGCGCGGCGATGAGCTCATCGCGAAGTCCCGGAACCTGCCAGTCGAACCCGTCGGGCGTGATCTGCGCCAGCAGCGCAAGGGGGACCACGACGCTGACCCCGTCGTCGGAGGCGCCGGGCTCGAACCGGTAGGCGAGCGAGAGCACCTGGTCACGCTGACGCCAGCGCGCGGGGAAGTCGCGCTCGTCCGATCGCGACCCCTCGTCGAGCAGGTCGGCCTCGGTCATGTCGAGGAGCCGGGGCGTCCGAGACGACGCGTCGCGCCACCACGATTCGAACGAGCGCACATCGAACACCTCGCGAGGCACGCGCGCGTCGTAGAACGCGAAGACGGCTTCGTCGCCCACGAGGATGTCGCGTCGGCGCTCCCGCTCCTCGAGCTTCTCGAGACGGCGGCGCAGCTCCAGGTTCCGCCGCTCGAAGGCGGTGAGCCGCTTGTCGAGGTGCTGACTGTTCCACTCGCCGTCCACGAGGGCGTGCCGGACGAACATCTCGCGGGCGAGCGGCTGATCGATGCGGGCGAGCTGCACGCGTCTGCGCGGGATGATCTCCACCCCGAACAGCGTCACCTTCTCGGCGGCGACGGCCGCCCCGGCATCCTTCGACCAGTGCGGGTCGCTGATGCTCCGCTGCGCGAGGTCTCCCGCAAGCTCCTCGGCCCATGCGGGATCGATCGCCGCCACCGTGCGGGCGAACAGCCGGGATGTCTCGACGAGCTCCGCGGCGACCACCGCGTCGGGGGCCGAGGATCCCCGCCGAGACGCACGCAGTCCCGATCCGGGGAAGATCGCGAACCGCGCTCCGCGTGCGCCGCGGTACTCGGGGAGAGGCCGGCGCTTCTTGTCGGCGGATGCCGTGCCGACCGTGCGGGTGTCGAGGATGCCGATGTGCGAGAGCAGGCCCGCCAGGATCGCGCGGTGCAGCGCATCGGGGTCGGTGGCGGGTCCGCCGGGAGCATCGGCCCTCGGCGATCCGGGCACGCGCAGGAGGGTGCGCAGCTGGCGGTGCACGTCGAACCACTCCCGCACGCGCACGTAGTTGAGGTATTCGGAACGGCACAGCCGCCGGAACGCGCTCGAGCCGAGCTCCCGCTGCTGCTCCTGCAGATGGTTCCAGAGGTTGAGAAGAGTGAGGAAGTCGCTGGTCGGGTCGGTGAACCGCGCGTGCAGCCGATCGGCCTCCTCACGGCGGGCGCCTTCGTCTGCCGACGGGCGCTCGCGGACGTCTTGGATCGACAGGCCCGCGACGATCGCGAGGAGATCGCGCTGCACGCCGGGGGAGCGCTCGTCGAGCCGCTGGGCCTCGAGGAGCATGCGCGCGAAACGCGGGTCGATGGGAAGACGGGCGATCTCACGCCCGATCTTCGTCAGGCGCCACGGCGCTGACTCCCCCTGGCCGCGTCGATCGCGGCCGCGCTCGCGGCCGCCGCGTGCGACGGCGCGCAGTTCGGTGAGCAGGTCGAACGCCGCCTTCACCCCGCGCGAGTCGGGTGGGGTGAGGAAAGGGAAATCGGAGATGTCGCCGAAGCCGAGCGCCAGCATCTGGAGGATGACCGACGCGAGCGACGTCCGCAGGATCTCCGGCTCGGTGAACTCCGGGCGTGCGGCGAAGTCTTCTTCGGAGTAGAGCCGGATGGCGATGCCCGGCGAGGTGCGACCAGCGCGTCCCGAGCGCTGCTGGGCGGAGGCCTGGGAGATCGCCTCGATCGGAAGTCGCTGGATCTTCGAGCGGGCGCTGTAGCGCGAGATGCGCGCCGTCCCGGCATCGACGACGTAGCGGATGCCGGGGACGGTGAGGCTCGTCTCGGCCACATTGGTCGCGAGCACCACCCGGCGCCGCACCCCCGCGACGGTGGACGGCTCGAACACCCGATGCTGCTCGGCAGCCGACAGGCGTCCGTACAGCGGCAGCACCTCGGTGGGGCGGGCGTCTTTCGCGTACATGCCGCGCACGGCATCCGCCGCATCGCGGATCTCGGCTTCGCCCGGGAGGAACACCAGCACGTCGCCGTCGGCTTCGCGGTCGAGTTCGCGCAGCGCTGCGAGGAGTCCGTCGATGTCGTCGCTGCTCTCCGCCGTGCCGGGATCGTCGCCGGAGCCCGCCCCGGCGACCGGCGGGCGGTAGCGGATCTCGACGGGGTAGGTGCGTCCCGACACCTCGATGACCGGCGCCGGCACCTCGTCGCGGGCGAAGTGCCGTGCGAAGCTCTCGGGGTCGATGGTCGCGGAGGTGATGATGACCTTGAGGTCGGGACGCTCGGGGAGGATGCGGGTGAGGTAGCCCAGCAAGAAGTCGATGTTGAGAGACCGCTCGTGCGCCTCGTCGATGATGATCGTGTCGTACCGGCGCAGCAGCCGGTCGCGATGGATCTCGTTGAGCAGGATGCCGTCGGTCATGAGCGCGATCTGCGTGTCGGCCGACACCTGATCGGTGAAGCGCACCTTGTAGCCGACGACGCCGCCGAGGGGAACCTGCAGCTCGTGCGCGATCCGCTCCGCGATGGTGCGCGCTGCCAGGCGTCGGGGCTGCGTGTGGGCGATGCGGGTGCGGCCGAGCTCCAGACAGATCTTGGGCAGCTGGGTCGTCTTTCCCGACCCTGTGGCGCCGGCCACGATGACCACCTGGTGCGCCCGGATGGCCGCCGCGATCTCGTCGCGTGCGGCGCTGACCGGAAGCTCGGGCGGGTAGGTGATGACGGCGGAAGGCATGGCCTTCCATCGTAGGCCGGGAGGCGTCAGCCGGGTGCGTCGAGCAGAGCGAGGTCCTGCGTGGTCACGAGCCGCGAGAGCACGGCGTGCTCGACGAGCCGGGCCCGGCGGTTGGTCGCCAGCTTGCCCACGCCGCCGCGCAGCCCCGGAACGCCTTCCCGGTCGAGCTTGTCGCACACGGCGTCGAGCTTGCGGTTGAACGTCGTGAGCGGCCACCCGAGGCGTGCCGCCGCCTGGGCCGACGAGGGGAGCTGGCTCTGCCCCGCGAGACCGTCGCGCAGGAGCGGCTCGCACAGGGCGATGACGAGGAGCTTCTGACTGGGCGTGAGCGACACGCTCCCGATCGTCATGTGATGCGGGTCGTCGAGATCGGGGACGATCGGTGCCGAGTGGAACGCCGCCTGCGGGCAGTGCACCGCCAGCTCGTAGGTGTAGGGGCCGGCGGTGAAGAGCAGCACGACACGCGGGAACACGAGAGGCACCTTCGCCCCCGGGCCGAGCACCGCCTGGTAGACCCCGTCGCCCGTCGACGCACTGACCCCGATCGACTGGCCCACGTTCGCCACCCACCACAGGCCGCTCTCGTGCGTGAACGCCAGCAGCCTCCGGTGCAGGTAGGGGTTCTCGTCGACGGAGAGGTCGGCCTCCCGCCCGACCGTGAACGGCCCCGGAGGTTCGGCCTCGAACCACTCGCCCGCGAAATCGATCCTCAGCGCCACCCCGTCACTCATCCTCACCCTTCCTCATGCGCCAGGCACCCTCTCGGTGCGTCAGACCCGTCGTCCGCCGTCATCGTCCCCGTCGAGCCCGCGTGCGAGCCGTACGCAGGGTCGCCGACTCGACCGTCGTCGTCTCCGCGGAGGGGCCGCCGATCGTCTCGTCGACAGCGGAACCTGCCCCACCGGAGATCACATCGACCACGATCGCAGTGATGTTGTCGCGCCCGCCCAGCGACACGGCATGCGAGACGAGCGCCTCCGCCGTCCGCTGCGGCCGCCCGCCCAGTGCCAGCCCTGCGCGCAGGGCCTCGTCGTTGAGCTCCGCGGTGAGCCCGTCGGAGCACAGCAGGATCCTCTCGCCGACGATCACCGGCAGCAGCCAGTAGTCGGCGGGGCTGCGCTGCGCCCCGACAGCCCGGGTGATGATGTTCCGGTGCGGCGAGGACGCCATCTCGGCGCGGCTGAGCCTCCCCGCGTCCACCATCTCCTGCACCACGGAATGATCGATCGTCACCTGCTGGAGCCGGTCGCCGCGCAACCGGTAGACGCGGGAATCGCCGATGTTCACCACGAGCCAGCGCTCCACGCCGTCGTGCCGCACCGCCACGAGAGCGGCGAGCGTCGACCCGGCGCCGCGCGGGCTCGCGGTGGCGATCGCCGAGACGGCAGCGTGCGCGGCATCCACCGCGCGCGTCACGTCGTCGACGGTGACGTCGTCGCGGTGGGCCAGCGAGCCGAAGATCTCGACGACGGCGGCGCTCGCGCGATCTCCCGCGTCGTGGCCGCCCATGCCGTCGGCGACGACGAACACGGGCATCTCGGCGAGGAAGGCGTCTTCGTTCACGGCGCGGCGGCGCCCCGCGTCGGTATGGGCGCCGACGGTCGTCTGCAGAACGGTCATGCACCCGCCCGGAGGGACAGGGCGGCGTCGCCGAGGAGGAAGGGGCCCTCGACCGGAGCGCTCCCGTCGACCTCCCGCGCCTGCTCCGGGTGCGCACCGATGAACACGCCGTTGGTGGAGGCGAGGTCGGTGATCGTCCATCCCGAGGCGGTGCGGGTGAGAAGCGCGTGGGTCTTCGAGACGGTCCGGGTCGCGTCGTCGACGGCCACCACCTGTGCTCCGGGCGCATGGGGCGGAGCGACAGGGTTGCGCCCGAGCACCGCCGTGTCGCTCGTGAGGATCACCGCGGCACCGCCGGGCACGACGAGCGTCCATCGCGCACGACGCGGCGGCGCGGCGACGGTGCGGTCGTCCGCCTCGTTCGCGAGCGGACCGGGCCGGCCGGGCACGGCGACGGATGGCGCCGCGAACACGGGAGGAATGCCGGCGGCCACGACAGGCGCCGGGCGTGCGGCGCCGGCTGTGTGCGGCGTCGCCGAGGCGGGCCCGGCGCCGGTGGCGGGCTCGGCGAACACCGGCAGATGGCTGAACGCAGGGGCCGCCGTGGGTCGGGGTGCGAAATCCGCCAGCGGGGGGATCAGCGGGGAGGGTGCCGCTGCGGGAACCTCGACGGTCATGGTCGGCGACGAGCCCGATTCGGACCCGTCCCGGCGGCTCCTGCCCCACCCGACGACGCTCGCCCAGACGGGGAAGCAGAGCACGCCCAGCACGGCCGCGGCCCCCGGAAGTCCGAAGACGCGGCCGATGCGCACCAGCATCCGCACATGCAGCACGAGGGCAGGAATGGCGACGAGCAGCCACAGCACCGCAGGCACCGCCACCGCCGCCACGAGCAGCGGTGCGGCCGCGGCGGCATCGCCTCCGAAGGAGGCAGACAGCGCCGCAGCACCGAGCGCCCCGCTCGCCAAAGCGGCCGCGGTGCCCACGACGACGCCGCTGCCGGCGAGGACAGCCGCCCACCAGCCGCGCATGCCCGCCATCTCGAACAACGTCCACGCATTCACGACGGGCACCCACGCACGCCACGGCGCGCGGTCGACCTTGCGGAAGAGCGCAGCGAGCGAGAGCGAAGTCCACACCCACACACCGACCCCGGCGACCAGCGCCACCGCCACGATGGTCGGCGGCAGGCCCGATCCGGCCGAGACCACCATCGCATCCGTCATCTCATCCACGCCCACTCGACCGCTGTCCGTTCCGTTCCGATCCGTACATGCTCTCATCCGTCCGAGGATCGTTCGTCCGGAATCATCCGCGGAGAGGCGACCGCCTGTCAGGATCCCGCTGCGGGCGCCGCAGCAGCGAACGCAGCGACAGCCGGGCCTTCAGCCGTGGCCACCAGGCCCGCTGGGCCAGGATGCGCGCCCGCTCGGCTTCCACGATCTCCCAGAAGCGCTCGGCGTCGCCCTCACTCGGCCTGCCCGCGTCGAACACCGACCGGTCGGCCCACGTGGCAAGCAGCGTCGCGCGGCTCGCAGGATCCGTCTCCCGATGGAGGGCGGCCACCTCCTGCCGCGTGTGCGTGCGCGGGGCGGTCAGTCCTGCGTCGACGGCGGTGTCGAGGTACTCGTCCCACCCGCCCGTGACCCTCGCCACCGCATCGTCGGACCGGCGCCGAGATCGACGCCGCAGCGCCTTGACGAGAAGCACCAGGAGGAAGGGCCCGGTGAGCACGAGCAGCGCGCCGAGGCTCACCCCGGTCACCGTCAACACCGCCCACAGCACCCCGAGGTCGGCTCCCGTGTCGATCGGCTGGTCGTCGCGCTCGCCGCGCTCGGAGGGGTCGGCTTCGCCGGGAAGCACCTGCTCGGCCTCGTCTCGACGCACCTGCGTCGGCACCTCGGGATCGCGGGTCTGCTCGTTGTCGGGCGTCATGCCGACCTCGTGCTGCGGGGTGACATCGACAGGCACCCACACGCCGGTGGCGTCGCGCACCTCCAGCCACGCCGCGAGGTCGCCGCCGCGGCACACCCCGTCGTCGCAGGCGGACAGGTCATCGGATGCCAGCCGGGCTCCCACGACGATGCGTGCTTCGAATCCGAGCTGGTCGGCGATCATCGCCGCCGCGACGGAGAACTGCTCGTCGTCGCCGACGGCTGCGACCAGCCGCGCGTCATCGGAGGTGTCGCCGACCTCGTTCTGCCGGTCGAGCAGGGCCGTGAAGAGAGCATCGATCCGGTCGGTGGAATGACCGGCACGGCTCGGCTCGAACACCGGCTGCCCGAGCTCGGTCCGCCACTGCGGCGGGTTCTGCTCGTCGATCGTGAGCGCGTGGCTCAGATAGCCCCGGTTGCGGAGACGTTCGATCAGCATCGCGAGCCCTTCGCCCCCCGTGGGCGCGCCCTGCGAGCGGATCCACTCGGTGAGGCTCTCGGGAACGACCCGGGCGTCGAGGGCGGGTGCGGAGCGTCCCGGGGTGAGCTCCGACACCGAGGGAAGCTCGGTCGGCTCCGCACCCTCCTGGCGGTAGCCGACCGGGGTGCCGGCCGGCGGCAGCCGCAGCTGTACCCCCATCTGCGCCGGAGCGCTGTAGAAGAAGCCGTCGGCCAGGGCCGCCGCGTCACCACTTCGGAACTGCACGGCCGTGAGGGCGCCGACCGTCGGCATCCAGATCTCGTCGTAGTCGACCAGGGTGACGTCTGCGCTGACCGGTCGCGTCCCGGCCGGAGCGGGGAGCCGCGACGGCACGCGCGCGAACGCCGTCGCCTGATCGCCTCCCGTCACGGCGGGATCGGTCACGGTCGCCAGGCGACCGTCGTAGAACGACAGCGTGGCCAGTCGCACGCGATCGGCGCCGGAGACGACGGCGAACAGCACGTCGTCGAAGCGGTCGTCGGTGAAGTAGGACCGGTACGTCGTCAGCAGTGAGACTTCGCTCTGAAGCTCGAGGTACGGGTCGATGCGCTCCCGGAGCACCTCCCGGGGCTGGCCGGCGATCGCGAGCGGTGCCGCGACGCCTGCGCCGACGAGCGCGATCGCGACCATGCCGGCGGAGATCGCGACGCGCCCCGCGGTGGCAGACCCGTTGCGCGAGGTCGTGCGGATGCCGGTGGCCGCTTCGACGGCACGCAGGGCACGCCGCCGCTCGTCGGAGGTGCGCCACACGGTGTAGGCGATGGCCGCGAGGATCGTGGTCGCGCCCACGACGGTCTCGACCGGCGCGGCTATGCGGAGGCCGCCCCACTGGACGGCGGCAGACGCCTCCCCGGCGCCGAAGAGCACCCCGAAGACGGTGAGGCCGATTCCGAGCACGGGGGCGAGCACCCACAGGCGCCGCGCCCGCCAGGCGAGCGACAGCGCGGCTACGGGCACCGCGAGCCACAGCAGGAGAGCCGGGGCGAGGACGGTCTGATAGCTGCCGACCGGAAGATCGAGGGTGAGGAGATCCTTCCACCCGGTGGCCGGAGCCGTCACGATCCGAAGCAGAGCGCGCAGAGCCTGATCGACGCTCCCGAGCATCGACGGGGCGGCCAGCGGAAGGCCGAGCACGACGTAGACCCCGAATGTCGCCAGAGCCAGCCACCAGCCCGACCATCGCCAGCGCCATCCCGCCCACGCGAGCACGTGCGCCGCGACGAGGCCCACGCCCACCGCGACGACGAAAGCCCCGCTGCGGTAGATGGGCCAGGCGGCGACCGCGCCCACGACGAACTGGAGGTCGAGCAGGACGGCGCTCACCACCAGCACCCGCGCGGAGGCGCGCTCGTCGCGGCGACGCGACCGCCGCCGCAGGGGAGGGGCCCCGGTCATGACTGTGCTCCTCGGGACAGGAGCTGACGGAGGTCGTCGAGCAGCCCGATCGAGATGACGGCCATGTTGCCCAGGCGCCGGAAGCCGGGCTCGGCCTCCGGATTGCACACGACGGCCACCACGCCCACCGAGGAGGGGAAGGCGAGCGCGGCGGCCTGCAGCGACCGGGCCGTCTCCGCCGAGCCGCACACGAGGAACGCGATCGAGGCGTCGGGGTGGGTCTCCGCGGCGAGGGAGGTGACCTCGCCGAGCATGCTCACCCGCTCGCCGCGCTCGACGGCGCACAGCTCATCGAGAAGGGTCCGCGCGCTCACCGTCGCGAGCTCCCTCATCGTCCGGGCCGACGCTCGCACGAACTCCGGCAGCTGGCCGCCGAGGACCACGTCGACGTCGCGGCCGTCGCGGATGCCGCGCACGCCGAGGGAGGCGGCAGCGCTCACCGCCAGTTCGAACTCCTCGTCGCTGCCGTACTCGGCGTCTGCGGCGGCGAGGGCCACGATCATGCGGGAGCGTCGTGTCTCTTCGTACTGGCGCACCATGAGGGTGCCTGTCTTGGCGGTCGACTTCCAGTGCACCTGACGCTGCGCGTCGCCGGGGACGTACTCGCGGATGGCGTGGAACGAGATGTCGGCGTCGACGACCGTGCGCGACGCGCTCCCCTCCAGGTCGCGCACGAAGCCGGCGCTCGTGGTGCGCAGCGCCGTCGTCACCGGGTGCACGTACAGAGTGTGCGTGTCTGCCCAGGTGACCTCGCGTGTGAGGATGCCGAACGGGTCTCCGCGCACGGTGCGAGCAGGCCCCACATCGATGATGCCGCGTCGGTGGGTGGGCACCACGACCTGTTCCACGTGGCGGTGGTTCTTGCGCAGGAGAGGGATGTAGACGTCGACGAGTCCTTCGCCGACGGGGATGTCGATGCGTCCGGGCAGCGCGATGCCGCGACCGGTGTTGACGACGGTGAGCGTGCCCGACACGTGCGTGCCCGCCACGACGCGGTCGTGCCCGAGGGTGAGATCGACCTGGTACGAGCGCGCGCTGAAGAGGAAGGGCACCGACAGGAGGAGGAGGAGCGTGGCGACCATCCCGGCCACGACGAACTCCATCCACCCGAACGCGAGACCCGCCCCGAGTCCGATCACGGCGGTGCCGAGCAGCAGCCACCCCGCCACCGACAGCGTCGCCGCGATACGGCGCCACGTGGTGGAGGCGGCGTGCTGCACCCGACGCCACCACCGTCGCCCCCGCAGCGTCAGCGGGGCCGAACCCGACGTCGCGTACCGGGTGCGCGAGAATCCCGTGCTTCCGGTCGAGCCGGTGCCACGGGTCGTCTTCGTCGCTGAGGTCGGAAAGGTCACACCGACTCTCTCTGGCTGGGTGGCACGGTGTCCAGGAGCACCTGTCCGATCACGGCGGCGGCGGTGACGCCGTCGAACTCGGCTTCGGGATCGAGGATGAGCCGGTGGGCGAGCACCGGCTCGCTGAGGGCCTTGACGTCGTCAGGGGTCACGTAGCCGCGGCCGTGCGCGATCGCCCACGTCTTCGCCGCCTTGGTGAGGGCGAGCGCACCGCGCACGCTCACACCCAGGCGCACCTGCGCGGCCAGCCGAGTGGCTTCGACGATTCGGGCGATGTAGTCGAGCACGAGCGGATTCAGGTACACGTCGCGGGCGAGTTCGGCCATGCCGGTGATGCCCTCGGGGGTGATCGCGGGGCGCACCTCGCGACGCGTCGCGGCGCTGCCCTCCAGAATCCGCACCGTCGCGGCGTGGTCGGGGTAGCCGAGGCTCGTGCGCATCATGAACCGGTCGAGCTGGGCCTCGGGGAGCCGGTAGGTGCCGGCCTGCTCGACGGGGTTCTGAGTGGCGACGACGAGGAAGGGGACGCCCACGCGACGCGTGACGCCGTCGACGGTCACCTGTCCCTCCTCCATGACCTCCAGCAGCGCCGACTGCGTCTTCGGCGATGCGCGGTTGATCTCGTCGGCGAGGACGACGTTGGCGAAGATCGGGCCCTGGTGGAAGTCGAACCGGCCGCTGCGCTGGTCGTACACCGTGATGCCGGTCACATCGCCCGGGAGCAGGTCGGGCGTGAACTGGATGCGCGTGCTCGTGCCCTGCACGGTCTGGCCCATCGCCCGCGCCAGTGAGGTCTTTCCGGTGCCCGGCACGTCCTCGAGGAGCAGGTGGCCTTCCGAGAGCATGGCGGCGAAGGCCAGTTCGATCACGTGACGCTTTCCCAGCACGACCGTCTCGACGTTGTCGACGAGGCTCGTGAAGGTCTCCTGGAACCAGGCGGTCTGCTCCGCGGTGACGGTCATCGGTGTCCTCTCGGCGATTCGGCGGGCGTCAGCCGGTTCGGCGACGTCGGCATCTCAGGGGGCGTCTGCATGTCAGGGGGTGTCCCCGCCGGCATCCGTCACCGGCGGTTCGCATCGAAGCGTATAGGTGGCGGGGTCCCAGCCGCTGAGCCTGCCGACCCACGTGACCGTCCATGTCCACGTGACGCGGCCGTCGGCATCGGTCTCGGACACCGTCGTGACGGTGCGGTCGCCGGGACCCGCGCGCACCGTGAGGGTCGGCGGATCGACGTCTTCGCTGCGGCACTGCGTCGGGACCTCGACGCGGGCGGTGTACTGCGGCCCGTCGGCGGTGACGGTCAGCGGGTCGCTGCACCGAGCCGGGTTGGCGCTCAGACACGAGTACGCCTGGATCGTTCCGGGATGCTCGCCGAGTCGGAACAGGCTCGCGAAGTCGGTCGTCTTGCTGGCACCGCCGTCGGCGCTGAAGCGCACCTCGTACCAGCGTCCGACAGGGCGGAGGGCGGGCGCCGTGATCTCCTGCCACTGGGTGGCCGACGTCTGTCCGACACGGTAGGTCGCGGCACCCTGGGGCTGCGGGATCGTCTCCTGGGGGGTGGCGGATGCCGAGCGCACCGACTGTCCGAAGCCGCGACCGCCGTACTCCGTGACCGCACACGCCGTGATCGTCACCTCCTGCCACAGGTCGAGGCCCGAGAAGGTGCGACTCACCGTTCCGCCGCCGGCACCCAGCGGCTGGGAGGGCTCGCAGGTGCCGCCGTTGGTGAACCCGACGACGATGCGGTCGCCCCCGCCGTCGGGCGAGACGGTGGCCGTCGCGGTGACCGACCCGGGGTTCTCGCCGCGCGAGGCGGTGACATCGAGGCTCAGCGAGGGGGCGCCGATGCCGTTCGCGCGGAACGTGAAGGCCGTGCCCGCCTGCGATCCGCCGGCGATGGGCGGCACGTCGAAGCGCGTGAGGGGTGTCGCGGTCAGCGGCGTCGGGCTGTTGGAGCCGATCACATAGTCACGGAAGACCGCCGTGCCGTCGCGCACGGGCTGGGTCACCTCGCCGCCGCTGCCGCCGGAGAGGGTCACGGTGCCCGCTGTCGCGTCGACGCCCGTGATCGTGATGGTCGCCACGCCTCCCGCTGTGCCGTGGGGAGTGGGGTCGAACTGCGCCCCCGTCGGGGCGGCGGGCGGCGCATAGGCCCAGGCGCTCGTCTGCACCGTGGTGCGCGACTCGCCCACCGCGTTGAAGGCCCGTGCCGTATACGTGATCGGAGTGCCGATGGCGGCGGGGATCTCCGGGCACACTCCGGCCGCCGTGCAGGTGGCCACCACCGCCCCGGAGGTCGAGATGCGGAAGCCGTCGACGGCGGGATAGGAGGAGGCGTCGGCGATCACGCGCAGCGTCACGCCGTCGGCGTCGAAGCCCGTCCACTCGAGGCGGGTGGGGGCCGCGGGAAGACCCTGCAGGTCGAGCAGGATCGTGCCGTTGCGGTCTCCGGCCGACTGACGCCCCTGAGCATCGGCGACGACGAACGAGGCCGTGCAGTCGGCGGCCCCTGGGGTCTCCGGCGACCACGATGCCCGCACCGCGGTGGATCCCGCCTTCGTGAACGTCACCCCCGGGCAGTTCGCGGGCGCCGACACCGACACCAGGCGCAGAGGCGTCCCCGGGAGCGGGTTCACTTCGCCGCCGGCGCCGATCACGGTGAACGTGCAGGAGGTGCGCCCGTCCGACTGCGAGCAGCGCTCCGACACGGTACCGCCCTTGGGGAGCTCGGAGGGCGCAGGGCCGACGGTGAGCGTGAGGCCGGCTGGCGCGGCATCCGGATGACTGGGCAGCGACACGGCGACCGCCTCCTCGCGCCCCGGCCGGGCGTCGTCGGTGGCCCTCACCGTGAGGGTCGCGCCCGAGCGACGCACGCTGAACTGGTCGCCGCGGTACGTCTCGTCGAACACGAGGCTGTCCCAGTCGGCCCGGCCCGCCCAGCCGACCATCGTGGTGAGGTCGTAGTCCTGTGAGGAGCCGGGGGCGACGGTGATCGAAGCGCTGCGGAGAATGGGCTGAGGCTCTTCCGCCTCGACCCGCACCCTCACGGCGAGGTAGGTCAGATCGTCCTGCACGTCGAGCCGCACCGGCACGATGCACGTGTCGGTCCAGGGCGCGCCGGCACCGGCGGTGTAGCGCACGGTCGTGGCGTCGACCAGCTCGCACCTTGCCTGGCCGCGCGCCCCGCCCGCGCGCACGCCCGCCCCGTCGACCTCGAGCGTGCGCCCCGGCGGCACGACGATGGCATCCCTGAGGTCGAGATCGCGCGACTCGTTCTCCCGCACGTCGATCGTGTCCGCGTCGGAGCGCAGCGCCAGCCGGACATCGCGGTCTCCCGGCACGCGGAGGAAGCCGTACGACACGACCTCGGCACCGTTTCGCGCCCGCCCGCTCACCTCGAAGGGGATGAGGAGCGACTCCTCGGGCACCTCGCCGGAGATGCGGGATCCCGACACCGTGATGCCCGGGTGGCGGCCCCACAGCCGCAGAGTCAGATCGGAGACGTCGCCGGTGTTCCAGGTGACGGTCCCGTCGAGCACGTCGATGCCCCGCGGGAAGCCTTCTCTCGTCTCGAGGGTGAGCGTCGTGTCCGTCACGACGGGGTAGTCGGGCACCGGCACCGGCACCGCTTTGACCACGATGAGCCCCATCGCGGTGTCGCCCGACTCATTGCGCACCGTGTAGATGTACGACCAGGTTCCCGGCGTCTCGCCGGCATAGAGGGTGACCTCCCCGTCGACCACCGGGCCGAGCAGGCCCGAGAGCTCCTCGAACTCGGGGGAGTCTTCGGGGGCGTTGGGTACGACGGACTCGACGGTGAGAGCCCCGCCGGCAGGGTCGACGTCGTTGTCGGCCGGGCGCACCGTCGCGACGCTGTCGCCGCCGACCTGGATCTGGAGGTAGTCGCTGAAGGTCACCGGGCTCGGATCCGACTCCGCCGCAAGGACCCCGACCCGCACCTGCGCCGTGCCGACGGCGCCCTCCGGATCGCGCACCTGGTAGGTGAACGAATCCTGCCCGCTGAAGCGGTCGGGGCTCGTGTAGATGATGGCGTCGCCCTCGGGGGCGATGGTCGCCGTGCCGCCTTCGCCCGGTTGGGTGACGATCCGGTCGAGAACGACCGCATCGCCGTCGGGGTCGACCCCGAAGCGGTCGAACGGGATCCGCACCGACTCGCCGCTGAGCACGCGCCCCTCGAGGACGCGGGGGAGCGGAGCGCGGTTCGCCTCGTCGCCGACGACCGTGATGATGATGCGGGCCGTATCGGTGGAGTCGGGGAAGCCGAGCCGCGACACCGTGTAGCCGACGGCGTAGGTGCCCGGTTCCTCGGGAGCGAGATACCGTACGAGCCGCCCCGTCGCGAAGGCGAGTCCGGCATCGTTCTCGTTGACGATGGTCGAGGGGTCGATCGCCAGGAGCGCCCCGGCCGGAGCGCTGTCGTTGGTGAGGACGGGGATGTCGATCTGCGCGCCCGCCCGCACCGTGACGACGTCGTCGACCGCGATCGGCGGGTCGCTGCCGGGCGCGTCGAGCAGGATGACGGTCAGTTCGCCCTCCGCGGTGGCCGCCGCGCTGCCGGACCCGTCGGAGACGGTGTAACGCACGACACCGAGCGTCCCCGGGGTCCCGTCGTCGGTCGAGCCGCTGACCCGGATGAGGCTCTGTCCGACGAGATCGACGCTGAGCGTCGCCCGCGGGTCGCCCTCGGGGCGCAGATCGCTCAGGAGCAGCACGCGACCGGTCGGATTGGCGACCGCGGGGAAGACGTCGACCGTCGCGTCCTCACTCGGCCTCACGAAGGCCGTCAGCGGCGGAGTCGAGATGACCGTGTCGTCCGGGTCGCGCATCGTGACGCGCACGGTGGCGGTCTGCTCGCTGCGCTCGTCGCGCACGGTGTACTGCACGAGATACGAGCCGGGATCCTCCGCGGTGAACTCCATGCTCAGCGCCGCCGCGTTCGAGGTGACCGCAGCCCGGGCCTCGTCGAGGGCGACGGCGCTCGTGAGCGTCGGGGGACCGGCGGTGCCGCTCACGCGCGATGCGACGTCGATGGGCAGCGGCGTGCCGGCCACACCCACGACGGCGAACGACTCGGCGGTGAGGCGCGGCGACGGGGTCACCGCGACGGTCATCGACCGCGTGGCGGTGGCTCCTCGCGCGTCCGACACCGTGAGCGCGAGCGTCACGTCGACGGGCTCCTCGACCTGGGCATCGGGATGCTGGTAGGTGAGCGTGCCGTCGGGCTGGCCGCTCGCCGAGCCGATGAGGGTCTCGTTCTCGACGCCGGCGAGATACAGCGGGTCGCCGTCGGGATCCACCCAGCCGTACAGCGCATCGACCGTGACGGTGCCGCCGGGGGTGACCGTCGGCCGGGGTCCGTCGGTGTGGCACGCGTCCGGGTCGCAGGGCGCCGGGGCGCGGTTGACGTCATCGGCCACGACCGTGAGGGTGACCGTCGCCTCGGCGGACAGCAGCCCGTCGGCGGTGGTGCCGTCGGTCACGCGATAGCGGAACGTCGCCGATCCGGTGGCGTCCGGCGCGACATCCACGACGAGGGTCTGCTCGGCGCCCGACACCGACAGCGTGCCGAAGGCGGGATCGAGCCCCGTCAGGGAGTCGACCTGCACGCTCAGGACGTCTTCATTGGGGTCGTGGTCGTTCAGCAGCACGGGGAGGAGCGTCACCGATCCCGCCCGCACGCCGAACTCGTCGTCGACGGCGACCGGCGGCTTCGGCTCGATGACGCGGTCGGCCACCGTCTCGTCGTCGGGCGACTGCTCCCTCGTCTCCTCGAGCGCCCACTGCTGGGAGGAGGCGACCAGAGCGCCGTCCGGCACCGTCCACACCCAGCCGGAGCTGCGCTCGTTGAGCGCGACCCGTGCGCCGTTGGTGACGAACTCCGGATCCACCTGCTCGCCGAGGCTGCCGCCGTTGTAGTCGAGCGGGTTCAGCACCGGGTCGCTGCTGCTCCACAGAGAGCCTCCGCCCTCCCCGTCGCGGAGCCAGGCGGCGTACGCGGTGCCGTCGATCGTCACCGGCGGGGCGGGGGTGCCGAGCGTGTCGGCGACGACACGTGTCGCCGTTCCGGCATCCGTATCGACACGCACGAGGCCGCTCGGGTCGGCGATGAAGACGGGACCGCGCGCGGAAGACGTGCGCTGCACCACCGCGCCGACGGTCGCGCCCGTGGCGATCGGGTCGTCGCGCCCTTGCACGCGCATCTCGCCGCTGACCTCGTCGAGCATCGCCCACCTGCCGCCGGCCGCGGTCAGCTGCACGTCCAGAGGGGGCGCGGTGATCGGGTCCTCGCCGATGATGCGGCCGGTGGTGGCATCGGCGCGCAGCATGCGCCCCTCGGCGGCGGAGTAGAGGTAGGCGATGCCGTCGCTGTCGACGGTGATCGCCGTGGCGACGAAGCGCGGACGCTCCGCGCCGTCCGCTGCCGCGGCGCCGGCGTACGGGTCGACCGACACCGCCGCTCCGCCGCCCGAGAGCGTGGCGACCCACACGCCTCCCGAGTCGGTGCGGAAGACGAGGAAATCGCCGGCCGATTCGACCTCCACGGTGCCGGGCGGCGTGCGGGTGAACGCGTCGGAGGTCGTGGCGGTGAGGTCGGGCGGGGTCGCCATGTCGACGTCGGCGAACTGCGTGTCGCTCTCTGCGAAGACGAACAGATCGGCGCCCGTCTGCGCGATCGAGCTCGCGTTCTCGGCGGTCTTGACGGTGTCGAGCTCGCCGAGCTCCAGATTGACCCGCGCGTACGCATCGCCCGCGCCCGTCTGCACGGCCCACACCGACCCGGTGTCGAGCGGCGTCTCGCGCGCGTCGAAACCGGGCCACACGACCGCCAGGGTCGCCACGACCGCGCTCACCGCGACGACCGCTCCGGCTCCGATGAGCGTGCTCAGCCGAGGCCGCGGCCGCGGGGAGCTCACGCGTGCCACATCAGACCCCGCCGCCGATCACGGTCGCCACCACGGCAACGACCGCCGCGACGACGACGAACGCCCCCGCGACGAGGAGCGCGACCCGCGCGCGTGGCGACAAGCGGCCCGCGGGCTCCGCG
>JAEYVZ010000094.1 GCA_023431405.1 Actinomycetes bacterium
GGGCCGGGCGGTGGCGAGCAATCCGGAGTTGAAGACGGACGCCGCAACGACACCGGTGCCGCGAGCCCGGCACGCCGGCAGCACCTCGCGCGCGGCCGGCTGCTCGAGCAGGGTGTACCTGCCCGCGATCATGATGACGTCGAGATCGGACGCCGTCACCGCGGAAGCCAGCGCCTCCGAGACCATCGAACCCACTCCGACCTGCGAGACGACGCCGGCGTCGCGGAGCCCGACGAGCGCGGGAAGCGCCTCCTCGCGCGCCAGGTCGAGGTCATGCCGCTCAGGATCATGGAGGTAGGCGATGTCGATCCGCTCGATCCCCAGACGCTCCCGTGACTCGTCCACGCTCGTGCGGATGCCCTCCGCCGAGAAGTCCCACTCACGGCGCACATCCGTGCGCACGTGGAAGTCATGGGACAGGTCGAGACCGCCGTCGTCATCGGGGTTGGGGCGCAGCAGTCGTCCCACCTTCGTCGAGATGACGAACTCGTCGCGCGGCTTCGTCTGCAGGAACGCGCCGAGCCGGCGTTCGGAGAGCCCCAGCCCGTAGTGCGGCGCGGTATCGAAGTAGCGCACCCCGGCATCCCAGGCGGCGGTGAGGATCTCCCAGGACTGCTCATCGGTGAGCGGGCGGAAGAGATTGCCGACGTTCGCCGCGCCGTAGCCGAGACGGGGCAGCGGGCGAGGGGCGACCGATCCGATCTCAGACATCGGCCCGCTCGCCCTTCCATGCGTAGGCTGCGCGACTTTCCGCGTGCATCTCCATGCCCGCCCCCGGGGCTGACGGGGGCCAGTACACGCCGCCCCGGACGTCGGTGGGAGTGAGGAAATGCTCGTGCAGGTGGTCCACGTATTCGATCATGCGCCCCTCGCGCGTTCCGCTCACGGCGACGAAGTCGAACATCGACAGATGCTGGACGGCCTCGCACAGTCCCACTCCGCCTGCGTGGGGGCAGACCGGCACACCGAATTTGGCTGCGAGGAGCAGGTTCGCGACGTTCTCATTGACCCCCGCCACACGCACCGCGTCGATCTGCATCACGCCGATCGCTTCAGCCTGGAGGAACTGCTTGAACATGATCCGATTGTGAGCGTGCTCGCCGGTGGCGACCCGGATCGGTGCGACAGCCCGTGCGATGTGGGCGTGTCCCAGGATGTCGTCGGGACTCGTCGGCTCTTCCACCCACGCGGGCTGGAACTCGGCGAGTGCCCCGACCCACGCGATGGCTTCGTCGACTTCCCAGCGCTGGTTGGCGTCGATGGCGATGGGGAAGTCGGGGCCGCACACCTCGCGTGCCACGCGGAAGCGACGGATGTCGTCGTCGAGGTCAGCGCCCACCTTGAGCTTGATCTGCGGGAAGCCGTCGGCGAGGGCTTCGCGGCACAGCCGGGCCAGCTTCTCGTCGGAGTAGCCGAGCCATCCGGGCGTCGTCGTGTAGGCAGGGAATCCGCTCTCCCACAGAGCCGCCTCACGGTCGGCGCGTCCCGGTGCCGCGGTGGCGAGGATCTGATGCGCCTCATCCGGGCTGAGCGCATTGCCGAGGTGCCGGAAATCGACCAGCTCGACCAGCTCCTCGGGTGACATGCGGCTGAGGAGCTGCCACAGCGGAAGCTCGGCCCGTTTGGCTTTGAGGTCCCACAGGGCGTTGACGACGGCGCCGATCGCCATGTGCATGACGCCCTTCTCCGGGCCGAGCCAGCGCAGCTGCGAGTCGTCTGTCAGTCCTCGGCTCGTCGCCCCCATCGCGGCCAGCAGCGGTTCGACCTCCTTGCCGACGAGATGGCCGGCGATGGCGCGGATGGCGGCGACCTGCACGTCGTTGCCGCGGCCGATCGTGAACACGAACGCGTGACCCTCATGACCGTCGTCTGCGTCCGTCACGATCCGCACATACGCGGCGGAATAGTCCGGATCGGGATTCATCGCGTCCGAGCCGTCGAGCGTCGCCGAGGTGGGAAAGCGGATGTCAGCGGTCTCGAGCGCGACGATGCGTGTCACGGGCACACTCCTGGTCGATGTGATGCGGTGCGGTAGGGGAGTTCCCACAGTAAACATCCGATGTTTATACTGTCAACTGCCTCGGGCTTCGGGGCGCACCGCGCGTAAAGCGGTGAGAGTGAGAACGAGGATGAGCTATGCGTTTTGCACGATTGGGGCCGCGTGGGCAGGAGGTTCCGACGGTGTACATCGACGGGACCTATTTCGACCTGCGCCCCGTGACCTCCGATGTCACGGGGGAGTTCCTGTCTGATCGACCCGTTGCGCGGACACAAGAGGCCCTCGATGCCGGTGCGCTGACGCCCGTGGCTTCTGCGGACGATCTTCGTGTCGGCGCGCCGATCGCCCGGCCCGGCGCCGTCGTCTGCATCGGCATGAACTACGCGGCTCACGCGGCCGAATCCGGTGCCGTTCCGCCCGAGCTTCCGGTCATGTTCCTCAAGGCTCCCAACACGGTCGTCGGCCCCTACGACGACGTGGTGATCCCCCGTGGATCGACGAAGACCGACTGGGAGGTGGAGCTGGGGATCGTCATCGGACGCACGGCGTCGTATCTCGACTCGATCGCCGAGGCCGCGGAGCACATCGCCGGCTACGTCACCGCCAATGATGTGTCGGAGCGCGACTTCCAACTGGAGGTGTCGGGCGGCCAGTGGTCGAAGGGCAAATGCGCCCCGTCTTTCACCCCGACAGGCCCGTGGCTCGTGACCCCCGACGAGGTGTCGGCAGACGAGCTGCGCCTGCGCAGCCGGGTGAACGGTGAGATCCGACAGGACTCGACGACGGCGGACATGGTCTTCTCGACCCAGTACATCGTGTGGCATCTGTCGCAGTACCTGACGCTGGATCCGGGCGATCTCATCCTCACCGGCACGCCGGAGGGCGTGGCGCTGTCGGGCCGGTTCCCCTATCTGCGCCCTGGAGACGTGGTCGAAGTCGAGGTGGAGGGTCTCGGCACCGGCCGTCAGACCTTCCGCCAGTGGGAGGACGCAGCCCATGCCCGGTGAACTCAACGGGCGCGTCGCGGTGGTCACCGGCGGCGCCTCAGGGATCGGCGCCGCGATCGCGGCCGAGCTGGTCGCCGCCGGCGCGCAGGTCGCCGTCCTCGACCGCACCGTCGCCGGCGCGTCTCCCGACGTCGCGGCCTACGTCGCCGACATCACCGACCGGCCGGGTATCGATGCCGCGATCGAAGCGATCGCGACGACGCACGGCGGTATCGACATCCTCGTCAACAACGCGGGCATCGGTGCCCAGGGCAGCGTCGAGATGATCGACGAGGGGGAGTGGGCCCGAGTGCTCTCCGTCAACGTGACGGGCACGGCGCGGGTCACCTCATCTGCACTGCCGTGGCTGCGTCGCTCGGCGCACGCCGCCGTCTGCAACATCTCCTCCATCGCCGCGACGGTGGGCCTTCCGGATCGCGCTCTGTACAGCGCCTCGAAGGGGGCGGTGCTCGCGCTGACGCGGGCCATGGCCGCCGATCATCTGCGAGAAGGGATCCGCGTCAACGCGGTCAATCCGGGGACGGCCGACACTCCATGGGTAGGCAGGCTTCTCGCGTCGGCCGCCGACCCTGAGGCCGAGCGCGCGGCCCTCGAGCAGCGTCAACCGCACGGACGCCTGGTCGCCGCGGTCGAAGTCGCCGCCGCGGTGCGCTACCTGGTGGGTCCTCACGCCGGGTCGACGACCGGGACCTTCATCGAGGTCGACGGGGGGATGGCGCGTCTGCGGCTCCGCCCGCACTGATGCCGTAGAAGCGCTCCGCGTTGGTCGCGAAGATCGCTGCCACGGACTCCGGCACGCGGCGGCTCGCCCACTCGAGGACGACGCGTTCCCAGGCGCCGTACGGCCAAGACACGGGCCAGTCGCTGCCGAACATCACCCGGTCCGGTCCGAATGCGTCCAACGCGGCATCGAGGAGAGGCTCCCATCGTGGGCGCTCGGAGGGCGACGCGGACTCTGCAGGAAGCCCCGAGAGCTTGCACAACACCTGGCGGTGCTCGGCGAGTCGCTGGAGGGCACGCCGCCACTCCGGTTCGCCGGGACCCGCCATCGGCGGCTTGCCCAGATGATCGAGCACGATGCGCAGGCGGGGGACACGTTCGGCGAGCTCGGCGACCTCGTCCAGCTGGTGCCATCGCACGCAGGCATCGAAGGTGAAGCCGCGCGCGGCGACGTGCTCCGCTCCCGCGAGGAAGGCCGCCGAGGTCGCGAACCCCGGCGCCTCGTCCTGAATCAGTCGGCGCACGCCCGCCACGAGGGGACGCTCGGCGAGCGCGGAAAGTTCGGCCGCGACGGCATCGCCTTCCTCGAGGCGCGCGCGGGCGACGATCGCGACGATGCCGGCCCGCGGTGCGGCGGCCGCGGCGAAGTCGACTTCGTCGAGCGCCCGCTCCGGTGCGCACTCCGCTTGCACGAAGACCGCCGCGTGACGTGCGCCCCGGGTGTCGGAATCGACGGCATCCCGGTAGTCGTCTGCGTCGAAACGTCGGAGCAGTCGGCCGTCGAGCCACGGATAGGGAAGGACATCTGGATCCCAAAGGTGCAGATGACTGTCGAGAACGCGCACGTCACCCATTGTTCCGGATTCCGGTCGGCGAGCCGAAAGCTGGGATCTCTCGAGCCTTCGTACGATGGGGCCATGGCTGTCACGGATGAGGCGATCCACAAGATCAAGGCGATGATCGTCTCGGGCGAGCTGGCCCCGGGAGACCGACTGCCGCCCGAGAAGGAACTCTCGGAGCGGCTGGGACTGTCACGCAACTCGATGAGGGAGGCGGTCAAGGCACTCGAAGTCATCCGCGTCCTGGATGTGCGTCGCGGCGACGGCACCTACGTCACGAGCCTGGAGCCCCGCCTTCTCCTGGAGGCGATCTCGTTCGTCGTCGACATGCACGACGACGCATCCCTTCTCGAGATCTTCCAGGTCCGTCGCATCCTCGAGGCCCATGCGACCGGGGCAGCGGCGCAGCGTGCGCGGCCCGATGACGTCGCGGCGCTCGAAGCAGAACTCCACACCGTGGAACCCGACACCGACATCGAGACGCTCGTCGAGCACGACGTCCGCTTCCATGGCGCGATCGTCGCACTGGGGGGCAACAGGTATCTGGCGAGTCTGGTGGACAGCCTCACGAGTCAGACGGTGCGTGCGCGAGTGTGGCGCGGGTTGACCCAAGGCGGCGCCGTGGAACGCACTCTCATGGAGCACCGCTCCATCGTGGATGCGATCGCGTCCGG
Source organism: Actinomycetes bacterium (assembly GCA_023431405.1). Classification (GTDB taxonomy): domain Bacteria; phylum Actinomycetota; class Actinomycetes; order Actinomycetales; family Microbacteriaceae; genus Microbacterium. The sequence continues at coordinate 5,240 of JAEYVZ010000094.1, forward strand.
TGACGTCGAGCTCGCCACGTCGCTGGCGACGGCGCATGTCGCGGGCGTCGAGCAGTGGCTGCGCAAGGCCGGCGCCGATTCCTGAGATCCGCATCCTGCGGCGGCGACCGGGTGGGTGGTCGCCGCGTCGGTCTGACCGCGGTGTCATACGGTAAAAGAGGCGTCCCGACGCGCAGTAGGCTTGTCGTGTCACGCCCCGACGATGTGCGGTGTGACGAATCCACCTCTGCTCCTCGCTTTCGCGACGCCCCTGAAGGTTGCCAGCGTGTCCAAGCCCGTCGTGCTCATCGCCGAAGAACTGTCACCCGCCACCATCGATGCCCTCGGGCCGGATTTCGAGATCCGCCACGTCGACGGCGCCGACCGCGCCGCGCTGCTGCCGGCGCTTGCCGAGGCCAACGCCGTGCTGATCCGCTCGGCCACCAAGATGGATGCCGAGGCGATCGCCGCGGCGCCTGTGCTCAAGGTCATCGCCCGGGCCGGGGTGGGTCTTGACAACGTCGACATCAAAGCAGCCACGACCGCCGGCGTCATGGTCGTGAACGCACCGACCTCCAACATCATCTCGGCGGCCGAGCTCACGGTCGCCCACATCCTGGGCCTCGCGCGTCGCATCCCCGCCGCGCACGCGTCGCTGTCGGCCGGCCAGTGGAAGCGCAGCGCCTACACGGGCGTCGAGCTCTACGAGAAGACACTCGGCATCATCGGTCTCGGTCGTATCGGCGCTCTCATCGCCGCCCGTCTGCAGGCATTCGGCATGAACGTCATCGCATACGACCCGTACGTGACGAGCGCCCGTGCGCAGCAGCTCGGCGCCCAGCTGGTCACTCTCGACGAGCTTCTCGAGCAGAGCGACTTCGTGACGATCCACATGCCGAAGACCCCCGAGACCACGGGCATGATCTCGACCGAGCAGTTCGAGCGGATGAAGCCGAGCGCCTACATCGTGAACGTGGCCCGTGGCGGCCTCATCGATGAGGAAGCGCTGCGCGTGGCGCTCACGACGGGTGAGATCGCCGGGGCCGGACTCGATGTGTTCACGAGCGAGCCGCCCAAGCCCGAGGGCACGGCCTTCCCCCTCCTGGAACTGCCCAACGTCCTCGTGACACCCCACCTCGGTGCATCCACCGACGAGGCGCAGGAGAAGGCGGGCGTGTCGGTCGCGAAGTCGGTCCGCCTCGCGCTCGGCGGAGAGCTCGTCCCTGACGCCGTCAACGTCGCCGGGGGCGTCATCGACCCGTACGTGCGCCCCGGTATCCCGCTCGTGGAGAAGCTCGGCCAGATCTTCTCGGCGCTCGCGCACTCACCCCTCACGAGCCTCGACGTGGAGGTGCACGGCGAGCTCAACCAGTACGACGTCAAGGTGCTGCGGCTCGCGGCCCTGAAGGGCGTCTTCACGAATGTCGTGAGTGAGACGGTGTCGTACGTCAACGCTCCGCTGCTGGCGGAGCAGCGCGGGATCGAGACCCGCCTCCTCGTGGACGACGAGTCCGACGAGTACCGCAACGTCATCACGCTGCGCGGCGCTCTCTCCGACGGCTCGCAGCTGTCGGTGTCGGGGACCCTCACGGGAACCAAGCAGACGGAGAAGCTGGTCGGCATCAACGACCACCCGCTGGAGCTTCCGATCGAGAAGCACCACATCGTGATGCTGTACACCGACCGTCCGGGCATCGTGGCGGTCTACGGCCAGAAGTTCGGTGAGGCCGGCATCAACATCGCGGGGATGCAGATCGCGCGCAAGCAGGCGGGCGGGCAGGCGCTCTCCGTGCTGACCGTGGACTCGCCGGTTCCCGACGCGCTGCTCGACGAGGTGCGCACGGCGATCCAGGCAGACCTGTTCCGTCAGATCGAGATCACGGAGTCCTGACCCCGCCGCCGGCATGGGCGGGAGCCGTCATCACCGCTTCGCGGCGGACTCGACGAGAGCGATGAGCGCTTCCATGTCGGGGCCCTGCGGAACGGGGCCGGGGACAACGCCCTGGTCGAGCGCGTTGTTGAAGTAGAGGCCGTCGCTCACGAGCAGCACGAGCTGCAATGCCGTCTCGTCGCGCGTGTGCGGACGAAGGGCGTCTTCCCATTCCTGTCGGATGCGTCGGAGTGCGTGCGCTGCGCCCGTGTTCCCGCTCTGTGCGAGCTTCGAGGCGGCCAGGAGTGCACGATCGACGGGGGAGTCCTCCATGACCGACGTGCGGATGAACGCGGCGACGATTCCGCTCGGATCGGCCGCCATGTCGGCGATGTCCTCGCGGACCAGCTCCTCGAGGCGCTCGAGGAGCGCTCCTTCGAGTGCCTCCTTCGTGGCGAAGTGGTACAGCAGCCCGCCCTTGGAGACGCCGGCCGCGCGGGCCGTGGCGTCCATCGTGGCGGCGCGGGCGCCGTCGGCGATGAGGAGCGACTCGAAAGCATCGAGCACGGTCTCGCGGGCGCGGGGCGGTCGGCTCATGGCTCGATCGTATCGACGAGGGCTCGCACGCCTGATACTATACCGGCTGGACGGTATACAAATGACTTCTGCGCACTCCGAATCGACGATCTCGGCATCTCGCCCTACGGCGCCCCTCAGCGACAGCGGAGAAGGTGAACGTGTCGGCTGGCGCGGGTGGGCGGCCCTCATCGTCCTGATGCTGCCGGTGCTGCTCGTCTCCGTGGACAACACCGTGCTGAGCTTCGCTCTGCCGGCGATCGCTGTCGACCTCGCGCCCTCGAGCGCGGAGCAGCTGTGGATCATCGACGCCTATCCGCTCGTGCTCGCAGGGCTCCTCGTCACGATGGGCACCCTCGGCGACCGCTTCGGCCGGCGGCGGATGCTGCTGATCGGCGCGATCGGCTTCGCTGCGGTGTCGGTGCTCGCCGCGTTCGCCACGACGGCTTCACTGCTCATCGCCGCCCGGGCGGGCATGGGCGTCTTCGGTGCGATGCTCATGCCGTCGACGCTGTCACTGCTGCGGAGCATCTTCACCCACCGCGACCAGCGGCGCCTCGCCATCGCCGTGTGGGCGTCCATGTTCTCGGCCGGCGCAGCGCTCGGACCGATCGTCGGTGGGCTCCTGCTGCAGCATTTCTCTTGGGGGAGTGTCTTCCTCCTGTCGGTCCCCGTGCTCGTCCCCTTGCTCGTCCTCGCCCCCCTCCTCGTCCCGGAGAGCCGTGATCCCCACCCGGGGCGCGTCGACCTCCTCAGCATCGTGCTGTCGATGGCGACGATGGTGCCCGTGGTCTATGCGATCAAGGAGACCGCTGTGCACGGGGTCGGTCTCCTCCCGCTGGCATTGGCCGGCGCGGGAGCGATGTTCGGCTGGCTGTTCGTGCGTCGACAGCTCGCCTCGCCCCATCCGATGCTCGACATGACGCTCTTCCGGCGCGGCATGTTCAGCGGTGCCCTCGTCGTGAATCTCCTCAGCGTCATCGCCCTGGTCGGATTCCTCTACTTCGTCTCGCAGCACCTGCAGCTCATCGTCGGGCTGTCGCCGGTCGACGCCGGTCTCGCGCTGGTCCCGGGGATGCTGGCGATGATCGTCGCGGGCCTCCTCGTCGTCCCGATCTCACGTCGTGTCGCACCGCACATCGTGGTTCCCGCGGGTCTGGGCTTCTCCGTCATGGCCTACCTCCTCGTGCCCGCGTCGGTCGGTTCGGGAGCGCTCTGGATGCTCGTGGGGGCATTCCTCCTCCTCGGCATCGGCATCGGTGCGGCCGAGACGGTCTCGAACGACCTGATCCTCACGAGCGCGCCACCGGCGAAGGCGGGCGCCGCCAGCGCGGTCTCGGAGACCGCATACGAATTCGGCGCGGTGCTCGGCACGACGGTGCTCGGCGGCATCCTGACCGCTGTCTACCGCGCCCAGCTGGTCGTGCCGGAGGGCATCGCTCCGGAGGTGGCTGCGCCGGCGCGCGAGACCCTGGCCGGTGCCGTGGCCGCCGCAGGTCGTCTCGAGGGCGATCTGGCAGTCGCGCTGCGGGACGCGGCTGCTGCCGCGTTCGACTCCGGAGTGGGCATCACCGCGCTCATCGGTGCCGCCCTCGTGGGAATCGCGGCGGTCGTCGCGGCCACTACGCTGGTACCAGCCCGCTCCGCGCCGGTCGACTGAGCGCACGATCTGCGGGCGATCCGTCGCATCGATCCCGAGGAGTGCAATGTCGCCCGCGTCCCACCGGACTGTCCGTCTCGCCCTGATCCCCGGAGACGGGATCGGCCCCGAGGTCGTCGCGGAAGCGGAGAAGGTGCTCGACGCGGTCTGCGCCGGATCCGACGTCACCTTCGACAAGACGCGGTTCTCCCTCGGCGCGGCACGATTCCTCGAGACCGGCGACACGCTCACCGACGACGACCTGTCGTCGATCAAGGGCCACGATGCGATCCTGCTCGGCGCCGTGGGCGGCGCACCGGGCGACCCGCGTCTGGCCAAGGCGAACATCGAGCGTGGGCTTCTCCTGAAGCTGCGGTTCGAGCTCGACCACTACGTGAACCTCCGCCCGTCGAAGCTGTATCCGGGGGTGCCGGGGCCGCTCGCCGACCCCGGTGACATCGACTTCGTCGTCGTGCGGGAAGGCACCGAAGGGCCCTACGTCGGCAACGGAGGATCCATCCGCACGGGGACGCCGCAGGAGGTCGCCAACGAGACGAGCGTCAACACCGCCTACGGTGTCGAGCGCGTCGTCCGATACGCGTTCGCCCAGGCCGAGAAGCGTCGGCGGAAGCTGACCCTCGTGCACAAGACGAACGTGCTGGTGCACGCCGGCGGCATCTGGAAGCGCATCGTCGATGCGGTGGCACTGGAGTACCCGCAGGTCGACGTAGACTACCTCCACGTCGATGCGGCCACCATCTTCCTGGTCACGAACCCCGGCCGGTTCGACGTGATCGTCACCGACAACCTTTTCGGCGACATCCTCACCGACCTGGCCGGCGCCGTCACCGGAGGCATCGGCCTCGCCGCTTCGGGGAACATCAACCCCGACGGCGCCTTCCCGTCGATGTTCGAGCCCGTCCACGGTTCGGCGCCGGACATCGCGGGCCAGCAGAAGGCCGATCCCACGGCCGCGATCCTCTCCACGGCGATGCTCCTCGACCATCTCGGGCTCGCCGAGCAGTCGCAGCGCGTCATCCGCGCCGTCGAGGAGGACATCGCCGCACGGGGCACCGCCCCGCGCACCACCCCGCAGATCGGCGACGCCATCGCCGAGCGCGTCCAGGCGTAATCTGGAACCGCCTGCCGACCCCGTCGACGGCATGCATGGAACAGGATTGAACATGACCCTCACCGACACCGACACCGCGACCGCCCCGCTGCAGTTCGCCGTCACCAGGAACCTTGCGGCGACCTCGCCCGCCGAGCGCGAGGAGCTCCTCCGCGATCCGGTCTTCGGCACGACGTTCACCGACCACATGGTCGACATCTGCTGGTCCGCCAAGGGCGGATGGCACCGGCCGCGCGTGCAGCCGTACGGTCCGATCTCCCTCGACCCTGCCGCCGCGGTGCTCCACTACGGACAGGAGATCTTCGAGGGCATCAAGGCCTATCGCCACGCCGACGGCTCGATCCACACCTTCCGCCCCGAAGACAATGCTCGCCGGCTGCAGCGCAGCGCGCGCCGCCTCGCATTGCCGGAGCTCCCCGTCGAGTACTTCGTGCAGTCGCTGCGGGAGCTGATCGCCGTGGACGGCGAGTGGGTCCCCTCCGGTGACGACCAGAGTCTCTACCTGCGCCCCTTCATGTTCGCGAAGGAGGCGTTCCTTGGGGTGCGTCCGGCGAACAAGGTGGCCTACTACCTCATCGCGAGCCCCGTCGCCGCGTACTTCAAGGGCGGTGCGAAGCCCGTCTCGATCTGGCTCAGCGAGGACTACGCACGCGCAGGCAAGGGCGGAACGGGCGCGGCCAAGACCGGCGGCAACTACGCGGCGAGCCTTCTGCCGCAGGCCGAGGCGTACGAGCAGGGCTGCGACCAGGTCGTGTTCCTCGACCCGGACGGCAACGTCGAAGAACTCGGCGGCATGAACATCGTCTTCGTCCACAAGGACGGCACTCTCGTGACGCCCCAGTCCGAATCGATTCTCGAGGGCATCACCCGCGAGTCGCTCCTGCAGCTCGCCCGCGACCGCGGCCACCGCGTCGAGGCCCGCAGCGTCTCGCTCCAGGAGTGGCGCGACGGAGTGGCATCCGGTGACATCGTCGAGGTGTTCGCGTGCGGCACCGCCGCTGTCGTGGCGCCCATCGGCACGCTGAAGGGCCGGGGCTTCGTCGATGAGCAGCCGCGCGGATCGCTCGCTCTCGAGCTTCGTCAGCATCTCACCGACATCCAATACGGTCGCGCCGAGGACACGCACGGCTGGCTGCTCCGGCTGGACGCCTGACGTGCAGATCGCCCGGTTCAGCCACGACGAACGGCTCCGCTTCGGCATCATCGACGACGGCGAGCTGGTCGTCCTCGCCGGTGACCCGCTGTTCGCCGGATTCGACACCACCGGGGAGCGCGTCGCACTGGCCGAGGCCACGCTTCTCGCCCCCGTGATCCCGCGCTCGAAGGTCGTCTGCGTGGGGAAGAACTACCGCGACCATGCGGCTGAGATGGGGGGAGAGGCACCGACGGAGCCGCTTCTGTTCCTCAAGCCGAACACCGCGGTGATCGGTCCGGATGATGTCATCGTGCGCCCGCGGCACTCGCAGCGCACCGACTTCGAGGGCGAGCTGGCCGTCGTCATCGGCCGTGTCGCCAAGGACGTGCCAGCGGAACGCGCGCTCGATTACGTGTTCGGCTACACCGTGGCCAACGATGTGACCGCGAGAGACCTCCAGCGCTCGGACGGACAGTGGGCGCGCGCGAAGGGATTCGACACCTTCTGCCCGCTCGGCCCCGTGATCGAGACCGAGTTCGACCTCGCCGGCGGTGCACGTATCGTGTCACGGGTGAACGGCGACGTCCGTCAAGACGGACCGATCAGCGACATGGTGCATTCCGTTCCCGACATCATCGCCTACGCGTCGGCGGCGTTCACGCTGCTTCCTGGAGACGTGATCCTCACCGGCACACCGGCGGGCATCGGCCCGTTCGAGGCCGGGGACACGCTCGAGGTCGAGATCACCGGCATCGGAGTGCTGCGCAACACGGCGCGCGATGCCTGAGGCGACCCGGCAGCCGCTTGCGGCAGACACCCCGCAGGTCGTCGCCGCCACGCAGCGGCGAACGGTACGCGTGCTGGCCGCGGGTCAGGTGCTCGGCGGCATCGCCTTCGGGGCGACGGTGTCGCTCGGCGCGCTGCTGGCCGCAGATCTGTCCGGTCAGGACGGTCTGTCGGGGCTCGCCACGGCATCGGTCACCCTCGGTGCCTCGCTCTGCGCGATCCCGCTCGCGCGGCTGGCGGCACGGCGGGGCCGGCGTTTCGCGCTCACGCTCGGCAACCTGTTCGCCCTCGTCGGGATCGCGGTCGTCCTCCTCGCCGTGGCTCAGCGCCTGTTCCCGCTGCTGCTGGCGGGCGTCATCCTCATCGGCGCCGGCAACGCCGGAAACCTGCAGTCGCGCTTCGCGGCGACGGATCTGTCCGTTCCGCAGCGTCGCGGTCGGGATCTCGGCACGGTCGTGTGGGCGACCACCGTCGGCGGGGTGCTCGGACCGCTCATGCTGGCGCCGGGGGAGGTCGTGGGCGCGGCGCTCGGGATGCCGCCGCTGACGGGCGCGTATGCGTTCTCGATCGTCGCTCAGGCGTGCGCGTTCGTTCTCTACATCGTCGCACTGCGTCCGGACCCTCTCCTCATGGCTCAGCGGATCGCCAGGTCGGTGGACGCTCGAGCCGGGGGCGTGGTGGAGGTCGACCGGCCTGTCGCCGCTCGCTACGCGATGTTCGCCGTCGCCGGATCGCATGTCGTGATGGCCTCCGTCATGGCGATGACACCGGTGCACCTGTCGCATCTGGCCCCGGAGCACGTCACCGTCATCGTGGGCACGACGATCGCCCTGCATGTCTTCGGCATGTACGGACTCTCACCCGTCTTCGGTGTGCTCGCCGATCGCTGGGGTCGCATCCCGACAGTGCTTCTCGGACAGGCGCTGCTGGCGGCGTCGCTGCTGACGGCGGCCGTCGCCCCCGACAACCAATGGGCGGTGCTCGCTGCCCTCTTCCTGCTGGGCCTCGGGTGGAGCGCCGCCACGGTGGCGGGCGCGGCGCTTCTCACCGAGAGCACGGTCACGCAGATGCGCCCGCGACGGCAGGGTCTGAGCGACACCCTCATGACGTTCAGCGCCGCTGTCGGCGCGGTGCTCGCCGGCGGCATCCTGACGTGGATCGGGTACGGCGGCCTTGCCCTCGTCGCGCTGTCGGTCGTGACGCTCGTGACTGTCCTGTCGCCGTACGCGCGCCGCTGAGCCGGTGGCGGAGCGAACTAGACTGGACAGGATGTCTGCAGCGATCGATCCCCGCACCACCACCGCCACCGGAACCGACGTCCGTGTGCGCTTCTGCCCGTCTCCGACAGGGCTTCCGCACGTCGGCATGGTGCGCACGGCGCTCTACAACTGGGCGTACGCGCGCCACACGGGGGGCAAGCTCATCTTCCGCGTCGAGGACACCGACGCCGCGCGCGACAGCGAGGAGAGCTACCGCCAGCTCGTCGACGCGCTGACCTGGCTGGAGATCGACTGGGACGAGGGGGTCGAGAAGGGCGGTCCGCACGGCCCCTACCGGCAGTCCCAGCGCGGGGACATCTATGCCGAGGTGCTGCAGAAGCTCATCGAGGCGGGCCTGGTGTACGAGTCGTACTCGACCGCCGAAGAGATCGACGCCCGCAACGAGGCCAACGGGCGCGCCAAGCAGCTCGGGTACGACAACCACGACCGCACCCTCACCGACGAGCAGAAGGCGGCGTTCCGGGCAGAGGGACGGCAGCCCGCTTGGCGGCTGCGCGTTCCCGACCACGACCTCACGTATGTCGACCTCATCCGCGGCGAGGTGACGTTCCCGGCCGGCTCCTTCCCCGACTTCGTCATCGTGCGTGCCGGCGGACAAGCGCTCTACACGTTCACCAACCCGGTCGACGACGCGCTGATGGGCATCACCCATGTCATCCGCGGCGAAGACCTGATGCCGTCCACGGCGCGTCAGCTCGCGCTGTACGCGGCCCTCATCGAGGCGGGCGTGACGACCTTCGTCCCGCGGTTCGGGCACATGCCGCTCGTGCTGGGAGAGACGGGAACGAAGAAGCTCTCCAAGCGCGACCCGAAGGCCGACCTCTTCCTCCAGCGTGAGAAGGGGTTCATCCACGAAGGGCTGCTGAACTACCTTGCGCTTCTCGGGTGGTCGATCGCCCCCGATCGCGATGTCTTCACGCTCGAGGAGTTCATCGCCGCCTTCGACATCGCCGACGTGAACCCGAACCCCGCCCGCTTCGACCAGAAGAAGGCCGAGTCGATCAACGGCGACCACATCCGTATGCTCGACCAGGCCGATTTCGCGGCGCGTCTCGTGCCCTACCTGGCCGCGGCAGGCCTTGTGGCGGAGCCCCCTACTCCGGAGCAGCAGCGGCTTCTGGATGCTGCGGCCCCGCTCGTGCAGGAGCGCATGCAGCTGCTGGGGGAGGCGCCCGGACTCCTCGGGTTCCTCTTCCGCGACACGGTCGTGTACGACGAAGACGCGCTCGCAGGGCTTCCCGCCAATGCCGGTGAGGTGCTGGCGGCATCCGTCGGAGCGCTCGAAGTGGTCTCGGAGCATGAGTTCACCGCTGCCGCCATCCAGGAGGCCCTGTCGGGCGTGCTCATCGAGGGACTCGGCTTGAAGCCGCGCGTCGCCTACGGGCCACTGCGGGTGGCGGTGAGCGGACGGCGCGTCTCGCCTCCGCTGTTCGAGTCGATGGAGCTGCTCGGCAAGGCCGAATCGCTGCGTCGCCTCGATGCGCTCGTGCAGCGGGTCGGCTGACGGGGAGGGAAACGCCCGGCTGCGTCTCCCGGTTTGGACGGGACGTTCCGGTCGGGTAGACTCGATCCTCGGTGCGACTGAGTCGTACAACCCTTGGGGTATGGTGTAATTGGCAACACGGCTGATTCTGGTTCAGTTGTTCTTGGTTCGAGTCCAGGTACCCCAGCAAGAGTCCCTGAGCTTCTTCGGAAGCCAGGGATTTCGTGTTCTTCGGCGCTCTCCGCCCCGCTGAGCCTTACCGCTCCGGTGTAACGCTCAGAGGTGTCACCCCATCGCATCGCCGATGTACGAGTACTTCACGAACACCTCGGATGCCCAGCCGGCCTCGTCGAGCACTCCTTGGACAGCGGTGAGCATGTACTTCGAGTCCCAGCCCATGTAGAGGTACTGGCCTTCGTCCAGCCGGTCCCACTGACCGTTCCACGCCATCTCGGGGTAGACCGGCCCACCGCGGCGTGCGCTGAAGTCGATCACACTGTCGCGCGAGTCGGCCCACAGTCGCTTGAAGACCCGGTTGAAGAGGTATCGGATGTCCTTGACCTCCCAATGCTCACCGCGGTATTCGACATAGTCGAACTCGCGCTGCCAGCCCCGCGGCCACCCGCGCCGCTTCTTGGCATCCAGAATGGGGGTGAGGTCGTCGTCATCGATGCCGACGACGGCCGGTCGCTCCCACACCCGCGTGAAGAGGCCCGTCAGGTGCTCTGTGCGCGCAGCGATCTGAGCGGTTCCCCATGCGGGCACGTCGGCGAGCTCAGCGGTCGGCACGACGGCGCTGCGTGCGTAGAGCGCTCGCTTCGCTGGATACGACGCGTCGAAGGCGCGATCGAAGAGGTCATGTTCGAGAAGGGTGAGGTTGCCGAGGGTCTGGGCGAGTGCTCGGTGCGCGTTCTGCTCGTCGTCGCTGTATTCGGCCCAGCTCCGCACACCATCCCCGCTCCATTCGTCGCCGGGCGCGAGGGGCACGACGTGGTCGACATCGAGGCCTTCGTGCGTGTCGACCCCCGAGAGGCGCGCGAGCACATAGGGGGCGTGGGGGAGGTCGCTGTACTTGAGGCCCACCCGTGTGCGCTCGTCGGAGGGCGTGATGCGGGCGATCGCCCGAACGAGCTCGTCGCGGCCGAGATCCGCTGCCCGGCACAGCCGTGCCACGAGTCGGTCGTTGGACAGCCCGACGATCTTGCGACGAAGAAGAAGCGACTGGAGGTGTTCGAGCGATGCGATGAGCTCATCGGTGGAGATCTCGCCCGTCTGACGCTCTCGGTAGAGACGCATGACGAGAGGGTAGGTGCCGCGTCCGAAGGTGTTGAGGTAGCCGAGCTGACGCCCCACCTCCGCGTCGGGTGCGGCGGAAGGCGCGAGCAGCGTGCGGTAGATCTCGGAGAAGTCGCGCCACTGCTCGGCGTGCCGGCGGAGGGTCTCGATCCCGAGCCGTGGGAACTGCTGCCGGAAGACGTCGTACACTCCGCGCTCACCCACGACGTTCACCTCGCGGCCGGTGAGCATCACGAGGTAGTGGCGCCAGAATGCCCCGATCTGTTCGCCGGTGTTCTCCTCGATCGGAAGCCAGTACTCGTTCTCGATCTCGGTCTGCTGCGCGTGCGAGAGGCCCATCAGCACGTAGTTGTGGATGAGTTCGTGGTCGCGCAGCGGTTCGCCCGTCGAATTGAGGCTCTCGAAGATCTGCTGGGCGTTGGCCTGCGCGCCGAGGGTGATCGACACATGCTCGAGCTTCTGGAGTCCGCGCCAGATGCGGGCCGCTTCGTCGGGACGGATCTGACTGCGGAAGAACGCGTAGTTGTCGTCGAACCGCGATTCCCGCACGGCATCTTCGGGGGAGCGGCGATCGAGAACGACGCTCTCGAACACGTCGGCCCATGCGCGGTGCGGGCGCAGCTTCGTTCGCGTCGGGTCGTCATCGCGCACCAGAACCCGGGCGAGCTCGCTCGCGAGCTGCGGGTCGTCGGCGATGAGTGTGTGATGGAGCGCCGCGATCAGCAGCATGAGCGTCGTGATGCGCTGCTGTCCATCGATGAGCACGAGATGCGCATCGTCGGCAGCGCTCGTTGACGCGGTGGAGAGGATCGACCCGATGAAGTGCGTGTGTCCGTCGTCGGTGTCGGCGACGGCACGGATGTCGGCGAGGAGCTGTTCGCATCCGCCGATGTCCCACCGGTACTGCCGCTGGTACACGGGCACCACGATGGTCGTGTCGGATGCCGAGAGCCAGCCGATCGTGTTGACCGCGGTCGCTTCGACATTGGTGGCAGCGCTCATGTTCACCTTCACGTCGGGTTGCAAACCCCGTCGAGTTTACCCGTGGTCACGGCAGGTTCCCGGGTGGCTCGCGGACCCGCGGGTAGGCTTGCCTGAGCCGGACCTGTAAAAACTTCGCTGGTCCGCGGAAAGGGCATGATTCGTCATGGGTTACATCAAGAGCGCCGCGCTCGAGGAGACCGGATACGTCGTCCTCGACCGCTACGACAAGCCGATCGATCCGAAGGAATGGCTCGACGTCGAGTACGTCGACTGGAAGTCTTCGGGTGACACGCGCTTCGCGCCGCTGGCGTCGGCCAAGGGTGACATCGAGTGCAACGGCTTCTGGAACCACAAGCCGCCGCGCACCGACAAAGACGGCGTGTGGATCGACTCGCAGACCGCGATCGCGCCCACGCTGACGGCCCGAGCGAAGGAGCCCGGCGCCAACGTCGGTCGCTGCCGCATCATCGAGCTCCAGCCGAACACGTACGCAGACTGCCTCTACAACCTGCACCAGGACGACAACAACCGTCTGAACCCCGACGGTACGGGGTGGGTCGTGCGCAGCTTCTTCAACCTCACCGACGACAAGGACAGCTTCTTCGTCCTGCGCGAGAACCGCACCGACCCGAGTCAGGAGACGCGCATCGCGCTGCCGGCGGGTGCGCAGCTCATCATCGACACCCAGCGCCTGTGGCACGCCGCCACCCACTACGGCGACTCGCCGCGTTACTGCCTCATCACGTCGTGGACGAGCGGTCCCGAGCTCGACGCCTACATCGAGAAGTACAACGGCGTGAACAAGGTCGAGAGCGTGCACGTCGACCAGGAGACGCTCGATGCCGGTCAGGCCGAGCAGGCCCGCCGTCTCGCCGCCCGCGCGGCGGCTCTCGCCGCGCGCGGTCAGCGTGACGTCGCTGTCATGAGCGAGGCCTGAGCCTCCTCTCCTGCGACGACATCGAAGAGGGTCCCGGCCGTTCGGTCGGGACCCTCTTGTCGTGCGAGGCTGCTCGCCGCAGTGGCGAGCCGTTCAGATCGCTCGGAAGGTCACGCCACCGCCAGTGCGGCTCTGCGTGTGCGGTGGCTGATGCGGTGGCCCACCCAGAACCCGATGGCGATGATGCCGGCCAACACGATGGCGAGCACCCACGGGAGAAGCGAGGGCGCGGCGCTCGTTGTGGCGGAGGCGAGCTCGCCGGTGCCGTCGGCGATCTGCGCGTTGCCGTCGGCGAGCGAAGCCGATCCGTCCGCAAGATCCGATGTGCCGGTCGCCAGCAGCGCGGATCCGTCGGAGAGCGCCGTCGCGCCGGCCGAGAGCGCCCCGATGCCGGCGGCCAGATCCGTCGCCCCTGCCGCGAGGTCGCCGGTGCCGTCGGCGAGGGTCACCGCGCCGTCGTTGAGCCTGTTCGCGCCCGCGCTGAGCGTCTGGGTGCCGGTGCGCAGGGCCGCCGCGCCCGAGGCGAGGGTCTTCGTACCGTCTGCGAGCGCGCCGGCGCCGCTGGCCAGGTCGCGGTTGCCGCGGGCGAGATCTGCGGCACCCTGGGCGAGCATGTCGGCTCCGGCCGAAAGCTCGCTCGTGCCGGCGCTGAGGTCGTCCGCGCCGCGTGACAGTCGCACGGCGCCGCTCGCGAGTGCGGGTGCGCCCTTCTTCGTGTCGTTGAGCGCGACGGTCCCTGGCCAGTCGTACGCGGCGTCGCCGTTGATGATGTTGTCGATTCCGCCCTTGAGCTGACCTACGCCACCGGAGGCGAGCAGCAGACCCTGCGCGAGCGACGATGAGGCAGCGGCCGGCGCTGCGAGGGCTGCGACCTGGTCGCGGACACCCGCCGAAAGGGCTTTCAGTCCCTGCAGTGTCGCGTCGGCCGGCTCGGCGTCAGCGAGCGCGGCGATGGCCGCGGCGAGGTTCGCGGCATTGGTGGGCGCCGATGCCGCCTGCGTCGTCAGCGCGGTCTGAGTGGCGGGATCGGCGAGGGTCCGCACCTGGGTGGTGATCTTGCTGTTGAGGGTCGTCTCGAAGTCGTCAGCCTTCTTCAGGACGCCCCGCGTGTAGGTCTCTGCGCCCGCGACGCCCGCCGACAGGCGCGAAGCGCCGGTGGCGAGGTCGGACGCGCCCGCGGCGATCGTGTTCGCCCCGGTCGCCACCTCGGACGCTCCCGCGGCAAGGTCGTCGGCTCCGGCGCTCACGCGGACGGCCCCGGAGGCGGCGGAGGACGCTCCGGATGCCAGACGGGCCGCCCCTCCGGCGGCGGAGCCGGCGCCTGCGCTCAGTCGGTCCGCACCCGCCGCAGCCGAGGCGGCTCCGTCTGAGAGCGATGCGGCGCCGTCGACGAGGCGTCGGGCCCCGGCATCCGCCCGGCCTGCGCCGTCATCGAGCTTCTGCGCACCCTCCGACGCGGCCGTCGCCCCTTCGCCGAGCGCACCGGCGCCCGTGGCGAGGTCGCTGGCGCCGCTGGCGAGCTGCGCCGCACCGTCGGCGACTCTGCTCGACCCGTCATGGGCCTGCACGGCGCCGGCATCGAGGCGCGTCGCGCCGTCTGCCATCCGTGCGAGGGTGCTGAAGAACAGGATGGTCATCGCCGCCAGCAGCACGCTGAGGGTGATGACGGCGATGCGCATGCCCATGCCGTGGACGTGTGCGTCGGTTCTCGTCATTGAGGACTCCGTTGTGGTCTGCCTGCGTCGTTGCAGGGTCGGGTGCGCACCGGGCCGAGCCGTCGATGCGGATCTGCGGGTGATCCTCTCCGGTGCGGCGGGAACGCCGTCCGGAGTCGTCGTGAAGCGCGTCGCGACGCTAACAGCATTCGTTCAGGTTTCGGAGATGCGGCTCTTGCTTCTGCGGGGTGGAACTAAGTGTCAGTCAGTGTGGTGCGGAGTCTCTTGTAGGAATACGACAAGAGCGTCGGTGAAGCGCGTGCGCCGGGACCGAGGGCTCCGGCCTCCGAGGATGTTCCGACAAAGGGCGACACCGCTTAGTCTCGAAAGACCGATACAAGGAGGAAACCATGGCAGAACGCACCGCCACCGTCGCCAGCAGCTCCGGCCTGCACGCACGCCCCGCGAAGCTCTTCGTGCAGGCGGTACAGGCGACCGGCGTGCCCGTCACGATCGCCGTCGACGGCGGCCCCGACCTCAACGCGGGCAGCATCCTGAGCCTCATGGGCCTCGGCGCGACGCAGGGCACCGTCGTGACCCTGAAGGCTGAGGGAGACGGGGCGGAAGAGGCTCTCGACAGCCTCGTCGCGTTCCTGGAGACCGACCACGACGCCGAGTGAACCGACCTCCTCGAGAATGACGGATGCCGCGGG
>JAEYVZ010000024.1 GCA_023431405.1 Actinomycetes bacterium
CGGGCGCGGTTCGGGCGGCCGTGATCGTGCTGGCCCTCACGGTCGGCGCGATGGGCGCTTCGGGGCGACAGGTGCGCCTCGAGCACGCCGCGGCGCAGGCGGCGCGCCTCTCCGCGCGGGGCGAGCCGGCCGAGCGGGCCCGGTCGGCCGTGACCGCACTCGTCTCCGGGGGCGTAGTGGACCTCATCCACGACGGAGACGTCGTGTGCGCCGACGTCTCCGCGCCCGCCGGCATCCCGCTTCCTTTCGGGCCGCTGCATGCGCGTTCGTGCGCCCTCGCAGGGGGTGCGTGATGAGCGGCGCTCCGCTCGTGGCGGGGATGCTCGTCGTCACCGCGACCCTCGCCGTCGCGATCGCCGCGTCGGGTGCCGCCTCCGCACGTGCCGTACAGCTGGCGGGGGTCGCGGATGCCGCTGCGCTCGCCGCCGCGGATGCCTCGACAGGGCTCGCCGCCGGCGTGCCGTGCGAACGGGCGGCCGACCTCGCATCCCGCGGCCAGGCGCGACTCGAGGCGTGCGCGGTCGACGGGGCGGTCGTCACCGTCACGGTGAGCGCCGTGGTGGGGCCGTTCGACGCGCGCGCACGCGCGCGAGCCGGCCCTGCGCCGTGAGCGTAACGGGAGCCGCTCCCAGCGAGTTCATGTGATTCCGGTGTGTATGGTGTGCAACGGAGAAAGGACGCCAGTGGCTGAAGGCACAAAGGGCACGAAGAGCGCGAAGGGGACGGCATCCCCCAAGGGCAAGAAGCTCGTCATCGTCGAGTCGCCCACGAAGATGAAGTCGATCCAGGGATATCTGGGCGACGGCTACGAGGTGCTCAGCTCCGTCGGCCACATCCGCGACCTCGCGAACAAGAAGGACATCCCCGCGGAGCTCAAGAAGACCTCCGTCGGCAAGTACTCCATCGACATCGAGAACGGCTTCACCCCGCTCTACGTCGAGAGCGACCGCGGCAAGAAGACCGTCGCCGAACTCAAGCGCGCCCTCAAGAACGCCGACGAGCTCCTGCTCGCCACCGATGAAGACCGCGAAGGCGAAGCCATCGCATGGCACCTGCTCGAAGCGCTCAAGCCCAAGGTCCCCGTCAAGCGCATGGTGTTCCACGAGATCACCAAAGACGCCATCCGCGCCGCCGTCGACAACACCCGCGAGCTCGACCTCGCCCTCGTCGATGCGCAGGAGACCCGCCGCATCCTCGACCGCCTCTACGGCTGGGACGTCTCCGACGTCACGCGCCGGAAAGTCGGGCAGGGCACCTCGGCCGGCCGCGTGCAGTCCGCCGCCACCAGACTGGTCGTCGACCGGGAGCGCGAGCGCATGGCGTTCGTCTCCGCCTCCTACTGGGACGTCGAAGCCGTTGCGGTGAAGGCCGACAGCTCGTTCGGCACCCGTCTCGCGCGCCTCGACGGCGCGCCGCTGGCGCGTGGCACCGACTTCGACGACGCCGGTCAGCTCAAGAAAGCGGTGGTCGTCCTCAGCGAGACCCAGGTGCGCGAACTCGCCGCGGCGATCGAAGCGCAGGGCACCGCCACCGTCACCGCCGTCGAAGCCAAGCCCGGCACCCGCAGCCCCAAGCCGCCGTTCACCACCTCCACCCTTCAGCAGGAGGCCGGTCGCAAGCTCTCGATGAGCGCGAAGCACGCCATGGGCGTCGCGCAGCGGCTCTACGAAAAGGGCTTCATCACCTATATGCGCACCGACTCCACGGCGCTGTCGACGCAGGCGGTCTCCGCCGCGCGCGCCCAGGCCGTGGCGCTCTACGGCGACAAGGCCGTGCCGCCGAACCCGCGCAGCTACCGCAACAACAGCAAGAACGCACAAGAGGCGCACGAAGCCATCCGGCCCTCCGGCGAAGACTTCCGCACCCCGGCATCGGTCACCGGCGAGCTCGACCGCGACGAACAGCGTCTCTACGACCTCATCTGGAAGCGCACCATCGCCAGCCAGATGGCCGACGCCAAGTACGAGACCACCACGGTCACCCTCGAAGCCGACGCCGCAGGAAAGACCGCCGCCTTCACCGCATCCGGAACGGTCTACACCTTCAAGGGCTTCCTCGACGCGTACGAAGAAGGGCGCGACGAGAAGCGCAGCGACGCCGACAAGTCGGAAGACCAGTCGCTGCCCGCCCTCGCCGTCGGCGACGTGCTGTCGCTGCGTGACATCGAGCCCAAGGGTCACTCCACGAGCCCGAAGCCCCGCTACACCGAAGCGTCGCTCGTGAAGGCCCTCGAAGAGAAGGGCATCGGGCGCCCCTCCACCTTCGCGAGCATCATCGACGTCATCCTCGACCGCGGCTACGTCACCAAACGCGGCCAGGCGCTCGTGCCGAGCTGGCTCGCGTTCAGCATCGTGCGACTCCTCGAGCAACACTTCTCCGAACTCGTCGACTACGACTTCACCGCCGCTCTCGAAGACGACCTCGACGCCATCGCGCGCGGTGAGCAGGACCGTGCATCGTGGCTGCGCAAGTTCTACTTCGGGGCCGACGACCACGTCGGACTCCGCAACATCGTCGACAACCTCGGAGACATCGACGCCCGCGAGATCAACTCCACCCCCATCGGCGACGTCGCCGTGCTCCGCTTCGGTCGCTACGGCCCGTACCTGGAGGTCGCCGGAGACGACGCCGAGAACCCGCGGCGCATCAACGTGCCCGACGACCTCGCGCCCGACGAACTCACCCCGGAGAAGGCCCGCGAGCTCATCGAGGCGCCCGTCGGCGGCGACCGCCTCCTCGGGCAGAACCCCGAGAACGGGCGCGACATCGTCGTCAAGGACGGCCGCTTCGGCCCATACCTCGAAGAAGTGCTGCCCGAGACCGAGGCGCCCGCCGAAGACGCGCCCAAGAAGCGCGGAGCGAAGAAGGAAGCCGCACCCAAACCGCGGCGCGCATCGCTGTTCAAGAGCATGTCGCCCGACACCATCGACCTCGACACCGCGCTCAAGCTCTTCGCGCTTCCCCGCGTCGTCGGCACCGACCCCGAATCGGGCGAGCCCATCACCGCGCAGAACGGCCCCTACGGCCCGTACATCAAGAAGGGCAAAGACTCCCGCAGCATCGGGAGCGAAGAGCTGATCTTCGACATCACCCTCGAACAGGCCCTCGAGATCTACGCCCTCCCCAAGTACGCGAACCGTGCCGCGACCTCCCTCAAAGAGTTCGACGCCGATCCCGTCAGCGGGAAGCCCATTCGCATCAAAGACGGCCGCTTCGGCGCCTACGTCACCGACGGCACCACCAACGTCACCATCCCGCGCGGGCAGACCGCCGACGACATCACCTTCGAGATCGCGGCGCAGATGCTCGCCGACAAGCGCGCCAAGGGCCCCGCCCCCAAGCGCACCCGCCGCACCACGACGCGCTCGACCGCGGCGAAGAAGAAGTGAGCACCGGAAGCCCCGCACACACCTCCGCCGGCCTCTGGGTGACCTTCGAGGGCGGCGACGGGTCGGGCAAGACGACCCAGGCGGCCCTGCTCGACGAGTGGCTCCAAAAGCAGGGACGCACCGTCGTGCGCACCCGCGAACCCGGCGGCACCGAAGTCGGCAACCTCATCCGCGACATCGTGCTGCACCACCGCGGCGACATCGCCCCCCGGGCCGAGGCGCTGCTGTACGCCGCCGATCGCGCCCACCACGTCGCAACGCTCGTCCGGCCTGCACTGGCACGCGGCGACGTCGTCATCCAAGACCGCTACCTCGATTCGTCGGTCGCCTACCAGGGCGCCGGGCGCGTCCTGGATGCCGAAGAGGTGCGTGACCTGTCGCTGTGGGCGACCGGAGGTGCGCTGCCCGACGTCACCGTGCTGCTCGACCTCGACCCCACGGTCGCCCGCCGCAGGCTCGACGCCGACGACAAGCCCTTCGACCGGCTCGAGGCCGAGAAAGCCGAGTTCCACGGCCGGGTGAGAGACGCGTATCTGCGTCTCGCAGACGCCGAACCGCGACGCTTCCTCGTGCTCGACGCCGCCCTCCCCGTCGACACGCTCGCCGCCGCCGTGCGGGCTCGCATCGAACCCCTCCTCGGCTGACCCGCCCCTGCGTCGAAAGCGTCCACGGATGCCGCGTCGGCGCCACCCCGTAGGCTGGATCGCATGACGACCACCCTCGACGCCCAGGCCTCTCAGGAGTCGTCACCCGCCCAGATCCCCTGGACCGAAGTGTGGGGTCAGCCCGAGGCGGTCGCACAGCTGAAGGCCGCGGCATCCGACCCCGCTCAGCTCGCCCACGCGTGGCTCATCACCGGCCCTCCCGGCTCGGGCCGCTCGACACTCGCGCACGCCTTCGCCGCCGCCCTCATCGCCGAGCCCGGCGACGAGGCCGCCATGCGACAGGTGCTCGCCGGCACCCACCCCGACCTCGCTGCGCTGCGCACCGAAGGCGTCATCATCTCGATCAAAGACGCGCGGGCGCTCGTCGAACGGTCGTACTTCGCGCCATCGCTCGGACGGTACCGCGTCATCGTCATGGAAGACGCCGACCGCATGGTGGAGCGCACCAGCAACGTGCTGCTCAAAGCGCTGGAAGAGCCGCCCGAGCGCACCGTGTGGATCCTCTGCGCGCCGAGCGACGCAGACCTCCTTCCCACCATCCGTTCCCGGGTGCGCACGCTGCGCCTGCGCGAACCCGACGTCGACGACGTCGCGCGCCTCATCGTGCAGCGCACCGGCGTCGACCCCGACATCGCCGAGCAGTCAGCCCGCCTCGCCCAGCGCCACATCGGCATGGCGCAGCGGCTCGCCACCGACGAAGCGGCCCGCCAGCGCCGCGACGAGACGGTGCGCGCCGTGCTGCGGGTGCGCGGCGTGGGCGACGCTGTCGAGGTCGCCGCGCGCATCGTGCAGCTGGCCACCGACGACGCCAGATCTCTCACCGCCGAACGAGACGAGGCCGAGCGCGAAGCGCTCCTGCGCACACTCGGCATCCCCGAAGGCGGCGCGGTTCCTCCGGCCGTCCGCGGTCAGCTCAGCGCCCTCGAAGACGACCAGAAGCGGCGTGCCACCCGAAGCTTGCGCGACGGCATCGACCGGGTGCTCACCGATCTCGAATCGCTCTACCGCGACACCCTCATGGTGCAGTTCGGTCGCGGCGACGATCTCATCAACCGTGAACTGCGCGAAGAGATCCACGCCCTGGCCGGCGCCTGGACCCCGGAGCGCACCCTGACCGTGCTCGACCAGATCTCCCTGACCCGCACGAACCTCGAAGGCAACGCCGCGCCGACGCTCGCGCTCGAAAGCCTCCTCATCACCGTCGCCAGCGGAAGGACCCCGTGAACCGCACCCGTCGTCTTGTCACCGTCACCGCGGTCGCCGTCGTGGCATCCCTCGCCCTGTCGGCGTGCGGTGTGCTCTGGGACCCGAAGACGACCGCGTCGCCGCGCCCCAGCAGCGCCGCCCCCGACACGAGCGGCGCACCCGAAGGCTTCGAGGACTTCTACGGGCAGTCGCTGTCGTGGGAGTCGTGCGAGGGCGTCGACGACGGTGTGTACGAGTGCACCGACGTGACGGCGCCGCTCGACTGGACCGACCCGTCCGGCGCCACGATCGAGCTCGCCGTCATCCGCCGCCTCGCCGACGACGGCGACCCGATCGGCTCGCTGCTCACGAACCCCGGCGGCCCCGGATCGAGCGGCTACGACCTCATCGCCGACAGCGCGAAGTTCGCCGTCGGGGCGGAGCTGGCCCGGTCGTTCGACGTGGTCGGCTTCGATCCGCGCGGTGTGGGCCGCTCGACGGCGGTGCGCTGCCTCGACCCGAAGGGGATGGACGCCTACCTGTACGACATCCCCGCAGATCCCCGCGGCACCGACGGCTGGGAGCAGGAGCTCACCGAGCGCGCGCAGGAGTTCGCCGACGCCTGCGAGGCCAACAGCGACGGCATCCTGCCGTACATCACGACCGACAACGCCGCCCGAGACCTCGACCTGCTGCGAGCCGTGCTCGGCGATGAGCAGCTGTACTACATCGGCTACTCGTACGGCACGTTCCTCGGTGCGACCTACGCGAAGCTCTTCCCCGGCAAGGTCGGGCGCCTCGTGCTCGACGGGGCGATCGATCCGTCGATCAGCGGTCTCGAACTCGGCACGACGCAGGCGGCAGGGTTCGAATCGGCGCTGCGCGCGTACATGGCCGACTGCCTCGACGACCGCGACTGCCCCTTCAGCGGCAGCGTCGACGACGCCATGGCCGACCTGGGAACACTCCTCGCGAGCGTCGACCGGTCGCCGCTGCGCAACGCCGACGGGCGGATGCTGGGCGCCGACACGCTCGTCACGGCCATCATCGCGGCGCTGTACTCGCAGGGCAGCTGGGCCTACCTCACGCAGGCGCTCACCGACACGCTCGCCGGCGACCCCGAAGTCGCCTTCGTGCTCGCCGACTTCTACAACGGCCGCGCCGCCGACGGCAGCTACGACGACAACTCCGCCGAAGCCTTCCGCGCCTACAACTGCATGGACTACCCGGCAGTCGACGACGAGAAGGCGGAGGCCGACGCCGATGCCCTCGTCAAGGAGAAGGCTCCGACGATCGCACCGTACTGGGAAGGCGTCGACGTGTGCGAGATGTGGCCGGCGACACCCACCGGCGTGCGCGAGAAGATCAGCGCCGACGGAGCCGCGCCCATCCTGGGGATCCGCACGACCCACCACCCCGCGACCCCCAACCACTGGTCCGTGTCGCTCGC
>JAEYVZ010000047.1 GCA_023431405.1 Actinomycetes bacterium
GTCTCTGCGTGAGCGCGGCGATCGAGTGGATCACTCGCTGTCGACGAGGTACTTCGCGTAGGCGGGGAGCGTCAGGAATGCCGGGAACTCCTCGCGGAGGGCGACCTCGCGGAAGATCTCGGCCGCGTCGTCGAAGCGGTCGCCGTCCCCGCGATCGACCTCGCCGAGGACCCGGGTGATGAGGCCGTCGATGTAGTCGCGCGTGATGGGCGTGCCGTCTTCGAGCGTGCGGTCCTGGTGGATCCACTGCCACACCTGGCTGCGGCTGATCTCTGCCGTCGCCGCGTCCTCCATGAGGTTGTCCAGCGCGACGGCGCCGAGGCCGCGCAGCCATGCCTCGAGGTAGCGGATGGCCACCGACACGTTCGCGTGGACGCCGCTTGCCGTGATCGGCAGGCCGATGTGCACGTCCAGGAGCTCGTCGGCGGTCACCTGCACGTCGTCGCGCTGACGGTCGACCTGGTTGGGGCGCTCGCCGAGCACGGCGTCGAACTCGGCCATCGCGACCGGGATGAGGTCGGGGTGAGCCACCCACGTGCCGTCGAAGCCGTCTCCCGCCTCGCGCTTCTTGTCGGCGGCGACCTTCTCGAACGCCTGGGCGGTCACCTCGGGGTCGCGGCGGTTGGGGATGAAGGCGCTCATGCCCCCGATCGCGAAGGCGCCGCGCTTGTGACACGTCTTGACGAGCAGCTCGGTGTAGGCCCGCATGAACGGGACCGTCATCGTGACCTGACTGCGGTCGGGCAGCACGAAGCGGGCGCCGCGGCCGCGGTAGTTCTTGATCATCGAGAAGATGTAGTCCCAGCGCCCGGCGTTGAGCCCCGCGATGTGGTCGCGCATCTCGAACAGGATCTCCTCCATCTCGAACGCCGCAGGCAGCGTCTCGATGAGCACCGTCGCGCGGATCGTTCCGTGCGGGATGCCGATGTAGCGCTCGCTGAAGGTGAAGACGTCGTCCCACAGCTTCGCCTCTTCGCTCGACTCGAGCTTCGCGATGTAGAAGTACGGGCCGCGACCGTTCGCGATCAGCTGCTTCGCGTTGTGGAAGAAGTAGAGCCCGAAGTCGACGAGCGAGCCCGAGGCATCCATGGTCCGTCCGAAGCGGTCCGTGAAGGCGATGTGCTTCTCGGACAGGTGCCAGCCGCGAGGGCGCATCACGATCGTGGGCGTCTGCTCGGCGGTCACCTCGTAGACCTTGCCCTCGGGGCTCGTGAAGGTCAGTTCGCCGCGGATCGCGTCGCGCAGCGACAGCTGGCCCTCGATGACGTTCTTCCACGTGGGGCTGGTGGCGTCCTCCTGATCGGCGAGCCACACCTTGGCGCCGGAGTTGAGGGCGTTGATCGTCATCTTCGGGTCGGTCGGACCGGTGATCTCGACCCGACGGTCCTCGAGACCGGGACCGGCGCCGGCGATGCGCCAAGACGCATCGTCGCGGATGCGGGCCGTGTCGTCGCGGAAGCGGGGGTCGTGCCCGTTCCCGATCTCGAACCGGCGCCGCATCCGGTCGGCCAGGCGGTCGTGTCGGCGCCCGGCGAACCGGTGGTGCAGCTCGGCGACGAACGCGAGCGCCTGCGGGGTGAGGATCTCGTCGTAGCGGTCGCCGAGGGGGGCGGCCACGTCGATGCGTGGTCCGGGGCGCGTGTCGGTGGTGGGGGTCGTGGGGGGCGCGATGCCCGTGGCGGTGGGAGTCATGGCCCTGTCTTCCTGATGAGTCGGTGCGGGAATGGGGTTCAGTGGAACTGCTGTGCCTCGGTCGATCCGACGAGGGCGAGCGTGGCGCTGTCGGGGTTGAGCGCCGTCGACACGAAGTCGAAGTAGCCGGTGCCGGCTTCGCGCTGGTGCTTCGTGGCCGTGTAGCCGCGCGCCTCCGACGCGAACTCGGCTTCCTGCAGCTCGACGTAGGCGCTCATGGCGCGTTCGGCGTAGCCCTTGGCCAGGTCGAACATCGAGTAGTTGAGGGCGTGGAAGCCGGCGAGGGTGATGAACTGGAACTTGTAGCCGAGTTCGGCGAGCTCCTGCTGGAAGGTGGCGATCTGCTGGTCGTCGAGGTGACGCTTCCAGTTGAAGCTCGGCGAGCAGTTGTAGGCGAGGAGCTTGCCCGGGTACTGCGCGTGGATGGCGCGGGCGAACTCCCGTGCCAGCTCGATGTCGGGCTCGCCGGTCTCCACCCACAGCAGGTCGGCGTACGGGGCGAAGGCGAGTCCTCGGCTGATGACCGGCTCGATGCCCGGTCGCACGCGGTAGAACCCTTCGGGGGTGCGTTCGCCGGTCGTGAACTGCTGGTCGCGCTCGTCGACGTCGCTCGTGAGGAGGTCGGCGGCGAGGGCGTCGGTGCGGGCGATGATGACGGTGGGGACGCCGGCGACGTCGGCAGCCAGACGCGCGGCGTTGAGGGTGCGGATGTGCTGCTGGGTCGGCACGAGCACCTTGCCGCCCAGGTGCCCGCACTTCTTCTCGCTGGCGAGCTGGTCTTCCCAGTGGATGCCGGCCGCACCGGCCTGGATGAGCGAGAGCCCCAGCTCGTAGGCGTTGAGGGGGCCGCCGAAGCCTGCCTCGGCATCCGCGACGATCGGGGCCAGCCAGTCCTGGGTCAGGGTGCCTTCGGCGTGCTCGATCTGGTCTTGCCGGAGCAGGGCGTTGTTGATGCGGCGCACCACGGCGGGCACGGAGTTGGCCGGGTAGAGGCTCTGGTCGGGGTAGGTCTGGCCGGCGAGGTTGCCGTCGGCGGCGACCTGCCAGCCGGAGAGGTAGATGGCTTTGAGGCCCGCCCGCACCTGCTGTACGGCCTGGCCACCGGTGTAGGCGCCGAGCGCACGGATGTACTCCTCGGTGTGGAGCAGGTTCCACAGCGTCTCGGCGCCGCGGCGGGCGAGAGTGTGCTCCTCGCGCACGCTGCCGCGGAGGCGGATGACGTCGTCGGCGGTGTAGGTGCGCTCGATGCCGTCCCACCGCGGGTCGGTCTCCCACGTCTCCTGCAGCTCGGCGGCGGTCTGCGTCTGGTCGCCGGCGCGCAGCGGCGGCTGGGCGGGGTTCGTGTGGTTCGTCATGGCTGCTCCTTCATGGGTCCGAGCGGCGGTGCTCGGGAGGTCGTGTCTCCACTGTGGGTGAAATTCTCGGAGCACACCGCCGATTTCGATTGTGAAGATCATGAAGAATTCTGTTTTTGTGATGCATTTGCCGTCGCCACGTGCCAGACTCGCCCTCATGAACGTGATCGATGCCTTCGATGGCCCCGCGGGCGAAGAGCCCGACGCCCTCACGATCGGGCGTCGCGTGCGCCAGCTGCGGCTGGAGCGCGGGCTCACCCTCGATGAGCTCGCGGCCGCCGTCGATCGCGCCCCCAGTCAGCTCTCGATGATCGAGACCGGCAAGCGCGAGCCGAAGCTCACCCAGCTGCAGTCGATCGCCCGGGCGCTGGGAGCCACGATCGACGCGCTGCTGGAGTCGGAGCCGCTCGACGAGCGCTCCACGATGGAGATCGCGCTCGAACGGGCCATGAAGGGGCAGACGTTCCAGTCGCTCGGGATCGCCCCGTTCCGTATCGGCAAAGCCGTCCCCGACGAGGCGCTCAAGGCGCTGCTGGCCCTCCAGGGCGAGATCGAGCGGCTCAACGACGAGCGCTCCGCGACTCCGGAGGAAGCGCGTCGGGCCAACGTCGAACTGCGTCACCTCATGCGCCGGCAGGACAACTACTTTCCCGACCTCGAAGCGCATGCGCGCGGCATCCTCGACGCCGTCGACCACCCGGGCGGTCCGCTCACGCAGCGGACGGCCTCCGATATCGCCGCGCATCTCGGGCTGTCGCTCCACTACGTGAGCGATCTGCCGGCATCGGTGCGCAGCGTCGCCGACCTCAAGCACGGCCGGCTCTACCTGTCGAGCACGGTGCCGGCCAAGGGCGACTCGCGCACCGCGGTGCTGCAGGCGCTGTCGAGTCGCATCCTCGGTCACAGCGAACCGCGCTCGTACGCCGAGTTCCTCCGGCAGCGGGTGGAGACCAACTACCTGACGGGTGCGCTCCTCGTCCCCGAGGCGCACGCGGTGCCGTTCCTGCAGGATGCCAAGGCCCGCCGCGCCATCTCGATCGAAGACCTCCGTGACGCGTACTCCGTGTCGTACGAGACGGCCGCACACCGCTTCACGAACCTGGCGACGCAGCACCTCGGCATCCGCGTGCACTTCCTCAAAGTGCACGAATCGGGGACCATCACGAAGGCGTACGAGAACGACGACGTGAACTTCCCCGCCGATCGCCTCGGGTCGATCGAGGGTCAGCTGTGCTGTCGCCGGTGGACGAGCCGCGTGGTCTTCGACATCCCCGACAAGTTCAACCCGTACTACCAGTACACCGACACGGGCAACGGCACCTACTGGTGCACCGCCCGCGTCGAGGCGTCGAGCGAGGGAGCGCACTCGGTGAGTGTGGGGGTGCGCTTCGACGACACGAAGTGGTTCATCGGCCGTGAGACGCCGAACCGCGGGGTGTCACGCCATTCGGTCGAGGTGTGCTGCCGCCGGGCGCCGGCGGAGCTGGAAGGCGCGTGGCGCGACCAGGCCTGGCCGAACGTCCGTACACCGCGCACGCTTCTCGCGACCCTCCCGACCGGCGCGTTCCCCGGGGTCGACACCACCGACCTCTACGAGTTCCTGCAGGCGCACGCCCCGGCATCCTGACCGGAGTCGCGCGCCCGCCGGAACCTCAGCCGACGACCGTGGTCGTGCCGGGCGGCGAGTAGGTGAAGAGGGCGCTGGTCCAGACGAACGCGAGCACCAGCGCGATCGCGACACCGGCGTAGGCCAGCCAGACCTTTCTCGGGCCGGTGCGGTAGGCGACGACCGCGGCGAGGGCAGAGGGGACGGTGATCCACAGGAGCCCCGCGTCTGCGATGAGGATGCCGGCGACGACGACCGCCCAGGCGACGAAGGTGAGCGCCGCCGCGGCCGTGGGCTGCGCGGTTGACGATGCCGTGGTCATGCGTTCTGCCTTCGGTCAATGCTTGTATGACCGCTCATTTAAGCACGATTCGGCGGTAAGTTCTTCGGCACGCTCCACGCGCGAGGCGCGAGCCGCGAGGCGCGAGGCGGCGATCAGGTTCGAGGTCAGGCGCCGGCGGCCACGAGCGCGGCCCACAGTTCAGCGCGGGCGGGGAACGACGAGAGATCGACACCGAGCAGCGCCTGCGCATGAGCCACACGCGAGCGCACGGTATGACGATGGATGCCGAGCGCTTCGGCAGCGGCATCGATGCGCGCGTCGTTGTCGAGCCAGGTGCGCACGGTCGCCAGCAGCTGCGTGCCGTGCGTCTGGTCGTGCTCGCGCAGTGGCGCGAGCTGTGCGTCGGCGAGGGCCCGCGCCTCGACGGAATCGAGCTGGCCGAGCACGCCATGGCTGGCGATGTCGGCGAACGACGTGACGCGACCTCGCTCGCTGTGATGCTCGCCGCCGTGAAAGCCCCGCCGCAGGGCGGCCAGTGCCTGCCCGTGGCCGTCGGCGAACGCGCTGTAGGGGAGGGGGCGCGACGCGCCGACCGCGGCGTCGAAGAGCCGCGCGAACTCGTCGAGCAGCTCGGCGTGCTCAGCGCTCGCGACCACGACGAGGCCTTCGGCTGCGCGACCGTGGAACACGGCGCCCCGACGCTCGGTGACGGCCAGCTCCAGCCAGTCGGCGGCAGCATCCGCGCGGGCCGAGGCGACGTCGGCGATGGCGACGACGATGGGGGCGGCGGGGAGTGGTCCCCACAGCTCGCGCGACACGCGTCGGGCAACAGCGGGGTCGCCCGACAGCAGGCTCTGGATGAGGCCGGCGCGCAGGGCGCTGCGCGCCTTTCCGAGCCCGACGTTCTGCTCGAGGGCGAGCCCCGCCATCGCGATCACGGAGGTGACGACACCGCGGCCTTCGAGGTCGAGGTCGTCGCCGGCGATCACGATCGCCCCGCGGAGGTGGCCGCCGCGGCCGAGCGTCTGCAGCGAGAATCGCGTATCGCCCACATCCAGGGTCGATCCCGCGCGCACGCCCCGCCGCAGCACGGCCCCCACCTCGGCGGTGAGCTGGTCGAGCACGTCGTCGCCGAAGGCGTCGAGCGGATGCCGCTGGGTGAGGGTGCCTGCGGCATCGAACATCCCCACCCACGTGTCGAGCTGGCGGGCGAGCTCGGCCACGGTGGCTCCCAGGCCGTCGGGGCGGAGCGCGGCGAGCGAGATCGCGTGCTGGGCCGACAGCGCCCAGGTGCGCCGCGCATACGCCTGGGCCGCGATCGCCTCGGCGTTGGCGCGGGCGAGGGCGATGAACGGGGTGCGGTAGGGGACCTCGAACAGGGGGATCCCGGCATCCGCGCAGGCGTCGATGAGCGGAGCGGGGATGCCGTGGCGCACCACCTCGGTGCCGAACCCGAGCCCTCGAACTCCGCGGGTGCGCAGCCGCGCGACATAGGCCGAGAAGGAGTCGGCGTCGGCGTCGGCGAACTGCGTGCCCGTAGTCAGCAGGAGCAGCTCGTCGGCGAGGAACGGGGTCGGGTCGATGAGATCGGAGCTGTGCACCCAGCGAAGGGGGAGGTCGAGCGTGCCCGGCGGAAGGCCCGCCTCGTCCGATTCGAGGCGCAGGTGGAGCTCGCGCCGGGAGAGGAGGGCGCGCAGCGTCGGCTCAGGGGTGGTCACGTCTTCTCCGATCGGATGCCGCTCCGGCTGGCGAGGTCGTCCGGTGCACGTCGCCTCGACGCGGCTGCTGTACGTCATGTACGCGACATCAATCAGAATGTACACCGCGGCGGCTGTGCGGCCGCGGGCCCGGGCTTTACGCTCGCGAGCATGACCGTTGCTGACATCGCCCTTCCCGTCGGCGGCCCGACCCTCCCGCAGGAACGCCGCCTGACCACCGCCATCCCCGGCCCGCGCTCGCAGGAGCTGCTGGCGCGCAAAGCGGAGGCCGTCGCCGCCGGAGTCGGACACACGGTCCCGATCCACGCGGTCGCCGCCGGCGGCGGAGTCGTCGTCGACGCCGACGGCAACTCGCTCATCGACCTCGGTTCGGGCATCGCCGTCACCACGGTCGGAAATGCGCACCCCAAGGTCGTCGAGGCGATCGCCGCGCAGGCCGCGCAGTTCACGCACACCTGCTTCATGGTCTCGCCGTACGAGTCGTACGTGGAGGTCGCCGAAGCCCTCAACCGCGTCACCCCCGGTGACCACGCGAAGAAGTCGGCGCTGTTCAACTCCGGCGCCGAAGCCGTCGAGAACGCGATCAAGATCGCCCGCCGCTTCACCGGCAAGCAGGCCGTCGTCGCCTTCGATCACGCCTACCACGGCCGCACGAACCTCACCATGGGCCTCACCGCGAAGGCGATGCCCTACAAGAGCGGCTTCGGCCCGTTCGCGTCGGAGATCTACCGTGCTCCCATGTCGTACCCGTTCCGTGACGGCCTGAGCGGCGCCGAGGCGGCCGCCAAGGCCATCTCGGTGATGGAGAAGCAGATCGGCGCCGACAACCTCGCCGCCGTCATCATCGAGCCGATCCAGGGCGAGGGCGGCTTCATCGTCCCCGCCGACGGCTTCCTCCCCGCCATCGTCGACTGGTGCCGCGCCAACGACGTCGTGTTCATCGCCGACGAGGTGCAGTCGGGCTTCGCCCGCACCGGCGCCATGTTCGCCAGCGAGATCTTCGGCATCGTCCCCGACCTCGTCACGACGGCCAAGGGCATCGCCGGCGGGATGCCGCTGGCGGCGGTCACCGGCCGTGCCGAGATCATGGACGCCTCCCACACGGGCGGCCTGGGCGGAACCTACGGCGGCAACCCGGTGGCGTGCGCAGCGGCGCTCGCTTCCATCGACGCGTTCGAGAACGACGGACTGCTCGAGCGGGCGCGTGAGATCGGGGGGATCCTCCGCGCCCGCCTCGAGTCGCTGCAGGCGTCCGACCCGCGCATCGGCGATGTGCGCGGCCACGGCGCCATGATCGCGGCCGAGTTCGTCGACCCGGAGACCAAGGCTCCGGATGCCGCGCTGACCGCGGCTGTCGCCAAGGCGGCCGTCGCCGAAGGCGTGATCGTGCTCACGTGCGGCACCTACGGCAACGTCATCCGCTTCCTTCCGCCGCTGAGCATCTCCGACGCGCTTCTGAACGAAGGGCTGGATGTCGTGGCATCCGCCCTCGCCGCCAACTGAACACACACCCACCATCCCCGCGAGCGAACGCTCGAGGAACACGCCTAGGGGAGAGGCGGAGGGTTCGTCCCGTGGGGGCAATCGGGGCAGGGGTCCCCGCTCTTGCCTCCACGGGACGAACCCGGAGCCGCAGGCTCACGGGACGAACCCGGAG
>JAEYVZ010000088.1 GCA_023431405.1 Actinomycetes bacterium
GATGTCAGCCACCCGCTCACGGGTCCTCGGGGCGCCGCGGCGGTGTTCGGGCCGCAGAAGGGCCTGCAGCCCGATGACGTCGCAGCGGTGGACGCCGCGCTGGCCGACGTGGCGCGGCTTCTGCCCGCCGATCCCGACCTGCCGGGGGCGGGAGCGGCGGGAGGCGCGGGGTTCGCGCTGGCCGCATGGGGCGCGTCGCTGCGGGCGGGTGCGGATGCCGTCGCGGAGCTCATCGGGCTCGACGCGGCCCTCGCAGATGCCGACCTGGTGGTGACGGGGGAGGGGGCCTTCGACGTGTCATCGGCGGGCGGGAAGGCCCCGGCCCACGCGGCGGCGCGCGCGTCGCACGTGGGTGTGCCGGCCGCGCTCGTGGCCGGACGAATCTCCGCGGATGCCGACATCTCGGCGTTCGCGGAAGCCGTCTCCCTCAGTGAACTCGCCGGTTCCGCAGAGCGCGCCCTCGCCGACCCGGCGCAATGGCTCGCCGCCGCCGGTCGGGTGCTCGCGGCCCGCTGCCGCTGAGGGCGCCCGGCGACGCGCTGGGCGCAGGTCGGGTGAGAATGGACGCATGACGGCAGCCGGCGACGACGCCCTCGACGCGATCATCGTCGAGCTCTATGCCCTGCCTCCGGCGGAGTTCACCGCCGCCCGCGCCGCCCGGGCGCGTGAGGCCGAGGGCGGGTTGGCTCGGCTCATCCGCGCGGTGCGCAAGCCCGTCGTGTCGGCGTGGGCCGTCGACCTCCTCGCGCGCGAGGGGATGCTGACGGAGGCCCTCGAACTCGGCGCCGCTCTGCGGGAAGCGCAGGAGAGCCTCGACGGCGCGGAGCTGGCGCGCCTGGGCAGGCAGCGGCGAGAGCTCGTGACCGCGCTGGCGCGCCAGGCCGTCACGGCCGCCGACGACCGCGGAGTCACGGTGAGCGCCGCGGCACAGACCGGCATCGAGGCGACGCTCAACGCCGCCCTGATCGACCCAGGTGCCGCCGCCGCCGTCCGCAGTGCGCGTCTGGCCACACCACTCGATGCGGGAGATGCGGGTTCGCTCGACCTCGCCGCCGCCGTGAGCGGCTCGGTGCCGCAGGCCGCCGCGGAACCGGAGCCGCCGTCGGACGAGCTCGCCGAGCGGCGCGCACGGCGTGAAGCCGAGAAGGCGGCACGGGAGGCGGAGCGAGCTGCGGAGCGCGCCGAACGGGAACGTGCGCAGGCGCAGACCCGTCGCGACCGCGCCGCCGAGCGTGCGGAGCATCTCGCCGAGCGGCTGGCGACGCTGCGCGCCGAACTCGCGCGCGTCGAAGCGGAGGCGGAGGAAGCGGCAGCCGACCTCGCGGGCGCCGAAGAACGCCTGACGGATGCCGAGGCGCACGCCCGGGCGGCGGCGTCGGCCGCGGAAGCCGCACGGTCCGCCGTGCCCTGACGGGGTCGACGCCACGTAATCTTGACTGAGTGGACCTGAACGAAACCCGCTCTTGGAACCGCTTCTACGCCGAGGGGACGCCGGTCGACATCGAGATGCCGACGGGCTCGCTCGTTGATCTGCTCGATGACCGCGTCGCCCGCTACGCCGACCATCCGGCGACGACCTTCTTCGGCGCGACGCTCACGTATCGCCAGCTGGGTGAGCGGGTCGCCCGGGTCGCGCAGGGGCTCGCCGAGCTCGGCGTCACGCGCGGCGACCGGGTCGCCCTCGTGCTGCCCAATGCGCCCCAGCACGTCGTGGCGTTCTACGCGGTGCTGAGGCTCGGCGCGATCGTGGTGGAGCACAACCCGCTGTACACACGCGACGAGCTCGAGGTCCAGTTCCGCGATCATGGGGCGCGTCATGTCATCGCCTGGGACAAGGTGGCGCCCGTCATCCGCGCGCTTCCCGGCGATCTCGGCATCCGCACCGTCGTCGCGGTCGACATCACCCGCGCGATGCCGCTCACGACGCGGCTGGCTCTCCGCCTCCCGGTCCAGAAGGCTCGGCAGTCCCGCGCCAAGCTCACCGCAGCGGCTCCCGGCACGGTGCCGTTCTCGCAGCTCGAGCGGACGCGGTCGCTGGATGCCGCGGTGCCGCGCCCGTCGGTGGACGACATCGCATGCCTGCAGTACACGTCGGGGACGACCGGCACCCCCAAGGGCGCCATCATCACCCACGGCAACCTGTGGGCGAACGCGCGTCAGGGCGCGGCGTGGATGCCGGACTTCGTGCGCGGCGAGGGGAGCATCTACGGACTTCTGCCGATGTTCCACTCGTTCGGTCTGCTGCTGTCGGTGATCTATTCGGTGGAGACCGCTTCGCGCGCTGTGCTGTTCCCCACGTTCGACCCGGAGCTCGTCATCGAGGCGGCGAAGAAGAACCCGCCCACCTTCATTCCCGCGGTGCCGCCGATGTTCGACCGTCTGGCACGCGTCGCCCGCGACGGGAAGCTCGATCTGAGCGGCGTCGTGTATGCGATCTCGGGGGCCATGACCCTCACCCCTGCGGTCGTCAAGCGATGGGAGGACCTCGCGGGCAGCATGCTGAACGAGGGCTACGGGCTGACGGAGACGAGCCCGGTCGCTTTGGCGAACCCGTTCACCGATCATCGCAAGATCGGCGCGATCGGCATCCCGTTCCCCTCCACCGACATCCGTGTCGTCGACGCCGACGATCCCACGCGGGAGGTGGCGCAGGGAGAGGTCGGGGAACTGCAGATCAAGGGCCCGCAGGTGTTCCAGGGCTACTGGAACCGTCCCGAGGAGACCTCAGCGGCGCTGCTCGACGGCGGCTGGCTGCGCACCGGTGACCTGGTGGTGCAGGACGATGAGGGCTTCGTCACGGTCGTCGACCGCAAGAAGGAGCTCATCATCACGGGCGGCTTCAACGTCTCGCCCAGCGAGGTGGAGCGCGTCGTCAACACGGTCGACGGCGTCGCCGAGTCGGCCGTGGTCGGCGTTCCCCGGGGCGGCGGAGCCGAGGTGGTGACGGCCGTCGTGGTGCTCGAGCCCGGTGCTGGCTTCGACGAGGAGTCGGCCCGTGCCGCCGCGCGCGAGCACCTCGCGGAGTACAAGCGCCCCACCACGTACCTGGTGTGGGAGGAGCTGCCGAAATCCCTCATCGGCAAGGTGCTGCGCCGCCGCGTGCGCGACACGCTCATCGCTGATCGCACGGCGGTGCGCGCCCTGCCCGAGGACGACGCCGCCGCATCGTGAGCCGGGCGGCGCGGATCGTCACGTCTGCCGTCGGCTGAGCCGCAGCAGCTGCATGTCGTCGGTGCCGGGCTCGAGCCCTTCGTCGATGAATCCGGCGCGGGTGGCGACGCGCCGTGCTGCGGCGTTGGCCGGCCGTGTGCGCACAACCAGATCTATGCCCGGCGCCGCGGCGTTCGCCGTCGCCACGGAGGCGTCGACGATGCGACCGGCGATGCCATTGCCCTGCACTTCCGGCGCGAGGCGGTAGTAGATGTTCAGCACGGAAGGGTCGACCACGGTGCGGTGCATGATGCCGCCCATCCCGGCGAAGACCCGGTCGCCGTCGCGCGGGTCTGCGCTGACGGGGCCATCCGGCCAGAGGCGCCGGGGGACGAGCACGGCCCAGTAGCCGAAGCCGTGCGTCTCCCAGTGCGCGATGTACGGCAGGAGGAATTCGCGGGATGCCGTCAGGCTCCGATGGGCGAGGTGCGGGTCGAGCTCGTACACCCGCGGGTCGCTGTGGACGATGAAGACGCCCTCGACGTCCGCGAGGGTCACCTCGCGGAAGACGACACCGTCGTCGTGCTCGATGCGCCGCCAGGGGCGCGCATCCGTCATCCCGCGGCCTTCGTGAGACGTCGGCGCAGTTCGTCGGACGACGAGAAGTGCTGCGCCATGACGGCACGGGCGCGGTCGGCGTCACGCCGGCGGAAGCAGTCGATGAGCTCGCGGTGCTGCCGGTTGCGCTTGGCGTAGTCGCCGCCGTCGGCGCGCAGAGCCGCTTCGAAGTAGAAGCGGCTCACCATGCGCAGGTTCTTCAGGATCGACACCAGCGTCGGATTGCGCGTCGCGTCGATGATGACCTGGTGGAAGAGGTGATTGAGCTCGACCCACTCCGCGCCGGTCGCCTCCGCCATGAGCACGTCGAGGCGCTCGAGCTCGGCGATCTCGTGGACCGAGATGTGGGGCGCCGCCTCCGCTGCGGCGTACGGCTCCAGGAGGAGCCGCAGGTTGTTGATGTCTATCGCCTCGGCCGGGTCGAGCTGGCGCACCCGCGCCGCGCGATGGGGCTCTGCGGTGAGCAGTCCCTCGCCTACGAGATCGCGCATCGCCTCCCGCACGGGGGTGGCGCTCACGCCGTACTGCTTCGCGACCTCCGTCTGCACGACCCGCTCGCCGGGGGAGCGCACGCCGTCGTAGATCTCGCGGCGAAGGCGCTCCAGCGCCGACTCCCGGTCGGTGGGTCCCACTCCTGACGTCATTGCGCCCCCTCGCCCAACTACGCAGATTCTACAGAAAACCAGATTCCCGCCACTGTATCCGATGCCGTGGATCTGCGTCGACCTGCTGATAAGCCGTGTAGAAACGTCATCTTCGAGTGCTCGCATCGAAACAACGCGGAAACACATCCTTCCTAACTTCTATAGAAGTTGACGATTCAGCAGGGTCGCCCAACAACAGAGCACCACCGGCATCCGAAACCCCGATCCCCGAGAGCTGGAGAGAACCCATGCGCCCCACTCGCACCACCCGCACGGCCGTCGTCGCCGCGTCGCTCGTCGCCGTGCTCGGCCTCGCGGCCTGCTCCTCCGCCGACGCCTCCGACACCTCGTCGCCCGCCGCCGGCGGCGTCACGCTGCGCACCAACGACTGGAACCCCCCGGCGCATCCGTTCAACGCCGACGGTTGGGAGCCGCTCGCCGAGGCGGTCGCCGAGGCCACCGACGGCAAGGTCACGCTCGAGAACTACCCGTCCGAAGGCCTCGGAGCCGTCGCCGACACGCTGTCGCTGCTGTCGAGCGGCACGGCCGATATGGCATCCACCACGGTCGCCTATCACGCCGCCGAGCTCCCGCTCCTCCAGGTGACCGCCGGGGCCGCATGGGCCGACGCCGCCCTCTCCGCGCAGGCGATGTGGGAGATGTGCCAGCAGGAGCCGTTCGTCTCGGAGCTGAAGGCCGCCGGCATCGTGCCCGTGCTGTGCACGTCGGTGTCGCCCTATCAGCTCCTCACCCGCGGATCGGCGATCGATGGCATCCCCGCGGCGTTCGAAGGAAAGCGCATCCGCGCGACGGGCCTGCAGGGCCTGATCGTCGAGGCGCTCGGTGCCACACCCACGACCGACTCGAGCACCGAGATCTACCTCCGTATGGAGCAGGGGGCGATCGACGGCACGACTGCCGGGTGGTACACGCTCCCTGCCCTCTCCCTCGACGAGGTGACAACCGATGCGACCGTCGGACTCGACAACTGGAACGCCGGCATGGTCATCTACGCCATGTCCACCGAGCGCTGGGAGGCGCTCGACGACGCGACGCGTGACGCGCTGCGCGCGCTCGGTCCCGAGTTCTCGCTGCGGGTCGCTCAGGGCGTCGACGGGCAGGACGAGGAGGCCAAGGCCGCCGCGGAAGGCAGCGTCGAGGTCTACGAGGTGACGGATGCCGAGCGTGCGGCTGTGCGCGAGGTCGTCGGCTCGGTGCTCGACACCTGGGTGGCGACCATGGAGTCCGAGCGCGGCCTCGGCGAGGAGGCGGCCGCCGCCGTCGCAGCCCTCGACGCGGTGCGCGACATCGAGCCGCTCCCGGCCGACCAGTGGACCCCCTCGATCTGGTGATCCGCATCCGGTGATCCACCC
>JAEYVZ010000052.1 GCA_023431405.1 Actinomycetes bacterium
CGCTCCGGGAGCGTGAGCGGGCCCTCGCGCTCGCCGCCGAAGCCGACGCCGACCCCGTCGCCCGTCGTGCCCGCGCGCGTCGCCGCGCCCGGCTGTTCGCCACGGTTCTCGCGGCGGCCTCGCTCGCTGCGACCGGGTGGGGTGTTCTCACCATCGTCGCGGGGGGATCGTCGGTGATCCTGATCGCCGGAGCGGCGGGCGTCGTGCTGGCGGGAACCGTGCTGCAGCGCATGGCGACGGTGCAGCGTCGCGCGGCCCGCCGTGCCGTGCCGGTGACCGTCCGTCGTGCCGCTCCAGTCGTGCAGGATCTGTCGGTGGCGTCGGAGCGCGTCGCGTGGACTCCCCGTGAACTGCCCCGTCCCCTCACCGCGTCGGCCGGTTCCCGTGCCGCTGCCGTGCTCGACGGGGCCGCCGCCCACGAAGCGCTCCGGCAGGCCGCGATCGATCAGGCGATGCGGGAGCGTGCCGAGCAGGCCGCGCCGCCGTCGATCGAGACCGCGCGTCGTGCCCACGCGGCATCCGCCGGACCCGACTTCTCGCGCATGGGCTACGTCGACGACGCCGCCATCGAGGAGCACGTGCGCGCCCTCCTGGAGCGTCGCGCGGCCGGTCAGTGATCCGCCTCCGAGCGTGACCCGAGGCGCTGGCCCCGATGTGATTCGCGTCGCCCGATCGTGATAGGCTCGCTGAGGTTCTTGGGCCTGTGGCGCAGTTGGTAGCGCGCTTCGTTCGCAATGAAGAGGTCAGGGGTTCGAATCCCCTCAGGTCCACCAAGTACTCAGGTCCACCAAAAACTCAGGTCCACCAAGTACTCAAGTCCACCAGCAACACGGGGCTCTCGCATCGGCGGGGCCTTTCGTGTATCCGTCGTGTAGCCGGCGTGCAGCGCGGTCGACCCGCCGCTGAAGCCAAAGTGTGCGACTCTGTGCGATACAGGGTCTCCACTGACGGGCAGGCACATCGATGTTCGAAGCGTTCGTGACGGTACTGGTCGGCGGGGTCTTCGCCGTCGCCACCGCCTGGGTCTCGCAGCGCGTACTGGGCGCGACCATCAGCTGGCTGCGCGCTCTAGTGCTTGCCGTGGTCGTCTATGCGCTGACGGTGCCGTTGGTGCGCGCAGCACTGGAGTACGGGGGCGTGTTCGCCCGCGGCGAGTTCGGCGTTCCTACCGGCCTCGGGGTGCTCTTCGTCGCCGTCGCCGTCGGCTGGCAGTTCGCCATCGCGGTCGCCGTCATCCTCGGCTTCGAGCAGCTCTGGCCCTCCGGGCGGGGCTGGCATCCGGTTCGCGCGGTCCAGGGGATGCTGCGCCGCCGGAAGCGCCTGCGCAGGTACGCGCAGGTCCTGCGCATCGCATCGAAGCACGGCCTGAGCCTGTACGGTCTGCACCGCCATGGCGATGTCGAAGACATCCCTGCGGCGCTGGTGGCGGCGCTCAATGATGCCGGACCGACATTCGTCAAGATCGGGCAGGTGCTCTCGACGCGCGACGACCTGCTGCCGAGGGAGTTCACGGACGCACTCGGCTCCCTGCAGATGGACACCACGCCTCTCCCGTGGGCCGAGGTCAAGTCCGTGATCGAGGCGGAGCTCCGGCGCCCCGTCGAGTCGGCGTTCGCGTGGGTCGACGAGACCCCGCTGGCCGCGGCATCCCTCGCCCAGGTGCATGCCGCCCGGCTGCGGCCGACGGAGCCCGGGGGCGCGGAGCCGAGCGTCGTCGTCAAGGTGCAGCGACCCGACGCGCGCGCGTCGGTCGAAGTCGACACCGACATCCTCCGGCGCTTCGCCGCCGACGCGGAGCACCGGAGCGCGTGGGCCCGCGACTACGGGCTGCGGGCGCTGGTCGACGAGTTCGTGCGCGCCCTCACCGAAGAGGTCGACTACCGCATCGAGGTCGCGAACACGGAGCTGCTGCGCGACAGCATGGAGCGCTCCTCGGTCAGGCACGTTCACATCCCGGAGGTGTACCCGGCGCTGTGCACCCCGCGCATGATGGTGCAGGAGCGCGTCTTCGGTGTGCCGTTCACGGAGCTTCACGGTGCCCTGCCTGCTGACTTCGCGCCCGCCGAGCGGGAGCACACGGACACGCGGCACCTCGACGCCGGCCCCCTGACCGCCGACATCTCGGTCACGTCGGTCGCGCCCCCGCCCACGGCTCGAGAGATCGGCGACACGATCGTCGACGCGATCTTCGAGCAGGTGGCGCTGCGTGGGGTGTTCCACGCCGACCTTCACCCGGGGAACCTCATCCTCCGCCCCGACGGCGATGTCGCTCTCATCGACTTCGGCTCGGTGGGACTGCTGGAGCGCAGCATGCGCCGCACGCTGATGGCGATGATGGCGGCCATGGGGGCCGAAGACGACATCGCGCTCACCGACCTCCTCCTCATGATCGTCGCGCAGCCCGCAGAAGGGTCGCGTGTCGATCGCAACGCGCTGCAGCACGATATCGGCGTCATTCTGACGCGCCTGCACAACGGCCGGGGGGATGCCGCCGTCTTCCGCGAGGTGATCGACGTGCTCCGCCGGCGCCGCCTGGCCCTCCCGCCTCAGCTCGCGCTCGTGTTCCGCACTCTCGGGTCGGTGGAGGGGGCGCTGCGTCACCTCTCCGCGGACTACGAGATGGTCGCGCGCGCGGTCGAGCGCACACCGCACTACGCGCGCGTCGCCGCAGAACCCCGAG
The DNA here is from genome assembly GCA_023431405.1 of Actinomycetes bacterium. Lineage (GTDB taxonomy): Bacteria > Actinomycetota > Actinomycetes > Actinomycetales > Microbacteriaceae > Microbacterium. Next base: position 2,681 of record JAEYVZ010000052.1, read on the forward strand.
GGCTCATCAGCGAAGCGCAGGTGCAGCTGCATGTGGTGGGGGAGCAGCTGCGGCGGCTTCCCCGGCGCGTGGAGACCATCGGCTCATCGCTGGAGAACGGCACCTTCGGCCTCAGACTGCGCATGTTCGGCGACCCGCGGGAACGCGGCTGGATCCGATCGCTCATGAGTCAGCTCACGACGGCGCTGATCGGGGTGACGCTCGTCATCGCCGCCGTCATCCTCCTCGTCTCCACGGAGGGTCCGCTGCTGACGGCGGAGATCGGGCTGTTCCCGTTCCTGGGTGCGGTCATGGGGCTGGCCGGCATGCTGCTCGTTCTCGGGTCGCTGCGCAGCACCGCGATGCGCAGCGACATCGATACGTGAACGCCGTCTTCGCTGCGGCCTGCGACGCCTGCCGGCACCCCGGGAGTCGAAAGCTCAGGTTTGTGTAAGGAATACCGCCGGATCCCCCTAAACCCCCGGTCCGGGTGGCGTGCGCGCGGTACCGTGAATCGAACGTGCGGGGCGCTTCCGATCCGGGGGGAACGGGAAGCGCCCGGCACATCATCTCGTGCTGCGTGCAGCCACGACGAAGAGCCCTGGCCCGCCCGTGGGGGGTGGACGAGCCGGGGCTCTTGTTCGTCGTGCGCCGATGAGAGACGACGGCACGGGCGCAGTCGTCGCCGGGCGTGCGCGGCTCCTCATCCTTTCGATGGAGATGCAGTTCACTCCGGCGCGCGATGTCCCGGAGGTCGCGGCCTGGTGGGCTTGATGGCATGCCAGATTCCGCCGCCCGCCCCCGGTTCTCCGACAGGCTCACTTCTCGTCGGGGCGCCTGGACATCTCTCGCTCTCGTTCTTCTGATCATGGCTGCGCTGTTCGGCGCGTTCGGTTCCGCGAAGGCTCCGGACGGCGGCGCGCAGGCGCCGGTCGACAGCGAATCGGCGCGCGCGGCACAGATCCTCGAGACCTTCCCGGATGCCGACCGCCAATCGGTCATCGTGGTCGCCTCGCGCACCGAGGGCGGGGCGCTGTCGCCGCGTGACCTCGCGGCACTCCGGGCGCTGCTTCCCGTGCTCGACGTCCACGCCGACGCGGACTCCACCGGGCCGCTCGTCAGCGAAGACGGTGAGGCCGCGCTGCTGGTCACGCCGATCCGTGTCGGCGCCACGAACGGCGAGACCGCGCAGGTGATCGAGGACATCCGCTCCGACCTCGCCGAGCACCGCGTCGCGGGCGTGACGACACAGGTCACGGGCGGCCCGGTGGCACGGCGTGCTCACGGTGCTGGGTGAAGAGTCGACCGCCATGATCGCGGGGATCGCCGGCATCGGTCACATCGTCATCACAGCAGCCATGGTGCTGTTCTTCGTCGCCCTGCGGCGCGCCGTGCTCGCTCCCGCTTCGACCGCCCCGTGAGCATGATCAGCCGGCGCTGACCGACTCCTTCGCCCCGGCGGCGAGGCGCGCGGCGGCGAGCTGCTCCGCGGCGGCGAGCGTCGTGATGCCCTGGGCATCCGCCTCATCGAAGATGCGCCGGATCGTGTCGCCGATGGCCGCGACCCGCGCCAGCGTCTGCTCGCGGTCGGCGAGCTGCTTGGCGACGAGGTCGAGGTAGATCACGCCGCCGGCGTTCACGACGAAATCGGGCGCGTAGAGGATGCCCCGGGCGGCGAGCCTGTCGGCGCCGGAGTGGTCTGCCAGCGGGTTGTTGGCGGGGCCGCAGACGGCGCGGGCGGCGAGGGCGTCGATCACCTCATCGGTGAGGATGCCCCCGATGCCTGCCGGGACGAACACGTCGGCGGCGACGAGGTGCTCCGTGCCGGGCTCGGCCCACGTCGCACCCAGGTCGTCGGCGAGCCGGCGCTTCAGAGGATTGACGTCGGTGACGGTGAGCACCGCGCCCTCCGCCGACAGCCGCACGGCCAGCCGGCTGCCGACCTGGCCGAGACCGGACACGGTGATGCGGCGTCCGGCGACGTCGCCGGCGCCCGTGACCCTTTCGAGGGTGGCGCGCAGCGACTCGTACACGCCGAGGCTCGTCGGACCGGCGGGCTCACCCGAACCGCCGACCGCGTCGGGGAGCCCGACGACGTGATCGGTGCGCTCGCTGACGACGAGCATGTCGTCGGTGGTCGATCCGACGTCTTCCGCCGTGCGGTACAGGCCGCCGAACGACTCGACGGCGTCGCCGAGATCGAGGAACGCGGCGCGGCGGCGTTCGGCATCCAGCTCGGTGCCCGGTGGCAGGCACAGCACCGACTTCCCGCCTCCGGCGTCGAGTCCCGCGGCGGCGTTCTTGAGGGTCATGGCAGCCGACAGTCGCAGCGCGTCGTCGACGGCATCCGACCACGACGGGTAGGTCCACAGGCGCGCGCCGCCGAGGGCCGAGCCGAGGACGGAGGAGTGCAGCGCGACGGTGATGACCAGGCCGCTCCTGCGGCCGGTGATCACCTCCACGCGCTCGTGGGTGAAATCGGGCAGGGGCAGGGTGTGCGTCATCGCGTCCTCTTTCGGCGGCCTTGTGGGCTCTGCGCTGGTGATGTCGCGGCGTTGCGGCATCCGCGACCATTCTGCCCCAGCGGCCCCGCGCGGTCGAGCGCGGTCGAGCGCTCCGCGTCCTGCCGGGCGGCGGTCCGGCTCGTGCGCTCACCGACCGGCGGCGGCCAGCTGTGCGCGCCAGTCGAGCGGCACGCGTCCACGCGGGCCGGGTGCCGGCTGCTCGGCGGGGTGGCTCGTGGGCGGGGCGAGGGGGATGCCGTCGACGGCCTCGTCGGTCGCGAAGTCCCAGAACCAGTCCTCGCCGGGCTCGAAGCTCTGCATCACCCGATGACCCGTCACCTCCCAGTGTGCGCGGGCGTGCCGGCCGAGCGAGCTGTCGCAGCAGCCCACGTGCCCGCAGGCGGCGCAGCGGCGCAGATGAACCCACCAGCCGCCGGCGGCGTCGCACTCCGCGCAGCCGGCGCCCGACGGCGTCGCGGCGGGGTCGATGGCATCGGTGTCGGTCATGGCATCCTCCAGTCGTGTGCGGGCGAGGGCGGCGTCAATCGGCGAGGGCGCGGTGCACGGATGCGACGGCGCTCGACCCTTCGCCGACGGCGGCGGCGACGCGCTTCATCGACCCGCGCCTCACGTCGCCGGCGGCGAAGACCCGCGGTATCGAGGTCTCGAAGGGGAGCGGTTCGCGCCCGAGGTGCTGCCAGCGGTCGAGCGACTGCAGCGACACGTCGGACCCGGTGCGGATGAAGCCTTCGGCGTCGCGGTCGAGCGTCGGCACCCACGAGGTGGCCGGGTCGGCGCCGATGAAGCAGAAGAGGCCCTTGGCCTCCACGTCGCCGACCGTGTCGATGCGCACCGACTCGAGCGCGCCGTCGCCCGAAAGGCCGACGACGTGGGAGCTGCGGTGGATGCGCACCCGGGGGTCTTCGGCGAGACGTTCGGCGAGGTACGACGACATGCGCGCACCGAGGTCGTCGCCGCGCACGACGAGGTCGACGCGGCATCCGCCCGCTGCGAGGTACAGCGCCGCTTGACCTGCCGAGTTCGCTCCGCCGACGACGACCACCGGGTCGCCTGTCACCTGCCGCAGCTCGAGCGGAGTGGCGGCGTAGTAGATGCCCGCGCTCTCGAAGTCGCTCCAGCCGTCGAGGTCGAGTCGGCGGTAGGCGGCGCCCGAGGTGACGATCGCGGAGCGGGCACGGATGACGCGGCCGTCGGCGAGGGTCACGTCGAGCTCGCGCCCTGCCTGCTGCAGCTCGACAGCCTCGCAGGGCGCGTACACGCGCACCCCGAATTTCAGGGCCTGCAGGGTGGCCTGACCGATGAGATCGCCGCCGCTCACCCCGAACGGGAACCCGAGGAAGTTCTCGATGCGGGAGGTGGCGGCGGCCTGCCCGCCCGGTGCGACGGCGTCCAGCAGCACGGTGCTGAGGCCTTCGGACGCGCCGTAGATGGCGGCGGCGAGACCGGCAGGGCCCCCGCCGACCACCACGAGGTCGACGACCTCGTCGGCCTGCGCCTGATAGCTGAGGCCCAGGATCTCGGCGACGGCTCCCGGCGTCGCCCTCGCGAGCGGTTCGCCCTGGATGATGGCCAGCGGCAGGTCGGCGGCGTCGACGGCGTGCTCGCCGAGGTACCCGTCGTCGGAGGGGTCGATCGCGACGGCCGCGTGGACGAGGTCGAGGCGTTCCGCGAACCGGCGGAGGGCCAGGAAGTCGCCCGACGACTTGTAGCCGACGAATTTCAGCGTCATGGCGGCGGGGCCGTGACGGAGCGACTCCCGCCGCGCCCACAGGGTGTGCAGGATGAGGTCGCACAGCTCGTCGTCTTCGTCCATGAGGTGGCGCAGCTCCGCCCTGCTGACGCGGCGGACGCGACTGGGTCGCGTCGTGCGGGCGGTGAGGAACGCGGACTGACCGTTGAGGAGGCCGAGCTCGCCGGCGAACGTGCGCGGACCCATGCGCGTGATGACCGCTTCGGCGGCCCACCACAGCGCGTCGCGGACGATCTCCAGCTCGCCCTCTTCGAGCACGATGAGGTCGTAGTCGGCGTCGCCCGAACGGAACAGGATGTCGCCCTCGTCGACATCGGACACGGTGCCGACGGAGGTCATCCTCGCCCACTGCGCGTCGGTGAGCGTGGGGGACAGGGCCTCGTCGGCGGCGTGCGGGGCGGTGCCGGGGGCTTCGGCGGTGTGCGGGTCGGTCATGGGGGTGTCGGTCTCCCGGGTCGGCGGGCGCGACGGCTCATGTGGCGTCGACGCGCTCCGGTTCGGTCTGCAGCGCGGTGATCAGGGTGCGGGCGTCGTAGGGGCCGGTGTGGCGGCGGCCGTTGACGAAGAACGTCGGCACGGAGGTGATGTTCATCGCTTCGGCGTCGAGCATGTCGTCGCGTACGCGGGCGGTGACCTCCGCCGATTCGAGATCGCGTTCGAAGCGGGCGACGTCGAGCCCGAGCGATGCGGCCAGCCGCACGATGTCCGACGGGCGCTGGTTCTCCTGGTCGGCGAACAGGCCGCGCTCGAACTCGAAGAACTTCCCCTGCAGGCTCGCGGCCTCCGCCGCCTCGGCGCCGGCGAGGGCGTTGGGATGCTGCGTCGTGAGGGGGGCGTGCCGCCACACGTAGCGCAGCTGGTCGCCGAGCTCCTCCACCACCTCTTGGATCGAACCCGACGCCTTCAGGCAGAACTGGCACTGGAAGTCGCCGTACTCCACGATCGTGTACGGCGCGTCCGCCGGACCCCAGATGTGGTCGCGTCTCGGGTCGATCGGGCGCACGAGCGTCTGACCGGTCTCGATGTCGGTGCGCACGGCATCCGAGATGCGGAAGATCACCGTGGCCAGGACGAAAGCGATGACCGATGCCGCGAGCACGCCGACGCGCGCCTCGTTCTGCGCGGCGGGATCATCGATGGCCAGGTCGATGATGAACAGCGAGATCGTGAATCCGATTCCGCTCAGGGCAGCCCCGCCGGCGATGCGGTCGAGGGTGAGCCCGGGGCCGAACTCACCGAGACGGAGGCGCTTGAGCAGCGCCGTCGACCCGAAGATGCCGAGGAACTTGCCCGCCACGAGGCCCGCGACGATGCCCCACGTCAGGGGCGAGACGAGGGCGGCCGACAGGATCTCGCCGTCGATCATGACCCCCGCATTGGCGAGGGCGAACAGCGGGAGGATGACGTACGCCACATAGGGGGCGTACGCGCTCTGGAGCCGTTCGTTGACCGAGATCGATTCGCGCAGACTGTTGGCGGCGGCCCGTGCGTACTCGGAGTTGGGCGACTGGCGGAAGGTGCGGGCGAGCTCCAGCGCATGCTCCACGTCGCGCCGGTTCGGGCGGTACACCGGCACGAGGAGCGCGATCGCGACCCCCGCGAGCGTCGGGTGCACGCCGGAGGCGAGGAAGGCGAGCCAGACGATGATGGCGAGCGTCGCGTAGACCGGACCGCGCCCGCCCCGCAGGTAGCGCGTGAGGTAGACGCCCACGAGCCCGACGGCGGCGATCGCGAGCGGCCACGGCGAGAACGTCTCGGTGTAGACGAGGGCGATGATGCTGAGCGCCCCGATGTCATCGACGACCGCGAGCGCCAGGAGGAAGACGCGCAGGCGCCCCGGCACGCGCGGACCCACGAGCGCCAGCGCTCCGACCAGGAATGCGGTGTCGGTCGAGATGACGACTCCCCACGCCGCCGCGTGGCCCGACGGCGCGGCGATCAGTACGAAAAGCAGGGCCGGGACCAGCAGGCCCGCGAGCGACGCGACGACCGGCACCATGGCACGCGACCAGCTGGTGAGCTCGCCGATCGCGAACTCGCGCCGCACTTCGAGCCCGACGGTGAAGAAGAAGATCGCCATGAGCGCGTCGTTCACGAGCGCGTGCAGAGTGAAGTCGAGGGTGAGGTCGGCGACACCGACCGTCAGGTGCGTCTCCCAGAAGCCGGTGTACGACGCATCGGCGGCGTTCGCCCAGGCGATCGCCGCCGCCGTCGCCAGCAGGAGCAGGAGCGCGCCGATGCGGTTCTGTCCCATGGCGCTGATGCGGGCGGCGATGGACGGGCGTGCGGGCATAGGCGGAGACGGTCTTTCTGTCGGAGTGGTCACAGTCTCCACCCGGAGCCCCCCGACGTCCAGGGGCACCGACGTCCCAGGGCCCCGACGTGCAGGGGCGCCGACGTGCAGGGGCGCCGACGTGCAGGGGCTCCCGGCGTGCAGGGCCGGCGTCGATGGCTCTACGCTGACCGTATGACGCCTCCCGAGCTCCTTCCCGCCCGCAGCCGTCTGGTTCACGAAGCGCTGCGGGCCGCCGGCATCCCGGGCGAGATCATCGTCCTCCCCGATGCGGCGTCCACGGCCGCCCTCGCCGCCGAGGCATTGGGCGTCGAGGTGGGCGCGATCGCCAACAGCCTCGTCTTCTGGTCGGATGACGAACCGCTCCTGGTGATGACCAGCGGTGCCCACCGCGTCGACACGAAGGCGCTCGCCGAGCGCCTCGGTCGCCGAAGCATCCAGCGGGCCAGCGTCGACCAGGTGCGTGAGGCGACCGGGCAGGCCATCGGCGGCGTCGCACCCACCGGACACCCGACGCCGCTCACGACCGTCGTCGACGAGGCTCTGGCCGCCTACCCGGAGATCTGGGCGGCAGGCGGCACACCGCACACCGTCTTCCCGCTGACGTTCGACCAGCTCGTGTCGCTGACCGGCGGCGAGGTCGTCGCGGTCGACTGACCCCGCCGCCCAGGCCTCAGCCCGACGTGCGGAGAACGTCCCACGCCGTCACCGCCGCCGCCGCAGACCACGCCTGCGGGCGGCACGCGGCCGGGTACGGTGCCGGGGCGACGACGTCGGCGGCATCGTCACCGGCGTGCAGCTCCGGCATCCGATAGTCGAAGCTCTCCGCCGCATCGAGAAGCCCGGCAACGACGGCGCGTGCATCGTCGTGGCGGCCGGCCTGCGCCATGCCGCGCGCGACGATCGCGCTGTCGTGGGTCCACACGCTCCCGCCGTGGTAGCTGAGGGGCCAATAGCCGGCCGCGTCCGACGACAGCGTGCGAAGGCCGAACCCCGACGACATCGAGTGCCCGACGAGCAGCGCCGAGACGGCTGCTTCCTCCTCCGGGTCGAGGATGCCGGTGCCGAGCAGATGTCCGGCGTTCGTCGTGAGGGTGTCGACGGCGCGGCCGTCGCGGTCGAGGGCGATCGCGGGGTAGCGACCCTCGGGCGTCGTCACCCAGAACCGCTCCGCGAAGCGCTGCTTGAGCCGTTCCGCCCAGGCGCGCAGGCGGTCGCCGCCGGGCCGTCCGAACCGATCGAGGAGGCCGGCGGCGCCGATCGCCGCTTCGTACGCGTATCCCTGCACCTCGCACAGCGCGATGGGTCCTTCCGCGAGGCTGCCGTCGCGCCACTGGATGGAGTCGCCGGAGTCCTTCCACCCCTGGTTCGACAGGCCATGCCCCGTCTCGTCGACGTAGTCGAGGAAGCCGTCGTCGCCGGCGCTGTCGAGCACCCACTCCATGGCCCGCTCGAGGTTCGGCAGGAGCAGCTCGACGTCGGCTTCCGGCATCCCGTGCTGTGCGGCCTCGGCGAGGAGGCACACCCACAGCGGCGTCGCGTCGACCGTGCCGTAGTACAGCGGAGGAAGCACGATGCCCTCACCCGGCATGCTGAGGGTGCCTGCGCGCAGCTCGTGCATGATCTTCCCGGGCTGTTCGGCCGTCGCCGGGTCGGTGTTCTCTCCCTGGAGGCGCGCCAGCACGCGCAGCGTGGAAGCGGCGATCGAGGCGTCGAGGGGGAGGAGCAGCCGCGCCGCCCACAGCGAGTCACGCCCGAACAGGGTGAAGAACCAGGGAGCGCCGGCGGCGAAGAACACGTCTTCGGGATGCTCCGGCAGCGTGAGCCGCAGCGCCGCCAGGTCGCCCAGTGCGCGGTGCAGCCAGCGCTGCACGCGAGGATCGCCCGCGTCTGTATCACGCGCGGGAGTCGCGATCCGCTCGGCCCAGGGAGGCGGTGCCGTCACGCCCCGCACGACGAGCGACGGGTCGGTGAAGGTCGCGGTCCATTCGGCCTGCGCGGCGCCGAAGGCGGGCACCTCGAGGGTCCAGTCGAGGCGGATGTCGTCGCCGATGCTCGCGCGTGCCGCCCCGGAGCTCACCGACAGCACGGCGCCGGCGTGCGCCGCCGTCACCCGGTCGCCGTCGTGCGAGAGGCCGACCCCCGAGGCGGGACGGGCCCCTGCCTTGACGTCCTGCAGCGGCGAGAAGTCGGGGCGGATGTGCGTGCGCAGGTGCACCGTGACCGGCTCGGCAAGATGCGAGCGCACGGTCAGCGTCTCGGTCACACGTCCGTCGGAGACCGTGCGCACGCGTTCGAGGCGCACCTTGGGGTCGGGAAACGGGTCGTCGACGCCCCGCAGCAGCGCGTCGAAGCGCACCCGCGCCGCCGTCGGCGCCGTCCACCGCACCCACTCCGGTCGCGTGAACACGCCATCGGAGCCGGCGTAGGTCACCGACACCGTACGGATGAAGCGGGTGTCGCCGTGGAAGACACCGTCGATCGGCGCCTCTCCCATGTCGCCGTCGTCTCCCGACCACGCCTGCGTCGGCGCGGTCAGCGCCACCACCCGATCTGCGAGGAACGGCTGCAATCCGCCCGTCATCCCTTCACTGCCCCTTCACTCGTGTTCATGATCCGCTTCTGGAAGATGAAGAACAGCACCGCGACGGGGATCGTCATGATCGCCGCGGCGGCGAGCTTCAGCGGATACTGCGTGCCCTGACTCAGCTGCCCGGATGCCAGCGACGCCACGCCCTTGGTGAGCGTCGTCAGCTCCGGCGACTGCGTGGAGATGATGAAGTGACTGAGCTCGTTCCACGACCCCTGGAACGAGAGGATCACGATCGTGATGAGCGCCGGACGCGCCATCGGCAGCACGATCGACCAGAACACGCGGAAGGTGCCGGCGCCGTCGATCCGTGCCTGCTCTTCGACGGAGGCGGGGATCGACTCGAAGAAGTTCTTCATGATGAACACGCCCGCGGCATCCACGAGCAGCGGCAGGATCATGCCCGCGTACGAGTCGTACAGGCCGAGCTGGTTCAGCACGAGGAACTTGGGGATGAGCAGCACGACCGCCGGCACCGCCATGACGGCGACCACGAGGGCGAAGATCACGCCGCGCCCTCGGAAGGTGAGCCGTGCGAGGGCGTACCCGGCGAGCGACACGAAGAACACGCGTCCGAGGGTGACCGCGATGGTCACGACCGTCGAGTTCACGAACCACAGCGGGAAGTCGCTGAAGAGGAACAGCCGTTCGTACGCCGCCGTCGTGAAGGTCTGCGGGATGAGCGAGATGGGGCTCGACGCGGCCTCGGGCTCGGTCTTGAACGACGTCGCCACCTGCACCAGGAAGGGGTAGATGTAGACGAGGGAGATCAGGGCCAGCAGGCCGTAGAGGAGCGCCTGACCGGTCGCGCTTCGCAGGGTGATCCGCCGGCGACGGCGGGGCAGCTGCACGGCGGCGGCGGTCACGGTCGCCGGCGGCACGGACACGTCGCTCGTGGTCATGGCCGGCCACCCTTCTGGTAGGTGCTGCTCTGGTAGGCGCGGATGCGGCGTCGCGACACCTTGCGATCGCGCAGCACCCATCGCTGGAAGATCGTGAAGACGATGATGATGAGGAACAGGACGAACGCGATCGCCGCGCCGATTCCCCAGTCCTGGTTCTGGAAGGCCGCCTGGTACGACAGGTACGCCGGGGTGAGGGTCGTCTTGGACGGTCCGCCGCGCGTGCCCGTGTAGATCTGGTCGAACACCTGCCAGCACCCGATGAGCCCCAGGGTGATCACTGTGAAGACGATGGGTCGCAGCTGGGGCAGGGTGATGTACCAGAACCGCTGCCACGCGTTCGCCCCGTCCATGAGGCCCGCCTCGGTGAGCTCGTAGCCCACGTTCTGCAGGCCCGCCACGAACAGCAGCATGAAGGTGCCGCTCGTCGTGAACACCGCCATGAGGATGAGGGCCGACATCGCCACCGAGGGGCCGGCCAGCCACTCCCACCACGACAGCCCGAGGAAGTCGTTCTGCGTGAGCCAGTCGGGTCCGCGGGTGACCCCGAGGCCGCTCAGCGCGATGTGCACGATGCCGCGCGGCTCGTCGAACCAGTTGGGGCCCTGCACGCCGAACCACCGCAGGATCGCGTTGACCGGGCCGGCGAAGCTGAACAGGAACAGCCACAGCACGGTGATGGCCACCGAGCTCGTGACCGACGGGAAGTAGAACGCCGTGCGGAAGAAGCCGCGGGCGCGCAGGATGCGGCGGCTGACGAGCACGGCGAGGAACAGCGACAGCGCGGTCTGCAGCGGTACGACCAGCAGCACGTACCAGGTGTTGTTGCGCAGCGCTGTGCCGAAGTCACGGGTGCGCAGGCCACCGCCGGTGGTCAGCTCCACATAGTTGGCGCCGCCGACGAAGTTGACGTTCGAGGAGAACGGGCTCCCGCGACCCGACCAGTCGGAGAAGCTGACCCACAGGGCCATGAGCACGGGGGCGAAGAGGAACGTCCCGAGGATGAGGATCACCGGCGAGACGAACAGCCAGCCCGCCGCGGCCTCCCCGCGACGCACCCCGCCGGAGCGGGGGCGTCTCGAGGAGGCCGTGCGGGCCGGCTTCGCGGCCGGAGCGGCAGGCGCGGTCATGGTGTCAGCCGACGATGGCCTCGAGGTTCGACTGCACCGAGTCGAGGATCTCCTTCGGGTCGCCCGTCTCGAGCGTCTGCAGCTGGGCGTTGAAGTCGGTGATGACCTCGCCCGCACCCTTGTTGGTGGGAACGCCCTGCGCGTACTCGGATCCGTCGAGGAAGGCCACGAGGTTCTCGTTGTCGGCCTTCCACTGCTCTGCGGCCGATTCGACCGACGGCATCGGGCCGAAGGCATCGGAGAACTTCAGCTGCTGCTCGGCGCTGGTGAGGTATTCGACCAGGTCGAGTGCCGCCTGCTGGTTGGGGCTGTCGGCGGCCATGCCCCAGCAGTTGGTGAACTGCAGCGTGCCCTTGCCTGCGGGGCCTGCGGGCAGCTGCACCACCTTCGCGTCGACGTCGGGGTAGTCGCCGAGTGCGCCGGTGATCCAGTTGCCCTCGATGGTCATGGCGCCGAGCTCCTTGCCGAACGCCTCGCCGCCCCATCCGGCTCCGACATCGGCCGCGTAGGCGAAGGTGCCGTCCTTCAGGTGCTCCTGGACGTAGGTGAGGGCCTCGACGTTGGCGTCGCTGTTCGCTTCTGCCGTCATGCCGTCCTCGGAGACGAGGCGTCCTCCGGCCTGCGCCATGAATGCGCCGATGCGCGCGTACTCGCCGCCGAAGACGAGACCCGTCGTGTCGCCCGTGGTCAGCTTCTCGGCGACGGATGCCAGGTCGTCCCAGGTCTGGGGCACGTCGGCGTCGGTGAGGCCCGCGTCGTCCCAGAGGCCTGCGTTGATGATCAGCTGCAGGGTCGAGAAGTCCTTCGGGGCGCAGTAGAACGAGCCGTCGTACGTGAAGTTCGCCACGAGCGACGGGTAGAAGTCGTCTTTGTTCGACAGCAGGTCGCCGTACGCCTGGAGCGAGCCGTTGTCGGCGAAGCCGGCCAGCTGGTCGGTGCCGAGGTAGAACAGGTCGGGCGGGGAGCCTGCGGCGAAGCCCTGCGAGAGCTGCTGGGCGAGGTCGGTGGCGGCGACGACCTCCGCGTCGACGCCGGAATCGGCCGACCAGGCGGCGACGGCGTCTTTGACGGCCGTGGTCTCGGCATCGCCGCTCGAACCGATGAGGATCGTGAGGCCGTCGTCGGATGAGGTGAGTTCGCTCGCCGACCCGCTCTCCGAGGGCGTGTCGGTGAAGCCCTGACCGCATCCGGTGAGGACGAGCGCGGTCACGACCGCGAGTCCTCCGGTTGCGAGCAGCGTGCGTGCTGTGTGTCGCGTCATCGCATCTCCTTTGATGTGGGACCCGCTGGGGGTGCCGTGGGGGTGCCGGCGCTTGATCGTTCAAATCGGCGCGTCGCGCGTCTCTTTGATCGTTCAAACTGTGGGATAGTTGCCAAGATAGAGCCCTGCCCGGCGGCCCGTCAAGGCCAGGAGACGATGAACAGACCCGCCACCATCGAAGACGTCGCCCGCGAAGCCGGAGTGTCGCGTCAGACCGTCAGCAACGTGCTGAACTCGCCCGCGATCGTGCGCGAGCAGACGCGCGAGCGCGTGCAGAGCGTGATCGACCGGCTCGGCTATGCGCCGCATGCATCTGCGCGGCGGCTGCGCACCCAGCGCAGCTCCACCATCGGCATCCACCTCGATCCCTACGCGGGAGGCATCTCGGGCGTCGTGCTCGACCGCTTCGTGCATGCCCTCACCGAGCGTGCCGGCGAACGCGGCCTTCGCGTCGTTCTCTACGCGGCACGGTCGCCGGAGGAGGAGATCCGTCGCATGGCCGACCTCTCCGACGGCGGCGAGATCGACGCGGTCGTGATCACCGGCACCTTCCACGGCGACCCGCGGACGGGCTGGCTCACGGCGCGGCGCATCCCGTTCGTGTCGTTCGGTCGTCCCTGGGGCACCGACGACGTGGAGGATCCCGCGCACCTGTGGGTCGACGTCGACGGCGCGGCGGGAACGGGCGCCGCCACGCGCCACGCGCAGGAGACGGCGGGTCCGCACGTGGTCTTCCTCGGCTGGCCGCAGGGCTCCGGCACCGGTGACGACCGTGAACGGGGCTGGCGGCAGGCGCTTCCCGCGGGAGTCGAGGCGGTGCGGCTGGAGAGCGAGGAGAGCGTCGCGCAGGCGCGTGACGTGGTCGCTGCGGCGCTGGGGAGCCGAGACGTGGATGCCATCGTGTGCGCGAGCGACTCGCTCGCCGTCGGTGCCCATCTCGCCGCCGTCGCCGTCGGACGCCCCGAGCTTCTGGTCACGGGCTTCGACAACACCCCGGTGGCCGAGGCGCTCGGCATCACGAGCGTCGAGCAGCTCCCGGAACGTGTCGCGTCGGGTGCGCTCGATCTGCTGATCGGGTCGACGGGGACGATCGCGCTGCGTGCCCCGAGCCCCGGAACCGCGCACGTGCTCGTCGAGCCGCGGCTGGTGGTCCGCTGAGGCGACCCCTCGGGGCTCGTCCGGTGCGGCGCCGTGCCGCCCCGGCCGTCAGCGGCGTCCGATGCGCCGGGAGAACTCCGCCGCCGTCTCCGACGCCAGGCGCGCGAGCTCGTCGGGATCTCGCGGGGTCTCATCCGGCCAGGTGACGGCGATCGCCGCCGCCGGCCAGCCGGCGTGGTCGGCGACGGCGACTCCGACCGATCGCAGGCCTATCGTCACCTCGCCGTCTTCGCTCGCGTAGCCGCGCGCACGCGTGCCGGTGAGCACGTCGCGCAGTTCGCGGGGGCGTTGCGGCCCGCGCCCGGTGCGGTCGGTGAAGGCCGCGGCATCCGGATACAGCGCGCGTACCTGCTCGCGGGGGAGGAGGGCGAGCATCGCCCGTCCGGTGGCGGTCAGATGCGCGGGCAGGCGCACCCCGACGTCGGTCACGAGGGCCGGGCGACGGGGTGCGCGCTCCTCGACGATGTAGAGCACATCGCGGCCGGTCATGACGGCGAGGTGGGCGCTTTCGCCGGTGCGGTCGGCGAGCGCTGCCACGAGCGGCCTGCCGAGGCGGGCGAGGGGCTGCTGGCGGGCGTAGCCACCGGCGAGCTCGAACGCGCCGGTGCCGAGGCCCCAGCGGCGGTCGTCTTCGAGATGCACGACGTATCCGTGTGCGGCCATCGCGTGCAGGAGATGGTAGACGGTCGAGCGGGGGATGCCGAGCTGTTCGGCGATGGTGCGGGCCGCGACCGGTCCCCGTTGGCGCGCGAGGAAGGTGAGCATCCGCAGGGTGTGATCGGCGGCGGGCACCTGGACGGCGGGCCGGGCGTTGTCTTCATGCGCAGCGCGGGTGTCTGGGATCACAGACACAGGATGCCAGAGTCCCCTGGCGGCCGCGCCGCGGAGCGGGTGGAATCGGCTCATGAGCCCCACAGTCGCAGGTGCCGCCGTCACGGTGGGAGACACGCCCCTCACGCCCCACGAGGTCGTCGCCGTCGCTCGGCACGACGCCCGCGTCACGATCGCCCCCGCCGCCCGCGAGCGCGTCGAGCGGGCGCGGGAGCTCGTCGAGCGACTCGCCGACGATCCGCATCCGCACTATGGGATCTCCACCGGGTTCGGCGCGCTCGCGACCACCTTCATCGCCCCCGATCGCCGCCGGCAGCTGCAGGCGAGCCTCATCCGCTCGCACGCGGCGGGCACGGGCGAAGAGGTCGAGCGTGAAGTGGTGAGAGCGCTGATGCTGCTGCGGCTGCAGACGCTCGCCTCCGGCCACACGGGTGTGCGCCCCGTCGTCGTCGACACGTACGCCGCGATGCTCGATGCCGGAATCACCCCCGTCGTGCGCGAGTACGGCTCGCTCGGCTGCTCGGGCGACCTCGCGCCGCTTTCGCATGTGGCGCTGGCGGCGATGGGCGAAGGCGAGGTGCGGGTGGGTGATCGCGTGCTCGATGCGGCCGTGGCGCTGGCCGAGGCGGGTCTGGAGCCCCTGGTGCTGGAGGAGAAGGAGGGGCTCGCCCTCATCAACGGCACCGACGGCATGCTCGGGATGCTCTCGCTCGCCCTGTGCGACCTCGACGTGCTCCTCACGACCGCGGACGTGGCGGCGGCGCTGTCGGTCGAGTCGCAGCTGGGCACCGACGCCGTCTTCGCCGCCGACCTCATGGCACTGCGGCCTCACGACGGTCAGGCGGCGTCGGCGGCGCACCTGCGCGCGTTCCTCGCAGATTCGCCCATCGTCGCCAGTCACCGCGACCCCGCCGTATGCACGCGCGTGCAAGACGCCTATTCGCTTCGCTGCGCACCGCAGGTGCACGGTGCCGCCCGCGACACCCTCGATCATGCCCGCCGGGTGGCGGAGCGGGAACTGGCATCCGTCGTCGACAACCCCGTGATCACCGGCGACGGTCGCGTCGAATCGAACGGCAACTTCCACGGTGCGCCCGTGGCGTACGTGCTCGACTTCCTCGCGATCGCCGTCGCCGACGTCGCCTCGATCTCCGAGCGCCGCACCGACCGGGCCCTCGACCGGGCACGCAGCAACGGCCTGCCACCGTTCCTCGCCGACGAGGTGGGCGTCGACTCCGGGCTCATGATCGCGCAGTACGCGGCAGCGGGCATCGTGTCGGAGCTGAAGCGTCTCGCGGTGCCGGCCTCGGTCGACTCGATCCCGTCGTCGGCGATGCAGGAGGACCACGTGTCGATGGGATGGGGCGCCGCGCGCAAGCTCCGCCGGGCGCTCGACGGCCTCGCCCGCGTCCTCGCGGTCGAAGTGATCACCGGATGCCGTGCCCTCGACCTGCGGGCGCCGCTCCAGCCGGCCCCCGCGACCCGCGCCGTGCGCGACCTCGTCCGCACCGAGGTCGCGGGGCCCGGGCCCGACCGCTTCGTCTCGCCCGAACTGGAGGCGATCACCGCTCTCGTGCGCGAGGGGGCGATCGCTCAGGCGGCGCTGAACGCGCGCCGCACCGACATCGAAGGAGAAGCCCCATGAGTTCCCACCCCTCCCGCCCGCGCAGCGTGCGGGCACCTCGCGGACCCGAGCGCACGGCGAAGAGCTGGGGCGCCGAGGCGGCCAAGCGTATGCTCATGAACAATCTCGACCCGGAGGTCGCCGAGCACCCCGAAGACCTCGTCGTCTACGGCGGGACGGGGAAGGCGGCGCGGTCATGGGAGGCGTTCGACGCGATCGTCCGCACCCTCGACGAACTGGAGCCGGATGAGACGCTGCTCGTGCAGTCGGGCAAGCCCGTGGGCGTCTTCCGCACGCACGAATGGGCGCCGCGCGTCCTCATCGCGAACTCGAACCTCGTCGGCGACTGGGCGACCTGGCCGGAGTTCCGCCGCCTCGAGCACCTCGGTCTCACCATGTACGGGCAGATGACCGCAGGCTCGTGGATCTACATCGGCACCCAGGGGATCCTCCAAGGAACGTACGAGACGTTCGCCGCTGTGGCTCGATCGCTCGACCGCCTCGACCTCGCCGGCACCCTGACCCTCACGGCCGGCGCCGGCGGCATGGGCGGGGCGCAGCCGCTCGCCGTCACGCTCAACGAGGGCGCCGTGCTCGTGGTCGACGTCGATGAGTCGCGTCTCGCGCGCCGCGTGGAGCACGGCTATCTCGACGAGTACACGACCGACCTGGATGCCGCGGTGAGCCGGGTCGCCGACGCCCGGGCCGCGGGGCGGGCGCTGAGCGTCGGAGTGGTCGGCAACGCGGCCGACGTGTTCCCCGAGATGCTGCGCCGACACCAGGCCGGAGAGGTCTTCGTCGACATCGTCACCGATCAGACGAGCGCCCACGACCCGCTGGCCTATCTGCCCTCCGACATCCCGTTCGCGCAGTGGCGTGAGGCCGCCGCCGCCGATCCCGACGACTTCACCGCGCGCGCACGGGCGTCGATGGCCCGCCATGTCGAGGCCATGGTCGGGTTCCAGGATGCCGGGGCGGCGGTGTTCGACTACGGAAACTCGCTGCGCCGTGAGGCGGAGCTCGGAGGCTACGAGCGGGCGTTCGCCTTCCCGGGGTTCGTCCCCGCCTACATCCGGCCGCTGTTCGCGGAGGGCCGCGGACCCTTCCGGTGGGTGGCGCTGTCGGGAGACCCCGAAGACATCGCCAAGACCGACCGTGCCGTCGCGGAGCTGTTCCCCCACGATGCCGCACTGGCGCGCTGGCTCGAGAAGGCGGGCAGCGCCGTGCACTTCGAGGGTCTTCCCGCCCGCATCTGCTGGCTCGGCTACAAGGAGCGGCATCTCGCGGGGCTGAAGTTCAACGAGATGGTCGCCTCCGGCGAGCTCGCCGGCCCCATCGTCATCGGTCGCGACCACCTCGACGCAGGATCGGTCGCCTCGCCCTACCGGGAGACGGAGGCGATGGCCGACGGCTCCGACGCGATCGCCGACTGGCCGCTGCTCAATGCGCTCCTCAACACGGCGTCGGGGGCTGCGTGGGTGTCGATCCATCACGGTGGCGGGGTGGGGATCGGGCGGTCGATCCACGCCGGCCAGGTGACCGTCGCCGACGGCACGGCGCTGGCCGCTCAGAAGCTCGAGCGTGTGCTGACGAACGACCCCGGCACCGGGGTCATGCGCCACGTCGACGCCGGTTACGACCGGGCGATCGAGGTCGCCCGCGACCGCGGCCTGAAGGTGCCGATGCTGTGAGCGACATCCTCCTGACCGGCATCGGCGAGCTGACCACCAACGTCACCGCCGCGGGTGACCCGTGCGGAACGGTCACCGGCGCGGCGATCCTCATCCGGGACGGGCGCATCGCGTGGGCGGGCCCGTCGGGGGAAGCCCCCGCCGCCCCGGCCGGCCGCGTCATCGACGTCGACGGGCGGGCGGTGATCCCCGGTTTCGTCGACAGTCACACTCATCTCGTCTTCGGCGGCGACCGGGCCGAGGAATTCGAGGCGCGGATGAGCGGCCGGCGTTATGAGGCGGGCGGCATCCGGCGCACCGTCGCGGCGACACGCGCCGCCACCGACGCCGAGCTGCGCGCACGGCTCGCCGCCTTCGCCCGCGAACTGCTCATCCAGGGCACGACGACCTTCGAGGTGAAGACCGGCTACGACCTCACCGTCGCGGGAGAGGCGCGCCTGGCACGCCTGGCGGCCGAGGTCACGGGCGAGGTGACCTTCCTCGGCGCCCACGTCGTGCCCGCCGAGTACGCCGACGACCGCGACGCGTACGTCGACCTCGTGAGCGGGCCCATGCTGCAGGCGGCACGCTCCTTCTGCCGCTGGGTCGACGTCTTCTGCGAGCGAGGCGCGTTCACCGCCGACGAGGCGAAGCGGGTGCTGCGCGCCGGGGCCGCGGCCGGGCTCGGCGTGCGCGTGCACGGCAACCAGCTCGGCGAAGGAGAGGGGGTGAGGCTCGCCGTCGACATGGGGGCCGCGTCCGTCGACCACTGCACCTACCTCTCGGATGCCGACGTCCGCGCGCTCGCCGGATCGGAGACGGTCGCCACGCTGCTTCCGGGCGTGGAGTTCTCGACGCGGCAGCCGTATCCCGATGCGCGGCGGCTGATCGACGCCGGTGTCACGGTGGCTCTCGCGAGCGACTGCAATCCGGGGTCGAGCTTCACGTCGTCGATGCCGCTCATGATCGCGCTGGCCGTGCGCGAGATGGGCATGACGCCCGCCGAAGCGGTGTGGGCGGCCACGGCCGGCGGGGCGCGGGCGCTGCGCCGCACGGATGTCGGGCACCTCGGCGCGGGCGCGCGCGGAGATCTCGTCGTGCTGGACGCGCCGACGCGCGTGCATCTCGCGTATCGACCCGGCGTGCCGCTCGTGCACCGCGTGCTCCGCGGGGGCGAGGTCGTCGCCGGCTGAGCGGCCCGACGGCATCAGCGGGTGGGGCGGTCGAAGTCCCACTCGTCGGGATCGATCGACGACGCCACGTCCCAGTCATCCGTCTCCCACCGGAAGGTCGCCACCGCACACGTCGGCATCCCGGCGATCCCCCCTCCCGACAGCGCTTCCGCGAGCGCGCTCATGCCCGGGTCGTGCGCGACGATCATCACCCGCGGCACGCGAGCCGCCACCGCCGTCGCGAGCAGCGTGCGGGCCGGAGCACCGTAGAGCTCTTCGACGCGCTCCGCCGGCGTGCCGAGCGCGTCGGCGAAGACGTCCGCCGTCGTCCGTGCCCTCAGGGCCGTCGAGGTCAGCAGTCGGTCCGGGCGGAACCCGGTGGCCGCAAGCCGTGCCGCCAGCACCGGGGCATCACGCAGGCCGCGCGCGTTCAGCGGGCGGTCGTGGTCGTCGAGCCGGGCGTCGCCCCAGTCGCTCTTCGCGTGGCGCACGAGCACCAGCGTCGTCATGCGGTCTCCTCCACGCCGGTCTGCTCTGTGCCCGTCTGATCTGTGCTCGTCTGATCTGTGCTCGTCTGCTCCGGGCTCGCCTGCTCCGGGCCGGGCGCGGCGGCCTCCGGCGCACCCGGCGCGGCAGCCGGAGGGGATGCCGGTCGCCCGGCGAGGCCCGTGAGCAGCTCCAGCACGCACAGCGCCGCCAGACGCACCGTGCGGCCGTCCGGCGCGTCGGCCGTGGCATCCACCTCCA
>JAEYVZ010000031.1 GCA_023431405.1 Actinomycetes bacterium
GCCCTCGGACGGACTCGAACACGATGCCGCCGCTCAGCGGATGCTGTTCTCGTGCCCGTGGCTCGAGCCGCCGCCGTGGCCGTCACGAGCGGGCGTCGGGATCGACTTCTGCATCTGCACGAGGAACTCGACGTTGGACTGCGTCTCCTTGAGCTTGCCGAGCACGACCTCGAGGGCCTGCTGGGGCTCGAGACCGGCCAGCGCGCGGCGGAGCTTCCAGGTGATCTTGACCTCGTCGGGCGACAGCAGCATCTCTTCACGGCGGGTGCTCGACGCGTTCACGTCGACCGCCGGGAAGATCCGCTTGTCGGCGAGCTGACGCGACAGGCGCAGCTCGCTGTTGCCGGTGCCCTTGAACTCCTCGAAGATGACCTCGTCCATCTTGGATCCGGTCTCCACGAGCGCGGTCGCGAGGATCGTGAGCGACCCGCCGTTCTCGATGTTGCGCGCAGCGCCGAAGAAGCGCTTGGGCGGATACAGCGCCGACGCGTCGACACCACCGGTGAGCACACGGCCCGACGTGGGGGCCGAGATGTTGTAGGCGCGTCCGAGACGGGTGATCGAGTCGAGCAGCACGACGACGTCGCGACCGAGCTCCACGAGACGCTTCGCGCGCTCGATGGCGAGCTCGGCGACCGTGGTGTGGTCTTCGGCGGGCCGGTCGAAGGTCGAGGCGATGACCTCGCCCTTCACCGTGCGCTGCATGTCGGTGACCTCTTCGGGACGCTCGTCGACCAGAACGACCATGAGGTGGACCTCGGGGTTGTTGGTGGCGATGGCGTTGGCGATCTGCTGGAGCACGATCGTCTTGCCGGCCTTGGGCGGCGCGACGATGAGGCCGCGCTGACCCTTGCCGATCGGGGCGACGAGGTCGATGATGCGCTGCGTCAGCTTCTCCGGCGCGGTCTCGAGGCGCAGGCGCTCCTGCGGGTAGAGCGGCGTGAGCTTGCCGAACTCGACACGGGTCGCGGCGTCGTCGACCGACAGTCCGTTGATCGCGTCGACCTTGACGAGCGCGTTGTACTTCTGGCGGCTCGACTGCTCGCCCTCGCGGGGCTGCTTGATGGCGCCGACGACGGCGTCGCCCTTGCGCAGGTTGTACTTCTTCACCTGACCGAGCGAGACGTAGACGTCGCTCGGGCCGGGAAGGTAGCCGGTCGTGCGCACGAACGCGTAGTTGTCGAGCACGTCGAGGATGCCGGCGATCGGGATGAGGACGTCGTCCTCGCCGATCTCGGTCTCGAACTCGTCACCCGTCTGCCCGCCGCGGCGCTTGTTGCGCTGACGGCCGCGGCCCTGACCCTGGTTCTGGCCCTGGTGGTCGTCGTTCTCGGCGGCAGGAGCGGCGGCGGGCGAAGACTCGGTCTGGTCGCTCCCCTGCTCCTTGTCGCCGCCCTTGTTGCGGTTGCGGTTGCGGCTGCGGCTGCGCGAACGGCTGCGGCTGGGAGTGTCCGAGGAGGCGTCGCCCTCGGCATCCGACTTCTCTTCGTCGGTGCTGTCACCTTCGGACGCCGCGGCGTCGGGGGTGGCATCGCTCTGCTTCTGCGCGTCGGACGTCTCCGCGTCGCTCTTCTCGGTGCCCGACTTCTCAGCATCGCTCTTCTGGGCGTCGCCGGACGCGGCGTCGCCGGACGCGGCGTCGGCGGACGCGGCAGGTGCGGCCTTCTTGCGTCCGCGGCCCTTCGCGGGTGCGGCGGGCGCCTCGTCGGCGGCCGGAGCGTCGGCGGCTGCGGCATCCTGCGACGCGGCATCGTCGGCGGTGGGTGCCTCGGCAGCGGGCGCCTCGACGGCAGGAGCATCGGCGGCGGATGCCGCGGCCTCTGCCGCAGCCTCGACGTCGGCGCTCTTGGCCCGGCGCGGGGCGCGCTTGCGAGGAGCCTTCGCGGGCTTCTCCTCCGCGGCAGGCGCGGGTGCTTCTTCGCTGGGGGCTTCTTCGCTGGGGGTCTCTTCGCTGGGCGCCTCGACGGCGGCCGCGTCTGCGGGTGCGTCGTCGGTCGCCGGAGCTTCGGCGGCGGCAGGCGCCTCATCCGAGGCGGGTGCCTCGTCGGCGCCCTCCTCGGCGGCCTCTTCGGCGGCGGCATCCTCGGCGGCGGGCGCCTCGTCTGCAGCGACCTCGGCGGCCGGCGTCTCCGCCGTCTCGGTCGTGTTCTCGTCGGCGGACGCCGACTCGGTGGTGACGTCTGCGGTGGCGTCTTCGCGCGCAGCGTCGTCGGTCTGGATCTCGGAGATGGACTCCACGAGTTCTCCCTCTACATATGGATAGGACTGACCGCATCTCGGGCCCGTCCACAGCGGGCGCCATCCTGTCCTGAAGCGCGTCGCGTCACGGAGACAGCGTGCGCCAGGGCGGGGGTCATACGGTGGTTCGCAGATTTGCGACGGAGGCCAGATTCACGAGAGTCTCGTGGAACCCTCCGTATAGTCCCTCACTGTACCACCCCGCACATCGACAGCGAGCAGGAGCGGTTCCCACGGAGTGTCCGCCTGCGCGGCGACCTCGACGGCCTCCAGCCGGCGTCCGGGGCCGTCGGCGAGCACGAGCACGCTGGGCCCCGCGCCCGACACGACGGCGGCGAATCCGGCCGCCCGGAGCCGGCGCACCAGCTCATCGGTCGCGGGCATCGCCTGCGCACGATACGACTGGTGGAGCTTGTCCTCGGTGGCGGCCATCAGCAGTTCGGGGCTCTGGGTGAGCGCCGCGATCAGGAGAGCCGAGCGCGACACGTTGAACACGGCATCCTCGCGCGGGACCTGCAGCGGAGCGAGCCCGCGGGCGACGCTCGTCGACATCGTGAACTCCGGCACGAAGACGAGGGGCGACACGCCCCGGTGCACGAGCAGCTTCTTGTGCTGCGGGCCGTGGTCGTCCATCCACGCGATCGTGAGACCGCCGAACAGGGCGGGTGCGACGTTGTCGGGGTGGCCTTCCATCTCGGTCGCCAGGCGCAGGAGCATGTCGGGACCGAGGTCGACCTCACCGGCGAGCAGCCCCTTCGCGGCGAGGAGGCCCGCAACGACCGCCGCCCCCGACGAGCCCATGCCCCGTCCGTGCGGGATGGCGTTGCGCGCCGAGAGGTGGATGCCGGGCATCGTGCGACCGACCGCCTCGTAGGCGTACGCGATGGCGCGCACCACGAGGTGCGACGCGTCGGTGGGAACGTCATCCGCGCCCTCCCCCGACACCACGATCTCGAGGCGGTCTTCGGGCAGCGTCGCCACCGTGAGCTCGTCGTACACGCTCAGGGCGAGCCCGAGCGTGTCGAAGCCGGGCCCCAGGTTCGCGCTCGTGGCGGGCACCCGTACGGAGACGGCGCGACTGCTCATGCGGTGGGTGCCAGTCCGAGGACGGAGGCGACCTCGCTGGTGGCGGCGTCGACGACGGTCGGGGTGACCTCCGAGCCGTCGGGCTGGCGCAGGGCCCACTGCGGGTCTTTCAGGCCGTGGCCGGTGACGGTGAGCACGACCTTCGCGCCGGCGGGCACGACTCCCGCTTCGGCCCGGTCGAGGAGGCCCGCCACGCTGATGGCGGAGGCGGGCTCCACGAACACGCCGACGGTTCCCGCGAGCAGCTTCTGCGCCGCGAGGATGCGGTCGTCGTCGATCGCGCCGAACCAGCCTTCGGTCGCGTCGCGCGCTTCGAGAGCGAGCTCCCACGAGGCGGGGTTGCCGATGCGGATGGCCGAGGCGATCGTCTCCGGGTTGCGCACGATCTCGCCGCGGACGAGCGGCGCGGAGCCGGCCGCCTGGAGGCCGAACATGCGGGGCACACGCGTGGCGACGCCACGGGCGGCCTCTTCGCGGTATCCGCGCGAGTATGCCGTGTAGTTGCCCGCGTTGCCGACCGGGATGAAGTGGAAGTCGGGGGCGTCGCCGAGCTGGCTGACGACCTCGTAGGCGGCCGTCTTCTGGCCCTCGATGCGGTCGGGGTTGACCGAGTTGACGAGGTGCACGGGGTAGTGGTCGGCGAGCTCACGGGCGATCTCGAGGCAGTCGTCGAAGTTGCCGCGGATCTGGATGAGCTGGCCGTTGTGGATGACGGCCTGGCTGAGCTTGCCCATCGCGATCTTGCCCTCGGGCACGAGCACGGCGGCGGTGATGCCGGCGTGGGCCGCATAGGCGGCGGCGGATGCCGAGGTGTTGCCCGTGGAGGCGCAGATGACGGCCTTCGCACCGTGCTCGACGGCGCGGGAGAGCGCGACGGTCATGCCGCGGTCTTTGAAGGAACCCGTCGGGTTCATGCCCTCGAACTTGATGTAGACCTCGGCGCCGGTCATCTGCGACAGCGAGGGGGCGGGGATCAGGGGCGTCCCGCCCTCACCCAGGGTGACGACCGTCGATGCGTCGGTGACGCCCAGACGGTCGGCGTATTCGCGCATCACTCCGCGCCAGACGTGTGCCATGTCAGTCTCCTTCCACGCGCAGGACCGAGGCGACGCGTTCGACGACGTCGCTCGATGCGAGACGGTCGACCGTCTCGGCGAGATCCTGCTCCCGTGCCTTGTGGGTGCCGATGACCAGGCGGGCGTGCCCGGCCCCCTCGGCTCCGCTGTCGGTCTGATCGGCGAGGGGCTCCTCGCCGATGATGGTCTGCTCCACCGTCGCGATCGACACGCGGCCGTCGGCGAGGATGCCCGCGATCGTCGCGAGCACGCCGGGCCGGTCGTCGACCTCGAGGGTGATCTGGTAGCGGGTCACCGCGCGGCCGACGGGAGCGGTGGGGAGGTTCGCACTCGTCGACTCCCCCACTCCCACGCCGCCGGCGATGTGACGACGGGCGGCCGAGACGACGTCGCCGAGCACGGCAGAAGCCGTCTGGATGCCGCCGGCGCCGGCGCCGTAGAACATGAGGTCGCCGGCGGCCTCCGCCTGCACGAACACCGCGTTGTTCGCGCCGCGCACGCTGGCGAGCGGGTGGTCGCGGCCGACGAGCGCGGGGTGGACCCGCACGGAGATCGACTCGCGGCCGTCGTCGTCGATGCGCTCGCACACGGCGAGGAGCTTCACGACGTAGCCTGCCTGGCGTGCGGCATCCATCACCTGCGTGTCGATCGCGGTGATGCCCTCGCGGTGCACGGCCTCCAGCGGCACGGGCGTGTGGAAGGCGAGGGAGGCGAGGATCGCCGCCTTCTGCGCTGCGTCGAAGCCCTCGACATCGGCCGTGGGGTCGGCCTCCGCGTAGCCGAGGCGCTGCGCGTCGGCGAGCACGTCGGCGTAGTCGGCGCCTTCGGCATCCATGCGGTCGAGGATGTAGTTGGTCGTGCCGTTGACGATGGCGAGGATGCGGTTGACGCGGTCTCCGGCGAGGGAGTCGCGCAGCGGCCGGATGATCGGGATCGCCCCGGCGACGGCGGCCTCGTAGTGCACCGATGCGCCCACCTGGTCGGCGGCCTCGAACAGCTCGGGGCCGTGGGTGGCCAGCAGCGCCTTGTTGCCGGTGACGACGTCGGCGCCGGCGTTGAGCGCCTGCAGCAGTGCCGTGCGGGCGGGCTCGATGCCGCCCATCAGCTCGATGACGATGTCGCTTCCGACGATGAGGGGCTCGGCGTCGGTGGTCAGCAGCTCCCGCGGCAGCTCGGTGTCGCGGGGCGCGTCGAGGTCGCGGACGGCGATCCCCACCAGGTCGAGACGGGCGCCCGCCCGCTCGGCGAGCTCGTCGGAGTGCTTCAGCAGGAGCGCTGCGACCTGGGAGCCGACGGAGCCCGCCCCCAGGAGCGCCACCCGCAGGCGACGGTCATCAGTCATTCAGTCCCTCCCGGGATCGTCGGATTCGGCTTTCTGAACGGCGTCGACGCCCACATCGCGCGCGAGCAGGTCGGCGATCGTCTCGCCGCGCACGATCACGCGGGCACGGCCGTCGCCGACGGCGACCACCGGCGGGCGCGGCACGGCGTTGTAGTTGCTCGACAGCGAGTAGCAGTAGGCGCCCGTGGCGGGCACCGCGAGGAGGTCGCCCGGCGTCACGTCGCCGGGGAGGTACTCGGCATCCACGACGATGTCGCCCGATTCGCAGTGACGGCCGACGACGCGCACGAGGGCGGGGTCAGCATCCGAGACCCGCGACGCGATGCGGGCGGAGTAGTGGGCGCCGTAGAGGGCGGGGCGGGCGTTGTCGCTCATGCCGCCGTCGACGCTCACGTACAGGCGCGTGAGGTCGTCGGTGACGGCGACGGGCTTGGTCGTGCCCACTTCGTACAGGGTGACCCCGCCGCGTCCGACGATCGAGCGGCCCGGCTCGAAGGCGAGGTCGGGCATGCGGATGCCGCGCACCTCGCACTCGCGGGCGACCGCGTCGACGATGCCGTCTGCGAGCTGCTCGATGGGCGTCGGGTCGTCGACCGACGTGTAGGCGATGCCGAAGCCGCCGCCGAGGTTCAGGAGAGGGACGGCGCCGCCCTGGAGGAGCTCGGCGTGGACTTCCACCAGGCGCGCCGCCGACTCCGCGAAGCCCGCCGTGCCGAAGATCTGCGAGCCGATGTGGCAGTGGAGGCCGAGGAAGCGCAGCGAACGCAGCTCGCGGATGCGCGCGACGATCGCCGGGGCGTCGGTGAGCGCGAATCCGAACTTCTGGTCTTCGTGGGCCGTGGCGAGGAAGTCGTGGGTCTCGGCGTGCACGCCGCTGTTGACGCGCACGAGCACGTTCTGCACGGCGCCGCGGCGCTCGGCGATGGCGGCGAGGCGTTCGACCTCGAGGGGGCTGTCGACGATGACGGAGCCGAGGCCGCGGGAGACGGCCTCTTCGAGTTCGGCGAGCGACTTGTTGTTGCCGTGCAGGCCGATGCGCGCGGGGTCGGCACCGGCGGCGAGCGCGATCGCGAGCTCTCCCCCTGTCGCCACGTCGACCGAGAGGCCTTCACCGGTGACCCAGCGCACGACTTCGGTGCTGAGGAACGCCTTGCCCGCGTAGTAGACGCGCGCCTTCGCACCGTGCCGCGCGGCGGCGGCGTCGAACGCCTCGCGCACGCGCCGTGCTCTGCTGCGGATCTGTGGCTCGTCGAGCACGTACAGCGGCGTGCCGAACTGCTCCGCGAGGCGCGTCACCGGCACTCCCCCGAGCGACAGCACGCCGCGCTCATCGCGCGTGGCGGTCTCGGGCCACACCTCGGTGACGAGGTCGTTGGCATCCTCCGGCGCGACCAGCCATTCGGGTACGAGCGGACGGTTGTCAGAGGCGGACACGGTGAGCAACCAATCGGGTGGAGATGTTGGTGGCTGTCGGCGGGATCATCACGCCGTGACAGCAGTGACAT
Organism: Actinomycetes bacterium; assembly: GCA_023431405.1. GTDB lineage: Bacteria > Actinomycetota > Actinomycetes > Actinomycetales > Microbacteriaceae > Microbacterium. The sequence goes on from JAEYVZ010000031.1 coordinate 7,248, forward strand.
GCGGTGTGTGAAAGTCTAGGGCACCCCGCTCGCCCGCCCGACCCGCGTGACCGGGTCAGTCGCACGTCCCCTTCTGAGCGGCACCGTCTGTGCGCAGGATCGAGCTGTCGATCTCGAAGCGCGCGACGACGGTGCGCTGCTCCACGGCGACGTAGGTGAGGCGGAGGGATGCCGGGAGCTGGTCGGCGATGCAGACGTCCCAGTCGCGCACGACGGTCGAGGCGATGGCACCGAATTGCTTGAGGATGGCCTCGGCGGAGATCTCGGCATCCCCGAGCCGGAGGGTCGTCGGACGCAGCACGAGGTCGCCGTTCTCGGCGCTGGGTGCGAGCGAGACCCCCACCGGCACGGTGGTGACGAGGGCTGGGAGCTCGAAGGTCGCGGTCACGTCGGGCGCGTCGATGCCGACCGTGGCCGCGGGGAACCCGTCGACCGACGACAGCAGGCGCTGCAGCTGGGTCTCGTCGAGGGTCACCGTCGCCCAGGCGCCCGACCAGTCGCCGGCGCCGCGGATCGGCACGTCTTGCGCCTCCACCACGATGTCGGCGGTCGTGTCGCCCAGCGGCACGTCGTCGGATGCCACGCGCACGTCGGCGATGTTGCCGGCCAGGAGCGGCAGCAGCACGGGGCCGTTCAGCTCAACGTCGATCTTCTGGTCGGCGGGGAGGGCGAGCTGGGTGATCGCCTGCTCGCGGATGACACGCTCGATGATGCCGCGGGCCACCTGCTCCCCCGCGAACCAGGCGCCGATGGCGAGCGCCGCGATCACGAGCACGGCCAGGAGCCACGGCCAGCGGCGGCGCGCGGGCTCGGCCGGCTGCGACAGCACCCACTGCGCTCCCGGATCGGGGAGCGGCTGCGTCGGATGCTGGTCGGTGCTCATGGGCGGCCGGTCGCTACATCCGCTCGGGGGCGCTCACGCCGAGCAGGTCGAGGCCGTTGCGGAGCACCTGTCCGGTCGCGTCGTTGAGCCACAGGCGGGTGCGGTGGAGGTCGGTGACCTCCTCGTCGCCGAGCGGGGTGACGCGGCAGTTGTCGTACCAGCGGTGGTAGAGCGCGGCGAGCTCTTCGAGGTAGCGGGCGACCCGGTGGGGCTCGCGCACCTCGGCGGCGAAGGCGACGATGCGCGGGAACTCCTGGAGGGCGCCCAGCAGCGCCGATTCGGTCTCGTGGTCGAGCAGCTCGGGCGCGAACGCCTCGCGGGTCACGCCTGCCGCCTCGGCGTTGCGGGCCACGTTGTGGGTGCGCGCGTGGGCGTACTGCACGTAGAACACCGGGTTGTCGTTGGTGCGCTTGGTGAGGATCTCGGGATCGAGCGTGAGCGGCGAGTCGGCCGGGTAGCGCGCGAGCGAGTACCGCAGCGCGTCGGTGCCGAGCCAGTCGCGGAGGTCATCGAGCTCGATGATGTTGCCCGCCCGCTTCGACAGGCGCGCGCCGTTGACCGACACGAGCTGCCCGATCAGCACCT
>JAEYVZ010000013.1 GCA_023431405.1 Actinomycetes bacterium
CGTCCCCGCGAGACGGCCGGGACCTGGATGGCCGTCTCGCGGGTGACCACTGACTCGTCAGGACTGAAATGCTCCTGCCACGCAAGCATGGCCATGTTGGAGCCGTCCGACCAAGGGGAGACAAGAGACGTTCCGATCGCAGGGGCAGCGACGGGCGGTGTCCGCGTAAGAAAGTCCCAGAATCCCATTACTCCCAGGCTATTGCGCTAAATGCAACAATCAGCCCCCCTGGCGTGCGCACACTGCTAAAGATCTGCGTTGAGCGCGCGAGCATCTATCTGGACGGTCGTGCGAAGGTATTGATCGTCGTATGCCTTCAACGCCAGCGCCCACGCCTCGAGCGGCGTCGGATCGTCCTCGGCAAGCACACGTCCGAAGCTGAAGCCGCCCACGCCGATCTTGCGTGCGATGGCTGTGCGCGCAGCCTCGTTCATCGGCCCCTGGCCGTAGTGGACCGCGTTGCCCTCGTGCACGTCGCGGACGAGCAGCGCCGCCGCGGTCTTCACATCGTTCGCCGTGGCAGGCATCAGCCGCGGCTTGGGGCGGGCGCGCTCCAGGTGCTCGACCACCGTGCGCGCATAGCCGAAGTGTGGGTCATACGCGATCGGCATGCCGTATTTGCCGAACAGTTCTTGCAGGTAGCCGGGGACGCCCGTGTATTCAGTGAACGTGCGGAGTAGGAGCCCATGCGCCTTGCCAAAGGCGTCGCGCCAAGCGGCAACGACGCTCGCTCGCGGCAGCTCGGCGTGGACGGCGTATGCGAGGCCAAACCGGACGGGCGGGCTCGGGAGCGGCGCATCAGTGCCAGCGTCGGCCCACTTGTCAGGTCGAAGCAGCGTCTTGGCGCCGCCCACGTCACCGAACACACCGAGGTACTCCCGCGCGAATCGAGCTGGGCCGAGCTTGAGGTAGCGCGATCGGATCTTGTCAATCGGCGTCAGCCCCGCCGCGACGCCGGGGTGGGTTGCCCACACAAGGCGCTCGACGGCCTCCCACGAGTCGAGCATCTCCACCGGCACTTCGTCACCAATCGAGTAGAACGCCACCGCGCCCGCGGGGTCGTGCAGCGCTTCCCAGAGCATGTTGCCGACGCGGTAGTCGCCGGGGGTGCCCGCGTAGATCACCTGGCCGTCGCGGGTGTCCATCGTCGCAAGGATCGCGCCGTTGAGGTCGTCACCCTGAGCGAGCGTGGCCTCGCCGGCCTCGTCGACCAGCACAAGGTCATACGCCGATGCGCGGAAGCTGTCGCCGATGGGCGTCTCGACGAAGTACTCCGACCCGTTCGGGAACTCGATGCCCGTGCGTGAGTTACCGCGGAGCGTCTTCATCGGCCGTGTCTTGGGGTCGGGATACACCCGCTCGATGGGGCCGAGCACATCCGACAGGAACACACCACGCGCCTTCGCGCCCTTCGTGGTGAGCGTCATCGCGGCGCGGTAGTCCTCCCGCAGCATGAGGCGCCCGAGGATCACCGCCTGTGTCGACGTGCTCTTGGTGGCGCGGCGAGGGATGCACAGCGCGGTCGATTCCCGACCCGCGTTGATCGTGTCGGCTATGACGAGCTGCTGCGCGTAGATGTCTTGCAGTCGAAGCAGGCGGGCACCCTCAAGGAACTCGGCGCGCGTCTGGTCGCTTGTGACTAGTTCTGTTCCCACCCGCGGCGGCAGCGCAGCGCTGCGCAATTCGAGCCAGTTGGCTTCGCTCAGAAGGTCGCTCGGCTTCATCGTCGCGAATCCGGGCGGGGAAGTTGCTTGAGAGCCGAAGGCGGGGGCTTCCGCGCCATCCAAAGAAGCGCTCACCAGTTCGGCATCCGATCGTCGCGAGCGCGTTGCGCCTTGCGTCTGGCGGCCGCGAGCTTCGCGCCCTCGCTCCTGTTGCATGTCGAGTGCGCGGCACCCACCTCGCTCGGCGTGGGCATCCGCCCTGTGATCATGTAGTCGAAGCCTGGAACGTGCGCCACGTCGAACGCCTCACCCGGTAGCACGATGCCCGTGCATCCCTTGTCCGGGCGGCTGTTGAGGCACGGGAGCGGTAGCCGCCGCTGGATGATTGGGCGCCACACCTTGGTGAACGCCTGCCATGCCGCACTGCGATGGAGCCCGCTCATGCGATCCGCCTCGGCCGCTGACTGAACTGGACGGCATGCGCCTTGTGCTCCGCGCGTGCGGCGAGCCGGCCGACGACATCACCCTCGAGGATGAGCCCGACGGTGCCGCACTCGCAGACCCAGACCGTGGTGCAGCTCGACGGGTCGACGGCGGCGATCGCGTGGCCCGTGACAGTGGACCTGACCATCAGGGCGCCCAGTTAGTTGACATAGGTCAACGATATCGCGCGGAAATGGGGCTAAGTTCGAGCGGCTGTTTCCGGGCTGTGAATTAGCCGAGTGAATTGCCGCGTTGACGCGTTGACGAAACGTTGACGTTTACACGGGCACACAGGTCCGATGACCTTACGTCACGTAACTATTAATGGGGGATATATGTAACAACCGCGTAATTCCGCGGGATATCGAGTGCGCCATTGCGCACATGGATATTCGGAAACGCAGCCTGATCCGGCCGTGAGCGACTGTAAACGTCAACGTTTCGTCAACGCCCCGCACGGGGCGCGTGCCCCAATCTGAGCCTAATGGTGCACATCTTGCCCGCCATATGTAGCGCCGCGTTTAGGCCTGTTTTCGCTGGCTACGCTGAATGTGAACCAATTCCCGTTTCCTATTTGCTTCTGGAGGAATTCATGACTCAGACACGCGACCTCTTCGCGCCGGGCACGCACGTTACGATTCGTCGTCACGACGATACGGACATGTGGGGCGAGGTGATCTTTACGGACGTTCATGGCGTCTGCGTCCTGCGCACATTCAGCGAGGGCGAGACCGCGCGAATTCTCGTGCCGTGGACCGAGGTACGGGAGATCGCCGCGTGACCGTCTCCGACGCCTGGGCCGCGCACGAGGATGAATCGCCCTTCTGGCGCGCGCGGCCTGTGCTGCAATCGATCGAGGCCAACGCCTATCGCCAGCTCGCAAGTCCCTGGGCGCTCCTCGGCGGCGCGATCACGCGAGCGCTGTACACGATCCCGCATGATGTTACCTACGCCTCGGCGTACCTCTCGGGGACTCCGCTCAACGTGGGCGTCATCATGCTCGGCACGTCCGGTATGGGCAAGTCAACCGGCGGTCGCCGCCTTGATGCCGCCTTGCCCTTTATCTCCGCCTCAGGCGGCATCGAGCACTTCTCCACGCACGAGATGGGCTCGGGCGAGGCGCTGGCCGACGCCTACGCGGCATACTCGCCGTCTTCCGACAATGCCGATCGCGAAGGCCTCGTGTGGCGCCGCCGCGCGATCGCCTGGACCTTCGATGAAGTAGGCAAGCTGACGGCGCTAGGCACGCGCCAGGGCTCTACCGTGCTCCAGTACCTCAAGACGGCTGTGACCGGTGGGCGTCTTGGTCGCACGCTGGCGGGCGGTCAGCACTTCGAGATCCCCGATGGGTCGTATCGATTCACGCTGACCATCAACGCGCAACCGCAGATGACTGCCGCTCTTCTCTCGCCGGACCAAATCGCCGATGGCACCGCGGGGCGCTTCCTGTGGTTTCAGACTCAGTGTCGCGACATCGAGGACCACATCGACCCCACCCCTGTAGAGCCCTACCGGATCAAATCTTTGGCATGGCAGACGCGCGTGATCCGGGCGACTCCCGAGATGGACCGCGCGCACATGGCCGAGGCCATCGCCAAGCACAAGGGCCAACTTGACCCGATTGATGGCCATGCACTCATGAGCCGTGTGAAGGTGGCGATCGCGCTCATGCGCCTCGACGGCCGTGAGGCTCTCAGCGACGAGGACTGGGCGCTGTCGGAGTACGTCATGCGCCACAGCAATCAGACGCGCGCCACGGCGCAGCTCGCTCTGCAACGCGCCGAGCGGGAGGACGCCGCTGAGCGCGGCAGGCGCGAAGGGGTGCGCCTGGCGGTTGCGGACGACGAGCGCATGAGGCGCGCGCTGGAGAGCTGCCGCATCAAGGTGCGGGAGAACATGACGGCGGGGAAGAACCCCGCGGCCAGGCGCAACTACAGCCCCGCCCAGTGGGAGGTGCTTGGCGTCGTGCTCGAGGAGATGGGTCTCGCGGAAGAGGCGGCTTAGGGTCCGCGAAGGTAGTCGTCACGTAGCCCCAGGAAGATAGCGCGGCGGGTTTCGTTGCTCACATCCAAGTCCTCAGCATCGGGGAAAGTGAACTTCCCCGGCAATGACCTGAAGCCAGCTTCGATTACGGGAGTTCGTCGACCCCAGGGCGTGGTGGCGTAATCGACTTCGAGCGAGTCGATATCAGAGCGCCTGACGATCTGCCAATCAGGCGTGCCAGTGGGTCTGCTGGCCAATGCAGGTTTCGTTACTTTGATGTACAGCACGAAGTGCTCCGTGAGCCCGAACACCGTCAGCTCGGTTGATTCCTCAACATCGCGGTCGTTATGACCGAACTGGAGCACTTCGAACTCCTGACCATCGAGCCAGAAGTCAACCTGCGTAATCAGGCGCCGGATCCATAGCGCGGGAAAATCCCCGTACTGATCTGTGAATACGCCCCATGCCTGCTGTGCCTTCTTCTCGAACTCTTCCGATGCCGCGTTTCCCATCTTCAAAACCCCCCAGTTGAAGTCAGTTGGGCATGAATATAGAGGAACCGTCGGCGAAGAAGCTATCCCCACCCGTGCCGGCACTAGCGCTCCGCCCAGGCCTCCTCTGCCCGCTTCATGCACTCATTGCCGACCTCGATAGCCCGCTCGGCCGTCAGCTCGACGCCGGCGGTGGCCGTGTCATGGCATGCCTCGTAGAAGGCATCGATGAAGCCCTGGCGCCCGTCATCCCCGCACCCGCTCAGGGCGAGGGCGAGCAGCGCGATGAGCGCCAGGGGTGCGCGCTTCATGAGTCACCCTCCGTGAAGCATGCGATGCAGTAGCGATCGAACAGCACGTGCCCTGGCGTAAGAGTGTGCTCGACGATTGCGGAGTCCCAGTGTTCCTGAGTCCTCCGCAGCGTCCAGTCGAGATCGGGGTAGGCGAGAGCAAGGTTCATGATTCCGTCTCCTTCTGTTCGGGGCGCAGGCTGCGCCAGTCGATTGCGTCGATAGATAGCCGCTCTCCGTCGAATTCGAGGCGGCCGGGGATCTCGTCGGCTGGCACAAGGCGTACGTCGCGCCACAGCGCGCGAGCGAGCCGACGGCGAGCGGTGACAGGTTGGCTGTACCACCAGGCGCGCCAGGCGGGCAGGGCAACGGTCAGGTCCGACTCCCACCCCGTGCCGTCCAGCGAACTGAGTGCCGACTTGGCGACTTCCACGGCGCCAGCAGTCTCGGACGCGGCGAACAGGGCATCAAGGGCGGCGCGGGCAGCTTCCAGCTCGGGAAGGATCCTTGCGCGCTTCGCCGCGTACCGCGTGCCGTCGATGAGGTCGGCGTCGTAGTCAGCCTCGGTCTGCGCAATCCTTCTCGACAGCTCGGCGAGCCGAAGTTGCGCGGCGGCGACATCGGGATCTGCTCCGAAGTCAGGCTCGCCGTCAGTGAGGCGGTCCCAGACTTCGATTAGTGCGGCTACGGCAAGTTGTGCTTCGAGGATTCCCGCAAGTGCGAGGGGGTGTCGACCGGGTACGCGACCGGCTGCGTCACACCGAAGAGCCGGTACCCCCTGACTCGTCGTTCCGTGAAGCGAGTGGCCGCAGACGCCGCATCTGACGAGTTGGATCGCGGTCCAGCGCACGGGCTCTGGACCGCGCTTAGGGGCGCGCGCCGGATCGGTCAGGATGACGCGCACGCGCTCCGCGTCGTCAGCGTCGACGATCGGCTCGAACGGTGACCCGTAATCCACGCCCTTCACGACGAGGCGGCCGGCGTTACGCGGGTTGAGGAGGATGTGGCGGACGGTCTGACTCCGCCAGAACGGGTGCTTCGAGCGCGGGGGAGCGACGCCCATTCCGTCCCACGCTTTGGCGACGGCGCGGATGCTGTGTCCGTCGAGGATCATGCGCGCACCCAGGCGAATAGCGTCGGCTTCGGCCGTTCGGTGTCGCTGCCTGTCTGACTCCCAGCCGAAAGGACGAGGGCCACCGAGATCCTTGCCCGCGGCTAGGCGTCCCGCGATCGAGCTGTCAATGTTCTCACCGATCTGCTCGGCTTGGGCGGCGTCCCATGCTGCGAGGGTGCGGGCGACTGCACGGCCCTGCGCAGTCGTGAAGTCAGGGTCGCCGGAGCGATCCGTGATGATACGTGTGCCGTGCTTCTCTGCCAACTCGATGAGCGTCTCGAACTCTCGCGGCCGCCTAGTGAGGCGCGAGGACGAATAAGCGACGATTACCTCGAACTTGCCCGCTGCTGCATCGCCGAGTAGGCGGTCAAACTCTGGGCGACGCTTGCGGCTCCGGGTGCTGGCGCCGCGGTCGTTGTCGGCGTAGATTCCGACCACCTCGAGACCGCGCCGATTCGCGAGATCACGGGCAACCCGTTCCTGGTCGGTAACTGAGGTCTGACGGCCCTCGCGGTCTTGGGAGGCTCGCACGTAGATGGCAGCTCGGTCCATGGGTAGATAGTAACTACGGCCACACCAATTGGTTCTCGGTGAGCGCGTACCGAGGACTCGCCGAACACGCTCTCGATTCCTTGCGGAAGGGGCAGCGCGTGATCGTGGTCGGCTCGTTCAAGCTCCGAGAGTGGGAGGCGAACGGTCGTCACGGTGTGGCTGCTGAGATCGACGCCAGTTCGCTCGGTCACGATCTCCTCTGGGGCTCGACCCAGTTCTCCCGCGACGAGCCCGCGGGTGCCCGACATGCGCCGGGTGAGGATGATGCAGCAGGCATGACTGACCCGAGGGCGAGGGATGCGCGGTCGTCAGCGACGACGGGGGAGTGGGCGGCCGCCCCGCTCGCTGATGCGACACCGTTCTGACAGCACCGCGCGAGGGCATGCGGCTCGGCGATTGCGCCTTCGACGGGCCTAGACTCTCGGAGTGCGTCGATCACCCCAGCGTGTGCATCCGGTTTCTCTCGCGGCTGTCCTCATCATCTTCGGGCTCGCGGGATGTTCAGCGCAGCCTGGAGATCCTGCGACGACCACGCCCGCGGCCTCCGAGAGCGCTGAACCGGCGTCGTCCCCGTCGCCGTCCGCCACCGCTGTGGCGCTCGATCCGACCGGTTCAGCGGCGGCCAATCTGGACTACTTCTCCGCAGTGGTGAAGAGAGTCTGGAAGACCGATGACCGAGACCGGGGCCGTGCATACATCGACGCTCTGGTGGATGCCGGCTTCGATCGCGCGGACATGCAGGTGACGCGTGACACCTCCACCGTGGGAAACCCGGCCGAGAGCATCCAGTTCTCGGTCGTCTGGAAGGGGGAGTGCCTCGTGGGTCAGGTCGGCCCATCGACGAGGCGCCCCGCCGCTGTCGTGCTGCCGGAGCTGCCCGAAGGCGGCTGCCTCGTCGGCGACACGCGACCGATCGACTGGTGACAAGCCGGCGTCAGCTGGGCCGCACGGTCGCCCGCGGACCGGTCGACCGTCGGCGGGCGGTAGGCTGGGAGGCTGACGTCATCACGCATTGGAGAGCGCTAGATACCTATGGCTGAGTACATCTACCAGATGGTCCGTGCCCGCAAGGCCGTCGGCGAGAAGCTGATCCTCGACGATGTCACGATGGCGTTCCTGCCAGGCGCCAAGATCGGCATGGTCGGCCCCAACGGTGCGGGAAAATCGACGATCCTGAAGATCATGGCGGGTCTCGACCAGCCGTCGAACGGCGAGGCGAAGCTGTCGCCGGGCTTCAGTGTCGGCATCCTCATGCAGGAGCCCGAACTCGATGAGTCCAAGACCGTCCTCGAGAACATCCAGGACGGAATCGCGATCAAGGCGAAGCTCGATCGTTTCAATGAGATCTCCGGCCTCATGAGCGACCCGGACGCCGACTTCGACACGCTCCTCGCTGAAATGGGCACCCTCCAGGAGGAGATCGATGCGGCCGACGCATGGGACCTCGATTCCCAGCTGGAGCAGGCGATGGATGCACTGCGGACGCCTCCGGGCGATGCCTCCGTCAGCAATCTGTCCGGTGGCGAGAAGCGTCGCGTCGCGTTGACCAAGCTGCTCCTGCAGAAGCCCGACCTGCTGCTGCTCGATGAGCCCACCAACCACCTCGACGCCGAGAGCGTGCTGTGGCTCGAGCAGCATCTTCAGAAGTACCCCGGCGCGGTCATCGCGATCACCCACGACCGGTACTTCCTCGACAACGTGGCCGAATGGATCGCCGAGGTGGACCGGGGTCGCCTGATCGGGTACGAGGGCAACTACTCCACGTATCTGGAGAAGAAGGCCGAGCGTCTCGAAGTCCAGGGCAAGAAGGACGCCAAGCTCGCCAAGCGTCTCGCCGAGGAGCTCGAGTGGGTGCGCTCCAACGCCAAGGGGCGGCAAGCGAAGTCGAAGGCGCGTCTGGCGCGCTACGAGGAGATGGCTTCAGAAGCCGAGCGCACGCGCAAGCTCGACTTCGAGGAGATTCAGATCCCGCCGGGTCCGCGCCTGGGCAGCATCGTCATCGAAGCGAAGAACCTCCAGAAGTCGTTCGGAGATCGTTCGCTCATCAACGGGCTGAGCTTCAGCCTGCCGCCCAACGGCATCGTCGGCGTCATCGGTCCGAACGGCGTCGGAAAGACGACGCTGTTCAAGACGATCGTCGGCCTGGAGCCGCTCGACGGCGGGAGCCTGAAGGTCGGAGAGACGGTCAAGATCAGCTACGTCGACCAGACCCGCGCGAACATCGACCCCAACAAGACGCTGTGGGAGGTCGTCTCCGACGGGCTCGACATCATCACCGTCGGCAAGACGGAGATCCCCTCGCGCGCCTATGTGTCGAAGTTCGGCTTCAAGGGCCCCGACCAGCAGAAGAAGGCCGGAGTACTGTCCGGTGGTGAGCGCAACCGACTCAACCTCGCGCTCACGCTCAAGGAGGGCGGGAACCTGCTCCTCCTCGACGAGCCGACGAACGACCTCGACGTCGAGACTCTGCAGTCGCTTGAGAACGCTCTGCTCGAATTCCCCGGCTGCGCCGTCGTCATCACCCACGACCGGTGGTTCCTCGACCGCATCGCCACGCACATCCTCGCCTACGAGGGCACCGAAGAGCAGCCCGACCGCTGGTACTGGTTCGAGGGCAACTTCGAAGCCTACGAGGCGAACAAGGTCGAACGGCTCGGACCCGACGCCGCGACACCGCATCGCTCGACCTATCGCAAGCTCACGCGTGACTGACACCGGCGTGCGCCTCCACGTGCCCATCCACCTGCGATGGGGAGACCTCGACGCGTTCAACCACGTGAACAACACGTCGATGCTCAAGCTTCTCGAGGAGGCGCGCGTCCGCGTGTTCTGGGTTGCAGAGCCCGGCGACGACGCGCCGAGCACCGCCGTCATCGCGAGCGGTATCGACGCCGGAGTGCTCACGCTCATCGCCCGGCAGGAGATCGAGTACCTCGCACCCGTGCCCTATCGGCGCGAACCGCTCGACATCCAGATGTGGTTCGGGAAGATCGGCGGATCGAGCATCGAAGTCTGCTACGAGGTCTACAGCCCGCAGCGGGACGCCCCGCAGACGCTATATGCGCGGGCAACCACGGTCGTCGTGATGGTCGACGCCGACAGTGGCCGACCGATGCGCCTCACCGACGCCATGCGAGACGCATGGACACCGTTCGTCGGGGAGTCCATCGTCTACGGCCACCGGCGTTGAGACACCGACCTCACCGCGCCGCGGGCACCCGGATCATGATCTCCTGCGCCGTCGATGCGATCAGGTTCCCCGCCCGATCGAACATGCGCGCCGTGGTGAGTCCACGCCCCGCGCGGGCGCTCGGCGACTCCTGCACATAAAGGATCCACTCATCGACGCGGGCAGGTCGGTGCCACCACATCGCATGGTCGAGACTCGCGACCTTCAGCCCCGGCAGAGACCAGGCGACGCCGTGCGCCCGCAGCACCGGCTCCTGAACGGTGAGGTCGCTCATGTACGCCAGCACCGCACGATGCATCGCCGGATCGTCGCCGATCGAGCGCCGCACGCGCATCCAGACCGCCTGACGAGGCTCGTGAGGACCGCTGACGTCTGCGTAGATGTCCCCGAACGCGTGGAGCACCTCGATCGGGCTCTCATCCAGCAGTCGCTGTGCAAGCGGGTGACGGCGGGCCTCGACACGTCGACCTCGCAACTCATCCGGAGAAGGAACATCCGACGGCGCCATCACCTGATGCTCAAGACCTGCATCCTCCCGCTCGAATGAGGCGATCATCGAGAAGATCGGCACGCCCGCCTGGAATGCCTGTGACCGCCGTGTCGAGAACGAGCGTCCGTCGTGAATGCGGTCGACCGAGATCGTGAGGCCACGCGACGCGTCGCCGGGCCGAAGAAAGTAGCCGTGCATCGAGTGAGGGACCCGGTCGTCGTCCGTCGTGCGCTCCGCGGCGATGATCGCCTGCGCGAGGACCTGTCCACCGAAGATGCGCCCAGAAGGCATCGGATGCGAAGCGCCGGTGAAGATGTCTTCGGTCGTACGAGCATCGCTCGACGCCAGGTCCAAGACCTCCAGCATGGTTCCCACCGGGTCGGTCATTCGCGTCTCGCTCACTTCGCTCCTTCTCGGTGCCAGCGCTTGCTAGTTTAGGTCGGATGTCCCCTCGACTCCTGTTCGCTGACGCCCTGTCCGCTGCCGACGCCCTCACCTTCTCGCAGCGCGCCGCTCGTCTGGGCGACGGACACGTGCGTCTACGCGCCAATGAGGGCGTGATGTCTCTCAGCTGCGCGCCGATGGCGCCCGAAACCCTCCTCGATCCCACGCCTACCGTCCTCGGCATGCGCTTCCTCCGAGTCGACCCTGAACTGGTGTGCGACATCACTGTCGAGGCGTCCGCTCTCACCCTCGACGACGGTTCTCCCGCGCTGACCCTGCCGGATACCGCCGTGTCCGCACCCTGGGCGGGAATCTCGCCGCCCAAGAGCGGTTGGGCGGAAGCCGGCAGCCTCGAATCCGCGCTGCTCGCGTCGCGCGCGCAGTGGGGCATCGCCGCAGTCGCGGAGCGCGTGCCGGACGCCGCCGGAGAGGACGTCGTCCGCGCCATCCGGGCGGACGTCTGGGGGCGTGACGACGATGACCTCCAGGGCTTGCCGCTGGGGGTCGCCTTCGCGGCCTTCGCGCTGGGGTTCATCGCGGGCGAAGAGCGCGCTGTGGTGCGGCGGCACGGGGCCTGGTCACGCGTCACGCTGAAGCGCGGTCATGTCATCACGCGCACGACGACGCGATCGGGCCTCACTCCCGTGCGGACCACCTCGCCACGACCGTAGTCCCGCGTTCGCAGCGTCGCCCTAGGCAGCCGCAGCGGCGGCGCGCCCCGCGACGCCACCCGAGAACAGACAGCCACCGAGGAACGTGCCCTCCAGTGCCCGGTACCCGTGCACGCCGCCGCCACCGAAGCCAGCCGCCTCTCCGGCGGCGTACAGGCCGGGAACCGGCGCAGCATCGCGGCCGAGTGCGCGTCCGGAAAGGTCGGTCTCGATCCCGCCGAGCGACTTGCGCGTGAGGACGTGAAGCTTCACGGCGATCAGCGGACCCGCCTTCGGGTCGAGGATGCGGTGCGGCCTGGCTGTGCGGATGAGCTTGTCCCCGCGGAAGGCGCGCGCAGATCTCAGCATCGCGATCTGCGCGTCTTTCGTGAAGGCATTGTCGATGTCGCGGTCACGCGCGAGCACCTCTGCCTTCACGCGGTCCGCATCAAGAGCCTCACCTCCCGGCACATCGCGCATGCCCGCGACCAGCGCGTCGATGTCGTGGCGCACGACGAAGTCCGCGCCGTGGTCCATGAAGGACTGCACGGGCTGCGCGGCGCCCCGGCCGAGTCGCGACTTCAGAAGGAGAGGCAGGTCTCTGCCGGTCAGGTCAGGGTTCTGCTCGCTGCCCGACAGCGTGAACTCCTTCTCGATGATCTGCTGCGACAGGATGAACCACGAATGGTCGTAGCCCGTGCGGCGAACGTGGGCAAGGGTGCCGAGAGTGTCGAAGCCGGGAAAGAGCGGCGCCGGGAGCCTCGATCCGGTGGCGTCGAGCCACACGGAGGACGGCCCGGGGAGGATCCGGATGCCGTGATTCGGCCAGACGGGGTTCCAGTTCTGGATTCCTTCGACGTAGTGCCACATGCGGTCGCCGTTGATCAGGCGTGCACCGGCGTGGGCCGACACCGGCTGCATCGAGCCGTCGACGTACGCGGGGACACCGGAGATCATCGACGAAGGAGGTGCGCCGAGCGACGCGGGCCATTGAGCCCGGACGAGATCATGATTGCCGCCGATGCCGCCGGATGCCACGATCGTCGCTGTCGCCGAGATCCGGAACGCACCGACGACCTCGCGAGAACTTGCCTGCCCTCGCGGCGCCCCCGAGGGCTCGAGGATGTCGCCGGCGGCACCGGTGACTGTGCCGTCAGCGGTCGTGAGCTCCGTGACCCGGTGTCGCGGGAGCACGGTGAGGCGACCCGCCGACTCTGCCTCTTCGACGGCCCGCTGGAACGGCTCGACGATGCCCGGGCCGGTGCCCCAGGTGATGTGGAACCGCGGGACCGAGTTGCCTGGGCCGGTCGCGGTGTAGCCTCCGCGCTCAGCCCACCCGACGATCGGGAAGAAGCCGACTCCGAGCGAGCGCAGCCAGGCGCGCTTCTCATGATGAGCGAAGTTCAGGTATGCCTCCGCCCACTGGCGGGGCCAGGCGTCGTCATCCCGATCGAACCCGGCTGTTCCCTCCCAGTCCTGTCGTGCCAGGTCGAGCGAGTCTCTGATCCCGAGACGCCGCTGCTCGGGGGAATCCACGAAGAAAAGTCCGCCGAACGACCAGTGCGCCTGCCCGCCGAGATTGGTGCGCGGCTCCTGGTCGACGATCACCACCCGCTTGCCGGCGCCGATCGCTTCGGCAGCGGCGACGAGGCCCGCGAGCCCCCACCCGACGATCAGGACATCGGTGGAGTGCGTCGTCTCGGCTGTGGTCATGACGACCCCTTCGTCGTGTCTGGATGGACCATGAGGGGTGCCGCACCGGCAGGACGGTCCGGTCCGATCGTTGCGGGTTCGAACGTGTTCACCATCGCGTAGGCGGCGCGCTGGAGATAGTCCCACAGCGTTGCCTCGTGAAGCGGCGGAAGGGCCAGCTCGTCGACCGCGGTGCGCATATGCCGCAGCCAGCGGTCGCGGGCGTCGGGATTCACATGGAACGGCATGTGGCGCATCCGGAGCCGGGGGTGCCCGCGCCTTTCGCTGTACGTGGTCGGGCCACCCCAGTACTGCTCGAGGAACAACGTCAGCCGTTCCGCGGCCGGCGCGAGATCTTCCTCGGGATACATGGGGCGCAGCACATCGTCGAGGGCGACCTCTCGATAGAAGACGTCGACGAGACGCACGAATGTGTCATGTCCGCCGACTTCTTCGTAGAAGCTCAGGGGTGTGCTGTCGGTCACTTCTCGTCTCCCTGGGAGCTGGCGTCGCCGCCATCTTCGCCTGCGGCGCGCGTCGAGCCGGCTCCCTTGCGCTTGGGACGCCACACGGGCTTGGCGTCGGCGACCGGCACCGGCTTCGTCCGGGGCGGGTTGGCACCTCGCACGCGCTGTGCGCCTTCCAGACCGGTCAAGGTGATGGAGTTCAGCTGCGGAAGCGTGATCCCCATGCCGTCGATGGCGCGCTTCAGGCGCATCCGGAGCTCACGGGCGACGTCGTCCTTCGCGTTGGCGCGCGTCTTCATGACGAGACGGATGACCAACGCGTCTCCCGATACCGACTCGAGGCCCCAGATCTCAGGCTGCTCGATGATCCGACTGCGCCACTTCGGGTCTTTGGCGAGCGCCTTCGCGGCGTCGAGCATCGCCTTCTCCACGTCTTCGATCACGACGTCTGCCGGAACAGCGAGGTCGATGATGACGCGCGACCACCCCTGTGACATGTTTCCGATGCGTGTGATCTCACCATTGCGCACGTACCAGAGGGTGCCGTTCACGTCGCGCACATGGGTGATGCGCACGCTGACGTACTCAACGATGCCGGTGGCGAGGCCGACATCGACGACGTCGCCGATGCCGATCTGGTCCTCAGCGACGATGAAGATGCCGTTGAGCACGTCCTTCACGATGTTCTGCGCGCCGAAGCCGAGACCGGCGCCGATCGCGGCGGAAAGCAGCGCGAACGAGCCGAGGATCGAGTCGTTGATGAGCTGGATGCTGAGGAACACCGCGATGATGACGAGAGTCACATTGACGATGTTCTGGAGGATCGTCCCCAGTGTGCGGGTGCGCTGCACGAGCCGCACCTGCGCGAGGGGAGAGGCGTCGATGGCGCGGGTGTCGTCGACGTTGGCTTTGGACTTGGCGCCCTCGACGATGCGCTTCACGACGCGCGCGATGACGATCTTCAGCACCCACGCGAGGATCACCGCACCGACGATGATCGCGGCGATTCCGAGAGCTTTGAGGCCTACGTCGGCTGCGATGCGACCGACTTCCGTCCACAGATCGAAGGCTTGGATGTCCATTGGCACGATCCTAACGAGCGGTTCCCCCTGATGTGCTGAACGCAGCGAGGGGTGCAGGGTGCCCGATCGCCCCCCACACCCCTCGCCATGAAGAGCTGCCGTGACGCCTACTGTGCGTCGCGCTCCTGCACGGCAAGTGCCCGCTCCACACCTGCGAGGTTCTCGCTCACGAGTCGGCGCAGAGCCGGTGCGGCGTCACGATTCGCGTCGAGCCATGCGCGGGTGGCGTCGCGCAGCGCGGCGTTCGCGAGCGGAGCCGGGTACAGGCCCGTGATCAGGTAGCTCGCGATCTGGTAGGTGCGTCCGCTCCACACCGGCAGGAGCATGGCGAAGTACTCCTCGACGAAGGGGGAGAGCACGTCCCTGCTCGCCGGGTGGATGAACCCGAGGGCCGCGGCGCGCACCACCGTGTTCGGCAGGTCGCTCGACTCGATGAGCGACGACCAGGCCGCACGCTTGGCCGCCTCGGTCGGGAGGGCCGCCTTCGCCTGTGCGGCGAACTCGCCCCCCTTGGCGGTGTTGTCGGATGCCAGGGCCTCGTCGATGGCAGCGTCGTCGACATGTCCGCCTGCGGCGAGCGAGACGAGGAGCGTCCACGACAGGTCGTCGTCGATCACGAGACCCTCGAGGCGCGTCTGTCCGTCGCGGAGCGCGCGAACCGTCTGCCAGTGCGCATCGGTCGATGCGGCGGAGGCGAACGCCGTGACGAACTGCAGCTGGCTGTCGCTGCCGGCATCGGCGTCTTGCGCGAGCTGCCACAGTCCGTCTGCGACCTTCTCGCGCGTCGCGTCACGCTTCGCCGGAGCGACGTACGAGTTCGCGGCGAGCTGCAGCTGTGCGAGCGTCGTGCGCACCGTGGTCGATTCGGTCTCGGAGCCGATGTTGCGTAGCACGAGGTCGACGTAGTCGGATGCCGAGGCCTCGGCATCCCTCGTCTGATCCCACGCCGCACCCCATACGAGCGAGCGTGCGAGCGGGTCCGAGATCTTGCCGAGGTGCTCGATCGCCGTCTGGAGCGAACGCTCGTCGAGCCGGATCTTGGCGTAGGCGAGGTCTTCGTCGTTGAGCAGCACGAGCGCGGGGCGCCGGATGCCCTTCAGCTCGGCCACCTCGGTCAGGTCGCCGTCCACGTCGATCTCGACGTGGTGGGTGCGAACCAGCGCGTCGCCGTCGAGGTCGTAGAAGCCGACACCGAGGCGGTGCGGTCGGATCGTGGGGTAGTCGGCGGGTGCCGTCTGCACGATCGCGAACCGGGTGATGATCCCGGCATCGTCGGTCTTGATCTCGGGGGAGAGCGTATTGACGCCCGCGGTCTCGAGCCACTTCTTCGACCACGTCGAAAGCTCGCGACCGCTCGTGGTCTCCAGCTCGGTGAGCAGATCCGAAAGCTCTGTGTTGCCCCACGCATGCTTCTGGAAGTACGCGGAGACGCCGGCGAAGAACTGCTCGATGCCGACCCATGCGGCCAGTTGCTTCAGGACCGATCCGCCCTTGGCGTAGGTGATGCCGTCGAAGTTCACCTGCACGTCTTCAAGGTCGTTGATCTCCGCGACCACCGGGTGGGTGGAAGGAAGCTGGTCCTGACGGTACGCCCAGGTCTTCTCCATGGCGTTGAAGGTGGTCCATGCCTCGGTCCATTCGGTGGCCTCGGCAGTGGCGATCGTGGAGGCCCACTCCGCGAACGATTCGTTCAGCCAGAGGTCGTTCCACCACTTCATGGTGACCAGGTCGCCGAACCACATGTGGGCGAGCTCGTGGAGGATCGTGACGACGCGACGCTCCTTGACGGCATCCGTCACCTTGCTCCGGAACACGTACGTCTCGGTGAAGGTCACCGCGCCCGCGTTCTCCATCGCGCCGGCGTTGAACTCGGGGACGAAGAGCTGGTCGTACTTCTCGAACGGGTACGGCACCTGGAACTTCTCTTCGAAGTATGCAAAGCCCTGACGGGTCTTCTCGAAGATGTAGTCGGCGTCGAGGTGCTGCCAGAGGCTCTTGCGCGCATAGACGCCGAGGGGGACGACGCGCCCCGAAGCGCTCGTGAGCTCGGAGAAGGTCGCCTCGTAGGGGCCCGCGACCAGCGCCGTGATGTACGACGAGATGCGCGGCGTCGGCGCGAAGGTCCACGTCGCAGATCCCTCGCCTGCCGGCTCCGGCTCGGGCGTGGGGGAGTTGGAGACCACCTTCCAGGCTTCCGGGGCCGTCACGGTGAACTGGAACGTGGCCTTCAGGTCGGGCTGCTCGAACACCGCGAAGACACGCCGAGAGTCGGGCACCTCGAACTGGGAGTACAGGTAGACCTCGCCGTCGACCGGGTCGACGAACCGGTGCAGACCTTCGCCCGTGTTGGTGTACAGGCAGTCGGCCTCGACGATGAGCTCATTCTCGGCGGCGAGCCCCTCGAGCGCGATGCGCGAGTCGGAGAAGGCGGAGGCGGGGTCGATCTCGCGACCGTTCAGCGTGATCGAGTGCACCTCGCGGGCGATCAGGTCGATGAAGGTCGCGGCGCCTTCCGTGGCGGTGAACCGCACCACGGAGCGGGAGCGGAACACCTCCGGGCCGGTCGTGAGGTCGAGGGCCACCTCGTAGGCGGTGGTGTCGACGGTCGCGCGACGCTGCTGCGCTTCGCTGCGGGTGAGATTCTCTCCAGGCACGTGCGTGTCTCCCAAGGGTCAGGGTGGATGCCACGAACCGGCGCGGATGGCGTCGGCGGCAACCCGTCAAGCCTACGCGTGACGGTGTGAGCTCGGCATCCTGAGGCGCCCGGCTCCCTAGGATGGGAGCATGCGGATCCATATCGCCACGGACCATGCCGGTCTCGAGTTCTCCACCCAGCTTCAGCACCACCTCGCGGAGCGAGGGCACGAGATCGTCGATCACGGTCCGCTGGAATACGACGCGCTCGACGACTACCCGGCCTTCTGCATCCGTGCGGCGCAGGCGGTCGTGCGCGACCAGCGCGCGGGGATCGACGCGCTCGGGGTGGTCTTCGGCGGCTCAGGCAACGGCGAGCAGATCGCGGCAAACAAGGTGCACGGCGTGCGGGCCGCGCTGGTGTGGAACCTCGCGACCGCGGAGCTTGCGCGTGAGCACAACGACGCGAACGTGATCTCCATCGGCGCGCGCCAGCACACTTTCGAGGAGGCGCTGTCGTTCATCGACCGCTTCATCGCGACCCCGTTCTCCGGTGAGGAGCGCCACGTGCGGCGGATCGGTCAGATCGCTGCGTTCGAAGAGGACGGCGCCCTCGAGCCCGATCCTCGCGCCCGCTGATGCCCGAGGGCCATTCCGTCCACCGGATCGCTCGGCAGTTCGAGCGCAACTTCGTGGGGCGGTCGGTGTCGGCGTCGAGTCCCCAGGGACGATTCGCGGACGGCGCGGCGATCCTCGACGGCCGGACGCCCACGCACGTGCAGGCCGTCGGCAAGCAGATGTTCATGGAGTTCGACGACGATCTCTGGCTGCGCGTGCACCTCGGCCTCTACGGCGCGTGGGACTTCGCGGGCGAGATCCTCGTCGACCCGACGATCGCGTCGGCCAATGGTCGGATGGGTCAGACCAACCAGCGCGGAACAGACCTCGATCGCGTGTTCGACGACGCGGGTGAGAACTCACTCAGTTCGATCGGTGCGCCGCGGCGCACGCGGGTCCACGTCAGGATGAGCGAGCAGACCAAGGGCCTCGCCGGTGACGAAGGGGAGTGGCCTCCTCCCGTCGTCGGTCAGGTCCGTCTTCGCCTGCTCACAGAGGTCACCTGCGCCGACCTGCGCGGACCGACGGCGTGCCAGCTGCAGACGCCTGACGAGATGCTCGCGACCGTCGCCAAGCTCGGCCCTGACCCGCTCGTGGGCGATCCCGCCGAGGGCGAGGAGCGGTTCGTCGCAGCCGTGCGCCGCAAACCCACCGCCATCGGGCTGCTTCTCATGGACCAGAACGTCGTCAGCGGGATCGGCAACGTGTACCGCGCGGAGATGCTCTTCCGTGCGCGACTGAATCCGCATACGCCCGGTCGAGACGTGCCCGAGGACACGGTGCGAGCGCTATGGCGTGATTGGGTGCGACTACTGCGCATCGGCGTGGAGACCGGGCAGATGATGACGATGGACGACCTCGATCCTGAGGCCTATCGTCGGGCCATGGCCAGCCGCGACGATCGCCACTGGGTGTACCACCGCGCGGGGCTCCCTTGCCGCGTCTGCGGAACGGCCATCGTGCTCGAGGAGATGGCGGCCCGCAAACTGTACTGGTGCCCCTCGTGTCAGCGCTGAACGCCGCAGCCGGGGACCGACCGCAGGTGAGGATGCCATGAGACAGAACCCCAGTTTCGCGATGACGGATGTCTCCGAGCTGCGCCGCGTGATCGACGAGAACCCCTGGGTGATACTGGTGAGCGCCACCGCCGAGGGCCTCGTGGCGTCGCACTACGCCGTGCTGCTCGATGACGAGCGCGACGACCTCACCATCGTGGGCCATGTGGGAAAACCCGACGATGCGATCCTCGATCTCGGAGCGCGCGAGCTGCTGGTGGTCGTCCAAGGACCCCACGGCTACATCTCGCCCGGCTGGTACCCGCCCGGCCCCGAGGTGCCCACATGGAACTTCGTGTCGGTTCACCTGACGGGCGTCCCCGAGATCCTCTCGGCGGAGGAGAACCTGCGCGTTCTCGACCGCCTGGTAGAGCGATTCGAGTCGGCGATGCCGTCGCCCCGGCTGCTGTGGGAACGTCCGAACGAGCCTGAGTTCGTGAGGCGTCTCGAACGGGGCACCGTCGGGTTCCGGCTGACGCCGACGCGGGTGACCGCGAAGCGGAAGCTCTCCCAGAACCGTCCGGCCGACGTCGCCGACACGATCATCGCAGGCCTGGAGCGGGGCGAAGGAACCTACGCCGATCCGCGCTTGGCCGGGGAGATGCGTCGAGCCCACACCGCGATGCGCGCGGCGAGAGGAACACGATGAACCCTGTCACGATCGACCCTGTGCAGGGCGAGCATGTCGATGTCATCGCCGGTGTGCGTCTGACCGGCGCCGACCGGCTCGACCCGTTCGGCGACGACCCGGTCGATGTGCACCTCGCCGCAGGCCGGATCGCCGACATCGCGCCCGCCGGAGCTCTGCCTCGTCGCGGTGCCGTGATCGACGCCGACGGCGCGTGGGTGATCCCGGGTCTGTGGGATCACCATGTCCACACCGTGCAGTGGGCCCTGGTCGCCCAGCGCACCGATCTCAGCGCTGCGCACAGCGCGTATGAGGCCGCACGGCTGATGGCATCGGCCGGTGTCCTCGCCGACGGCAGGCGGGTGGGCACGGGTTTCCGTGACGCTCTGTGGACCGATCACCCTACGCTCGCCGTCCTCGACGAGGCGACCGGCGCAGTGCCCACCTATCTCATCAATGCGGATGTGCACAGCGTGTGGCTGAATTCGGCGGCGCTCCAGCGTGAGGGATTCAGCGCCGAAGACGGGATGCTGCGGGAGGAGCCGGCGTTCGAGATCTCGCGTCGGCTGAACGCGACTGATCCCGACGAGGGCGATCGGCTCGTGCGCCAGTCGCTCGCCGCGGCGGCGGCGCGGGGAGTGGTGGGGATCGTCGACCTCGACATGGCGTGGAACGCGGGCGCCTGGGCGCGCCGGCTCGACGCCGGCTTCGACGGCATGCGGGTGTCGTTCGGCGTGTACCCGGCACTGCTGGAGCGCACGATCGCGGAGGGGCTCGAGACGGGAGACGCGCTGGATCGGCGCGGACTCGTGCGCATGGGATCGCTGAAGATCATCACCGACGGATCGCTCGGAACGCGCACCGCGGCCTGCTCGCATCCCTATCCGGGAGACCCGCACAATCGCGGGGTCCTCACGGTGCCTCCCGAGGAGCTCCGCGCTCTGATGACGCGCGCGACCGCGAACGGGCTCGCCTGCGCCGTGCACGCGATCGGCGACATCGCCAATACGTATGCCCTCGACGCGTTCGCCGCAACGGGCGCCGTGGGCACGATCGAGCACGCGCAACTGGTCGCCCATGCCGACATCGCCCGGTTCGCCCGGCTCGGCGTCGGAGCCAGCGTTCAGCCGGAGCACGCCGTCGACGATCGTGACATGACCGACAGCATCTGGGCCGGTCAGACCGCACTGCCCTACCCTCTGCGTGCCTTGGCGGATGCCGGGGCGAACCTGCTCTTCGGGTCCGACGCGCCGGTCTCGCCGCTCGACCCTTGGGCGGCGATGGCCGCGGCCGTCCATCGCACGCGAGATGGCCGACCTGCCTGGCGTCCGGATCAGGGCGTGGATGCCGCCACCGCTCTGGCCGCGTCCACCGCGGGCGGGTCGGCGTCGGGAAGCGCTCTGGAGCCGGGCATGCTCGCCGACCTGGCCGTGGTCGACCGGGATCCTCTCCACGCGGACGACGCGCACCTTCGGGCGACACAGGTCCACGCGACGATGATCGAGGGTCGACTGACTCACATCGGCTGAGAAGCGTTCGCGGACTTTCGGTCCAGGGGACCGTCTCCGGCATCAGCACCCGAGGTCGCGCTACAGAAAGGGCCCCGGAGCCGAAGCTCCTGGGCCCTTTCGCGACTCACACGTCGAGTGGGATCACTCCGCGATGTGTGCGAAGAGGAACCAACGGTCCTTGTCGAGTCCGGCCTTGATCGCGATAGCGACGTCCTGGCTCGTGAGGTCTGTCTCGTCGAGTCCGTCGATGGCTGCCTGGACGTCGGCCAGCACGGCATCCATGTCGGCGATGACTGCGCGGATCTCGTCCTGCCACGGCGCGAAGCCTGCGGGAACCGCCGTGCTGGTCTTCTCGGCGATCGTCACGGCGCGCGCGTCGATCGGGAGGCCCAGCGCGACGATCCGCTCGGCGGCGAGGTCGGCGAAGCCCTGCGCGTTCGCGACGATCGTGTCGAGCAGCTCGTGGACGGCGATGAAGTTGCTGCCGCGGACATTCCAGTGAGCCTGCTTGCCGTTGACGGCGAGGGCCTGCAGTCCGAGCACGACGGGGCTCAGGAGCTGTGCGGTGCTCGTGGCCGCCTCGGTGCCGGCGGTCGTCGCGGGGATGGTCTGCGTCTTGGTCATATCTCTCTCGCCTCCGTTGCCGCAGGGTCTCGCCCTGCACTGGATGAAACGCTACTCAGCCGCGAGCATTCCGCAAGGAAGAGAAGGCTCCGCTTACCCGCAGCACGCGGCGGGTGCGCGTGTAACGTCGGTCGCATGACCGTTGCCGATGACGCCACCGTTCTCGCGGTATCCGGAGCCACGCCCGCACTGCATCCGACGAGCTTCGTCGCCCCCGGGGCGCGGGTGATCGGCCGCGTTCGGATCGGCGAAGGGGCGAGCGTCTGGTACAACGCCGTGGTGCGAGGCGACAGCGACTCCATCAGCCTGGGAGCCGGCAGCAACCTGCAGGACAACGTGTCAGTGCACGTCGATGCCGGCCATCCGGTCGTCATCGGTGAGAACGTGTCCGTCGGACACAACGCCGTCGTCCACGGCTGCACGATCGGCGACGACTCTCTCATCGGCATGGGGAGTGTCGTGCTCTCCGGCGCCGTCGTCGGACGCCAGTGCCTCGTCGCGGCCGGCGCGGTCGTCCTGGAGGGCACCGTCATCCCCGATGGGTCGCTCGTCGCCGGTGTTCCCGCACAGGTGCGGCGCGGACTGACCGACGCGGAGCGCGCCGGCATCCGCAGAAACGCCGAGGTGTATCGGGGGCACGCGGAGACGCATGCGGCCGCGGAACGCCCGCTGCTTCCGGCTGACAGGCGGAGCGGGCCCGCTCGCGCCCTCTAGCGAGGCGCGGTGGGCGGTGCCTCCGGCGGGAGCAGCTCCAGGCCGCTTCCTCTCCGCGCTTCCAGGATGGTCTGCACACCGCAGAATCCGAGGTAGGCGGCCACCGAAAGCGCACCCGAGAAGTCCAGCCAATGAGACAAGCTGGAGTTGGGGGCGACGATCACCGATAGCAGCGCGACGGTCACACACCCATCCACCAGGCTTTTGGCTCGGTAGAGCCTCGATTGCACGCGCAGGATAGCGTTGCGCTTCGTTCGATTGAGTCGCGTGAACCGGATCCAAAATGCAGTGTTGGCGATGAGCCCCAGTGTTGCGATGGCCAGTCCGGGGATCGCGTTGCCGCTGTGCTTCGTCGGCGCCAGGAGGGTCACCACGAGCATCGCGACGCTTGCGAGGAACATCATGCCACCAACGAAGACGTTGCAGGCACGCTCCAACCGCCACCGTCGTCGTTCATCGCGGGCACCATCGGCAGTGGTGACGCGATACACCACGAAGGATGCGACGATGGCCAGCAACTCCGCCGTCCTGCGGACGAAATCCGCGACTTGGGTGGAACTGTGCCCCACCAGCAGCCCCAGCCCAACGACAAGTGGTCCGGGAGCACTCAACAGCACCGACAGAAGAAGAGTCCGAGCGCCAGATCTGGTGGCGAGATCCGACACAGCACGAACCTCACAGACTCGGGGCGGGATTACCGCCGGGGCAGGCAGAACACGTGGGGTGGGCATAGGGGTGCCTGCGACAGGGAGAAGTCCCCGACAACGAGCCGATCGCGGCGCGCGGCACCCTGTCCGCATTTTAGCGACACCACGTGCCGATTCGCCCGCGGCATCACGGACCGCCTCTGCGGGGGCGATGGCGATGCGCGCTCGAGGATCACGGCGGCGCAGGGGTTCCGTCAACGCGGTACCGGTGTGGAGGGGATGACGGGAATCGAACCCGCACCATCAGTTTGGAAGACTGAGGCTCTACCATTGAGCTACATCCCCGGAGGCCGATCGAACGGCTCCGGGAACAGTGTACAGGGCGATGTCGGCTAGACTTGACCAGGCCGTCATCGACGCACGTACATGTGCGCGCCCCGGGGCGTAGCTCAGCTTGGTAGAGCGCCCGCTTTGGGAGCGGGAGGCCGCAGGTTCAAATCCTGTCGCCCCGACCACGGCCCCCTAGACCCAGACCGCAACACGGACGTGCATGTGCGCGACCGCACACGAGGAGAACGAACAGGCATGGTCACGAGCACCGTCGAGAAGCTCAGCCCCACCCGGGTGAAGCTGCACATCACGGTCACCCCGGACGAGCTGAAGCCCAGCATCGCCCACGCGTACGAGCACATCGCTCAGGACGTGCAGATCCCCGGCTTCCGCAAGGGCAAGGTGCCCGCGCCGATCATCGATCAGCGCATCGGTCGCGGTGCGGTCCTGGAGCACGCCGTCAGCGAAGGGCTCGACAACTTCTACCGTGAGGCGGTGGCCGCCAACGAGCTCCGCATCGTGGGCCGCCCGTCGGCCGAGGTCGTCGACTGGCCGAACGAGAAGGACTTCTCCGGCGACCTCAAGGTCGAGGTCGAGGTGGACGTGCGTCCCGAGTTCGACCTTCCCGAGCTTTCCGAGATCACCCTCGAGGTCGACAAGGTCGAGACCGATGACGCGGCTGTCGAAGCCGAGCTCGACCGTCTCCGCGGACGCTTCGGCACGCTGGTGACCGTCGACCGTCCCGCTGCGACGGGCGACTTCGGCGAGCTCGACCTGGTCGCGACGATCGACGGCAACGAGATCGACCGCGCGGAGGGCGTGTCGTACGAGGTCGGCTCGGGCGAGCTGCTCGAGGGAATCGACGAAGCAGTCGACTCCCTCACCGCCGGTGAGGACACCACGTTCCGCTCGACGCTCGTCGGCGGCGACCACGCCGGCAAGGAGGCGGAGGTCTCCGTGACCGTCAAGTCGGTCAAGGAGCGCGAGCTCGCCGAAGCCGACGACGAGTTCGCTCAGATCGCCAGTGAGTTCGACACGATCGCCGAGCTGCGCGAGAGCATCGCCTCGCGTCTGGCCGAGCAGTCCGTTTTCGTTCAGGGGGCCGCCGCCCGCGACAAGCTCGTCGAAGCGCTCCTTGAGAAGGTCGAGATCCCGGTTCCGGCGCAGCTCGTCGAAGACGAGGTGCACCAGCACCTCGAGAGCGAAGGCCGACTCGAAGACGATGAGCACCGCGCCGAGGTGACAGAGGCGAGCCAGAAGCAGTTCCGCACCCAGATGATCCTCGACAAGCTCGCCGAGTCGTCCGACGTGCAGGTCTCGCAGGAAGAGCTGACGCAGTACCTCATCCAGTCGGCAGCCCAGTACGGCATGGCTCCGCAGGAGTTCGTCGACGCGCTCCAGCAGGGCAACCAGCTCCCGCTCATGGTCGGCGAGGTCGCGCGCAACAAGGCACTCGCGATCGCGCTGGGCAAGGTGAAGGTCGTCGACACCGACGGCAACGCTGTCGACCTCACCGGCTTCGCCGCTGTCGAGGACGAGACCGAGGCCGATGAGTCGGAAGCCGCGGACGACAAGCCCGCGAAGAAGGCGCCGGCCAAGAAGGCACCGGCCAAGAAGGCACCCGCCAAGAAGGCCGACGAGGCCGAGGGCGACGCCGAGGCGAAGCCCGCCAAGAAGGCGCCGGCGAAGAAGGCACCGGCGAAGAAGGCCCAGGCCAAGAAGGCCGACGCGGAGTAAACGATTCGCACGACGGGGTCGGATGCCACGGCATCCGGCCCCATCGTCATTTCCCCGCGCCGACGCGCCCCGCTGCCGATATGCCGACGGCGAACACGGGCGGGTCACTGGCGGCGCGTCGGTAGATTCGATGGCGAACGGACCACCCGGAATCAGGAGCATCCATGGCTGAACCTCTTGTCGCGACGAGCGTCTTCGACAGGCTGTTGAAAGACCGCATCATCTGGCTCGGGTCGGAGGTGCGCGACGACAACGCCAACGAGATCTGCGCGAAGATCCTTCTTCTCGCCGCTGAAGACAGCGAAAAAGACATCTACCTCTACATCAACTCGCCCGGCGGCTCCATCACCGCGGGCATGGCCATCTACGACACGATGCAGTTCGTCCCGAACGACATCGTGACCGTCGGAATCGGCATGGCCGCCTCGATGGGACAGCTGTTGCTGACAGCCGGAACGAAGGGCAAGCGCTACATCACGCCGAACGCACGCGTGCTCCTCCACCAGCCTCACGGAGGGTTCGGCGGCACGGCGAGCGACATCCAGACCCAGGCGCAGCTCATCCTCGACATGAAGAAGCGCCTCGCCGAGATCACGGCCGCCCAGACGGGCAAGTCGGTCGAGCAGATCAATGCGGACGGCGACCGCGACCGCTGGTTCAGCGCCGAAGAAGCGCTGGAGTACGGCTTCGTCGACCACATCCGCGAGTCGGCCACTGACGTGGTCGGCGGCGGCGGCACCGAGAACTGAGACCGGAGGAGAACCAGAATGAACACACCCGCCTTCGGCGCTCCGCAGCATTCCGTGCAGGGCCTTCACCTGCCGCAGAGCCGCTATATCCTGCCGCAGTTCGAGGAGCGCACCGCCTATGGCTACAAGCGCCAGGACCCGTACAACAAGCTGTTCGAAGACCGTGTGATCTTCCTCGGCGTACAGGTCGACGACGCGTCCGCCGACGACGTCATGGCGCAGCTCCTCGTGCTGGAGTCGCAGGACCCCGATCGCGACATCGTCATGTACATCAACTCGCCCGGTGGATCGTTCACCGCGATGACGGCGATCTACGACACGATGCAGTACGTCTCGCCTGAGATTCAGACGGTCGTGCTCGGTCAGGCCGCCTCTGCCGCGTCGGTGCTTCTGGCCGCTGGCGCACCCGGGAAGCGCCTGGCGCTCCCGAACGCGCGCATCCTGATGCATCAGCCCGCGGTGGGGGAGGCCGGACACGGTCAGGCGTCCGACATCGAGATCCAGGCGGCCGAGATCCTCCGCATGCGCACGTGGCTCGAAGAGACCATGGCTCGGCACACGCGCAAGACGGCGGCCGAGGTCAACAAGGACATCGACCGCGACAAGATCCTCTCGGCACAGGATGCCTTGGAGTACGGAATCGTCGACCAGGTGCTCACCTCGCGCAAGCGCACGCCCGCCGCGATCACCTCCTGATCCGGCTCGCGCAGCAGAAGGCCCCGACGGGATCATCGTCGGGGCCTTCTGCGTTCCGTGACACGGTCTGAGGCGCGAAATGCGCCGTGTTGTCGGTGGGAGCGGTTAGGCTCGACAGGTCTGACGATCCAGGAGGGGCACCCATGGCACGCATCGGTGAGAGCGCCGACCTGTTCAAGTGCTCCTTCTGCGGCAAGAGCCAGAAGCAGGTGCAGCAGCTCATCGCCGGTCCCGGCGTCTACATCTGCGACGAATGCGTCGAACTCTGCAACGAGATCATCGAAGAGCGCATGGCCGAATCCAGCGATGGTGCCGTGGCCGACTTCGATCTGCCCAAGCCGAGAGAGATCTTCTCGTTCCTCGAGGAGTACGTGGTGGGGCAGGAATCGGCCAAGCGCGCCCTCGCCGTGGCCGTCTACAACCACTACAAGCGCGTGCGTGCGCACTCCACGCTGCAGCCCGCCGAGCAGCGGGCTGATGAGGTCGAGATCGCGAAGAGCAACATCCTTCTCCTCGGCCCGACCGGATGCGGAAAGACGTACCTCGCGCAGACCCTCGCGAAGCGCCTCAACGTCCCGTTCGCCGTTGCCGACGCCACCGCTCTCACCGAGGCCGGCTACGTCGGCGAAGACGTGGAGAACATCCTCCTGAAGCTTCTGCAGGCCGCCGATTTCGACGTGAAGCGTGCCGAGACCGGCATCATCTACATCGATGAGGTCGACAAGATCGCCCGCAAAGCGGAGAACCCCTCCATCACGCGTGATGTCTCCGGCGAGGGCGTGCAGCAGGCGCTTCTGAAGATCCTCGAAGGGACCGTCGCCTCGGTCCCGCCGCAGGGCGGGCGCAAGCATCCGCACCAGGAGTTCATCCAGATCGACACGACGAATGTGCTGTTCATCGTCGCGGGCGCATTCGCCGGCCTCGAGGACATCATCTCGGCCCGCGTCGGGAAGCACGGCGTCGGCTTCGGAGCCCCCCTCCATGAGAAGGGCAAAGACCTCGAGCTCTTCAGCGAGGTGCAGCCGGAAGACCTCCACAAGTTCGGGCTGATCCCGGAGTTCATCGGGCGTCTGCCTGTGGTGACCTCCGTCTCGCCGCTCGACCAGACCGCTCTCATCGAAATCCTCACGGGACCGAAGAACGCCTTCGTCAAGCAGTATCAGCGCATGTTCCAACTCGACGGCGTGGAGCTCGAGTTCGAGGACGACGCACTGCTCGCCATCGCGGACCTCGCCGTAGCCCGCAAGACCGGAGCACGTGGCCTGCGTGCGATTCTCGAAGACGTGCTGGGACCGATCATGTTCGAGATCCCGTCGACGGAAGACGTCGACAAGGTGATCGTGACGCGCGCCGCGGTCACCGAAGGAGCGGCACCCACCCTCGTCCTCCGGCAGAAGCGCAAGAGCGCCTGACCTCTCGCGCCACAGCAGTGTCGGATGCCCCTCGTACTCTGCGGGGATGCCGCAATTCGTCTACGACACCGCCACTTCTCTCAACGGCTGGATAGCCGACGAATCGCACTCGCTGTCCTGGCTCTTCGCCGTCGAGGGCGGCGAAGAGCCCGATCCCGACTTGCTCCCCGCCAACATCGGCGTGCTCGTCGAGGGGTCGTCGACCTATGAGTGGCTCCTGAACGAATCCGACATCCTGGCGCACCCGGAACGGTGGCAGGAGTTTCACGGCGACAAGCCCACGTTCGTCTTCACGACGCGGGAACTGCCCGTACCGCGGGGCGCCGACGTGCGATTCGTTCGCGGACCGGTCGCCGGGGCGCTCCCCGCGATCCGTGCGGCCGCCGGAGAACGCGACGTGTGGGTCGTGGGCGGCGGTGATCTGGCAGGGCAGTTCATCGACGCCGGGGCACTCGACCGACTCGCCGTCTCGATCGCACCTGTCTTGCTCGACGGCGGCGCGCCGCTTCTTCCGCGCCGGGTCGAATCCGATCGGCTGCGACTGGTGTCCGCTCACGCGGCAGGGCAGTTCGCGCGGCTCGTCTACGAGGTGGCGCCGCCGAGGGGCGTTGCTCACCCTTCAGCGGCGCCGCCTCACTAGGCAGTCAGCCCTCGCCGCTCCAGCAGCGGCGCGATCTCCGCATCACGGCCGCGGAAGTCCCGATATGCCTCCAGCGGATCCTTGGATCCGCCGACGCCCAGCAGTCGCGAGCGGAAGCGATCACCGTTCGCGCGCGTGAGACCGCCATTCTCTCGGAACCACTCCACGGTGTCGGCGTCGAGCACCTCGCTCCAGATGTAGGAGTAGTAGCCGGCGCTGTAGCCGCCGGAGAAGACGTGCGCGAAGTATGTCGACGAATAGCGGGTGGGCACGGCGGGATTATCGAGTCCGATGTCGGCCAGCGCGTCGGCCTCGAAACGAGCGACGTCGATATCGGCTGCCGCCTCATCGGGTGTGAGCGAGTGCCAGGCCTGATCGATCCACGATGCGGCCAGGTACTCGCTGGTCGCGAAGCCCTGGTTGAAGGTCTCCGACGCGCGCAGCTTCTCCACGACCTCGGCAGGCAACGGCTCGTCCGTCTCCACGTGGCGCGCGTAAGCCGTGAGGATCTCGGGCCAGAAGATCCACATCTCGTTGACCTGACTCGGGAACTCCACGAAGTCGCGAAACACATTCGTCCCTGCGAAGTGCGGATAGGTGACCGTTGCGAACAGTCCGTGGAGAGCGTGCCCGAACTCGTGGAACAGCGTCGTGACCTCGTCGAGCGTCAGGAGAGTCGGCTGGCCCGCGGCCGGTTTCGGGACGTTGAGGTTGTTGACGACGATCGGCTGGGTGCCGCGCAGGCGTGACTGCTCGACGATGGAGTTCATCCACGCCCCGCCGCGCTTGGTGTCTCGCGTGTACAGGTCGAGCACGAACAGGCCCAGTTCGCTGCCGTCTGCGTTGTGGATCTCGAAGACGCGAGCATCCGGGTGATACGACGGAAGGTCAGGTCGCTCGGTGAAAGTGATGCCGTAGAGCTGCGTGGCCGCCCGGAACACCCCATCGTGCAGCACCCGCTCCGCTTCGAACCACGGGCGCAACGCGGTCCGGTCGAGGTCGTATCGCGCCTTTCTGACCTGCTCGGTGTAGAAGGCCCAATCGTGCGCTTCGATGGCTATGCCGTCACCGGCCGCATCCGCGAGCTCCTGCAGAGCTTCCTGCTCGCGGCGCGCATTCGCCGCGGCGGGCGCTGCGAGCCGCCGGAGCAGAGAGTGGACGGCTTCCGGCGATCCCGCGGTCTCGTCGCTGGTCACGTACGCGGCGTGAGACGGATAGCCCAGCAGCGCCGCACGCTGTGCCCGCAGACGGACGATCTCCCGGAGCACGGCACGATTGTCGTTCTCGTTGCCACGGGAGCCTCGGCTGCGCGACGCATCGAGCAGCCTTCGCCGGCTCTCGCGATCGGTGAGCGTGGACAGGTAAGGGTGGCCCGTGAAGAGGGTCAGGGTGACGACGTACCCGTCGACTCCTCGGTCGGCCGCATTCGCCGCGGCCGCGGAGATCTCTCCCGCCGTGAGTCCGTCGAGTTGCTCGGGAGTGTCGAAGACGACGGCGAGGTCGTTCGAGTCGGCGAGGAGGTTCTTCTCGAACGTGGTGGTGAGCACCGAGAGCCGCTGATTCAGTTCGGTCAGCTTCTCCTTCTCACTCGCATCGAGGCCCGCTCCGGCGTGCGTCATCTCGGTGTACCAGCGCTCGACGAGGTATCGCTGTTCGGGATCGTGACGGGAGTCGTCGCGCTGCTCGTAGACAGTTCGGATGCGGGCGTAGAGATGCGCATCGAGTTGAATGGCGTCCTGATGTGCCGACATGAGCGGCGCGAGCTCTTCTTCGATGGCCTGGATCTCCTCCGTCGCGTCGGCCGACGAGACGGTGTAGAAGGTCCGGGCGACGCGGCCGAGGAGGTCTCCGGCACGCTCGAGCGGTTCGAGGGTGTTCTCAAAGGTCGGCGCGGATCTCACCCGCGTGATCGCATCGATCTCCCCTCGGTGCTCGGCGAACGCCGTCTCGAATGCAGGGAGGTAGTGCTCGGGGCGGATGAGGCGGTAGTCCGGCAATCCGTAGGGGAGCGAGGAGGGGGCGAGAAGCGGGTTCGTATGTGAGGCGTCCGTCATCGCACCAGCGTAGAGCGCGATCCATCGGCATGCAAAGAATGACTTGCAAAGAAATACTTGCAATGAAGACACTGCAAAGCTATCTTTGCATTCATGACCGAAGACGCGACTGCTCCCCGACCTACGGACTCCATGCGTGTACTGGACGCCGGCGCACTCAAGGCGCTCGCGCATCCCCTCCGCGTCCAGATCTACGACCTGATGTCGCAGTACGGCCCGCAGACGGCGAGCACGCTCGCTGAACTCACAGGGGAGTCCTCCGGAGCGACGAGTTATCACTTGCGGGCGCTGGCGAAGCACGACCTCATCAGAGAGGTGGGAGATCGCGGATCCGGGCGCGAGCGCTGGTGGGAGCGCACGCCCGGCGGCATCTCTTTCACCAATCCGGACGCCGTGAAGACCCCCGCAGGCAAGGCGGCCACGCAAGTCATCATGACGGAGTTCCTCAATCGCCGGCATCGCCAGCTCATGCGCTACGTCAACGAGACCATCGACAAGCCGGACGAGCTCAAGGAGAACGCGCTCATCTCCACGGCCACGCTCCACATGACCTACGAGCAGACGCTCGAATTCATCGAAGAACTGCAAGCCGTCATCGACGCCGCGGGTGAGAAGTACCGCGACCAGAAGGGTGACGACGTCGCTTCCATCAGCGTCCGCGCTGACATCTTCCCGCTTCCCGAAGAAGGACTCTGATCATGACCACTGCAGCATGGACGTCGGCAGCGCTCGGCGGCCGCAGAGTGACTCCCACACCATCCGATCGCGCGCTGCTGTGGGTGTCGAAGACGGTCGAATCATTCGCCGTCGCCCGCATGCAACGACGCCTCCGCTCCACTGCTGTGGCGGCCGTCGCAGCCGACGACGCCCGCCGCACGGCGCTCGCCCTCGGCTCAACCGGAATCCTCCCGAGATGACGGCGACGAAGCTCGAGGCGCGCCGGGGACTCGGACGCGACTTCGGCAAGCTGTGGACGGCAGCAGCGTTCAGCAACCTGGCCGACGGTCTGGGACGGACCGCGGTGCCGCTGGCGGCGACCACCCTGACCAGAGATCCCCTCCTCATCTCCGTGATCGCCGCTCTGGCGTTCGTGCCCTGGCTCGTCTTCGGACTCCCCGCGGGCATGATCGTGGACCGCTTCGATCGACGCGTCATCATGTCGCTCGCGAACACGATCCGCGGCGCCGTCGCGGTGTGGCTGGCGCTCCTGGCGAGCACCGGAACTCTGACGCTGTGGGCGCTGTTCGTCGGAACGCTCATCTTCGGCCTCGGTGAAACGCTCTTCGACAACGCGACCAACGCGGTCATCCCGGGTGTGGTGGGGCGCGATCAGCTCGATCGGGCGAACGGCTGGATGCAGGCCGCGCAGATCACGATCGACAATTTCGTGGCGACTCCCATCGCCGGCGTGCTTTTCGCCGTCTCCCTCGGGCTCCCGCTGTGGGCGGCGAGTGCCGGATACCTGATCCCGATCGTCCTTGCGTTGCTGCTTCCGCTGTCGGCGGCGCGGCCGCTGCGACGGAACGCGGAAGACATAGCGATGACGACGGCAGGGGACGTCGCGGCCGGCGTGGTCGCTGAACCCCTCACCGCCGGTGACCCGACGCCCCATGTCGGCACGCGGGAAGCTGTGCTGTATCTCTGGCGCCACCGCTACCTGCGCGCAATGGTCGTCTTCACCTCTCTGATCGGCTCCCTGCTCTCGTTCGCCCAGGCCGTGATCATCCTCTTCTTCCTGGAGACGATGGGCGTGAACGTGGCAGCGATCGGCTTCATCACCGCGGGGATCGGCGTAGGGGCCCTTGCCGGCTCGCTCGTCTCGCCTCAATTGGTCGCGCGGTTCGGTCGCGGACCGGTCATGCTCGGGGCCGTGCTCATGACCGGGATCATGCTGCTTCTGACCGGACTCGCCCCGGAGGTGTGGACCGCCGTGCTCACGTTCTCCCTCTCCGCCGGCGCAGTGGCGGTGTGGAACGTGCCGTGGGGGAGCCTCCGCCAGCAGATCGTTCCGCCCGAGATCTTCGGCCGCGTCCTCGGAGTCATCCGCACGGCCACCTGGGGACTGTTCCCCGTCGCCACCCTCATCGGGGGCTGGGTCGGACGCTCCGACCTCCGCCTCCCGTTCTGGCTCGGGGGCGCGGTGGTCGTCGTCGCCAGCCTGTTCGCTGCACGGCTCCTCGTCGACGGCACCCGCCGCGCGGGAGCCGAAGCCGCCGAGCCACCCAGGCGGGAGTCGGCTCAGCCGAACTCGTCTTCGTGATCGTGGCGCACGATCACGGCACCGTCGGCCGTGGCCTCCACGATCACACCCGTATCGAGTTCGGCGACGGGGCGCCCTTCAAGGAAGGTGAGTGTCCAGCTCGGGCGAGGCTGGCCGAGCTGATCGCCGGGAATCGCCTCGTCGATGATCTGGATCTGCTCGTGGAGAACCGCGGGCACCGCCGCGGGAAGCGGCGCCCCGCTCGTCCAGCGCGTACCGAGGCGCATGTCACGCCTCCTGCGGCACGAGAACGATGTCGCGCACGGCGAGCGATTCGGACGACGCGTACTCGACGGTGCCGATGCGGCCCACCGCACGAAGATCGCCCTCAGCGGAACGCACGGCCTCCAGCGCGGTTTCAGGGCCGACGATCGTGAGGCTCTCCACCTGCGTCTTCTGCGAAGCCTTCGCCTCGGTCTTGGCCCGTCGCACCGCGATCAGCGCTTCACCGACGGCTTCGAGCACCGACGGGTCGCCCTGGATTCCCAGAGGCTCCGGCCAGGCCGCGGTGTGAATGGAGCCCTCTTCGAACCATGACCACGCCTCTTCGGTCGCGAACGACAGCACGGGCGCGAGGAGGCGCAGAAGCGAGGAGAGCGCAAGCCGCAGTGCGAGCGCCGCGGAGGCCTGTCCGCTGTCGGCCTGGTTGTACGCGCGCTCCTTCACGAGCTCGAGATAGTCGTCGCAGAACGTCCAGAAGAACGCCTCGGTGACCTCCAGCGCGCGGGCGTGGTCGTAGGAGGCGAAGGCCTTCGTCGCCTCTGCGATCACCCGGTCGAGCGTCGCGAGCATGGAGGCGTCGAGGTCGTGAGTGATCGCCGCACCTTCCGGCACCGGGAACGAGAGCACGAACTTCGCAGCGTTCAGCACCTTGATCGCCAGTCGCCGACCGATCTTGACCTGTGTGGGATTCTGCGGGTCGAAGGCCGCATCGGCGCCGAGCCTGCTCGATGCCGACCAGTAGCGCACCGCATCGGTGCCGTGGCTGGACAGGATGTCGGCGGGGGTGACGACGTTGCCCTTGGACTTCGACATCTTCTTGCGATCGGGGTCGACGATGAATCCCGAGATCGACGCGTCGGTCCAGGGGGCGCGGTCGTCCTCCAGCGCACTGCGCAGCATCGTGGAGAACAGCCAGGTGCGGATGATGTCCTGGCCCTGCGGGCGCACGTCGAAGGGGGCGACGAGGTTCCACAGCTCCGGGTCCCGCTCCCACCCACCGGCCAGCTGAGGCGTCAGCGACGAGGTCGCCCAGGTGTCGAAGATGTCCTTCTCGCCTTCGAAGCCTCCGGGAACGCCGCGCTGCGACTCCTCGTAGCCCGCCGGTGCGTCGATCGTCGGGTCGACCGGAAGCTGGCCGAGGTCGGGGGTGATGACGCGGTCGTAATCACGCTCGCCGTTCTCGTCGAGCCCATACCAGACGGGAATCGGCACACCGAAGAACCGCTGCCGTGAGACCAGCCAGTCGCCCGTGAGGCCGTTGGTCCAGTTCTCGTACCGCACGCGCATGAAGTCGGGATGCCACGACATCTGCTGGCCGAGCGAGATGAGCTTCTCGCGGAGTGCAGCGTCGCGCGCGCCGTTTCGGAGGTACCACTGCCGCGTGGAGACGATCTCCAGCGGTCGGTCGCCCTTCTCGTAGAACTTGACGGGGTGCTGGAAGGGCTTCGACACTTCGAGGAGCTCGCCCGATTCCTGCAGGAGTTCGACGATGCGCTTCTTCGCGCTGAAGACCGTCTTGCCTGCGATCTCCGCGTAGGCGGCCTTCGCCGCATCCGTCACCAGGGCATCGGGCGCTTCGGCGAGCACACGTCCGTCCTGACCGAGGATCGTGCGGTTGGGGAGGTCGAGCTCTCGCCACCAGATGATGTCGGTCACGTCACCGAAGGTGCAGATCATCGCGATGCCGGTGCCCTTGTCCTGCTGGGCGAGGGGATGCGCGAGAACCGGCACCTCGACGCCGAACAGCGGAGTGCGCACCGTCGAGCCGAAGTACGGCTTGTAGCGGTCGTCATCGGGATTCGCGACGAGCGCGACGCACGCCGCGAGCAGTTCGGGGCGTGTCGTCTCGATGTGGATGTCACCGGAGCCGTCGGTCTTGTGGAAGGCGATGCGGTGGTACGACGCCTGCTGCTCGCGGTCTTCCAGCTCGGCCTGCGCGATCGCGGAGCGGAAGTCGATGTCCCACAGCGTCGGCGCCATCGCCTGGTACGCCTCACCACGCTCGAGGTTGCGCAGGAACGCGAGCTGGCTGGTGCGGATGGTGTCGTCTGAGATCGTGCGGTACGTCTGCGTCCAGTCGACCGACAGTCCGAGCTGGCGGAACAGCTGCTCGAACTGCTTCTCGTCTTCGAGGGTCAGCTCTTCGCAGAGCTCGATGAAGTTGCGTCGGCTGATGGGAACCTGGTCGGCCGGCTTCAGGCTCTTCGCGTCGCCCCGGAACGGCGGGGTGAAATCAGGGTCGTAGGGCAGAGAGGTGTCGCAGCGAACGCCGTAGAAGTTCTGCACGCGCCGCTCGGTCGGCAGCCCGTTGTCGTCCCAACCCATCGGGTAGAACACGGTCTTGCCGCGCATACGTTCGAAGCGCACCTTGATGTCGGTGTGCGTGTAGCTGAACACGTGCCCGATGTGCAGGCTCCCCGAAGCGGTCGGCGGCGGCGTGTCGACGGAGTAGACGCCCGACCGACCGGACTGGGCCGCCCGATCACGGTCGAACAAGTACGTGCCGTCGGCGGACCACGCGGCATCCCACTTCTGCTCGAGGCCTTCCAGCGCGGGCTTGTCAGGGATGTTCGCCATGGGTGTCTCCTCGAGCGATATGTGCGGCACCGTGTGAGCGTGCCTGAGTGTGGGTGGGGCATCTGATTCTATCCCGGCGGGGACTCTCCGCCGGGCGCCGTCAGAGGATGACGATGCCGACAGATCGTGCGAGCGCGTCGGCGTGGAAAGCCGCCTGCTCCGAAGAGAGCACGGCCCCGCGGAGTCCCGAGAGGTCGGTGAACCGCGACGCGTCGAGGCCCCGGAGATCGAGGTCGCGCGCCACGA
Source organism: Actinomycetes bacterium (assembly GCA_023431405.1). Classification (GTDB taxonomy): domain Bacteria; phylum Actinomycetota; class Actinomycetes; order Actinomycetales; family Microbacteriaceae; genus Microbacterium. The sequence goes on from JAEYVZ010000013.1 coordinate 35,947, forward strand.
GCCCCCGAGTGTCGACCTCGTCGGCTCGGCAGCGCTCGAAAGCAACCCGGTCCGCCTTCGCCTGGGGCAGATCGAGCGTCGTGAAGAGGCAGTCGACGAAGAGGACGTCGGTCAGACGGGCTGCGGCGAGGTTCGCGTACTCGAATCGGACACCCTCGATGCGCACCCCATCGGCCGTGAGGCGCACAGCATCGAACGTCGACGCGCGGCCTCCCGACCACGCGGTCTGGCGCCATCGAGCGTCGACAGCGCGGACAGACCCGGCCACGACGTCTGTCAACTCGACGTCGGTGAGCGTCGTCCCCGTGAGCCGCCATTCATCCAGACGCGCACGCGTGACACGCGACTCGACGACGTGCGCATGCTCCGACGCGAGCACCCCGGTGACGTCGGCGATCTCCGCTGCGGCGACCTCGCTGCGAGGCTCGATCGTCGGCAGCGGGGCGAGGACGCCCGGTACGTCTGGGGGCAGCAGGCGTGGGGCGGTCAGGGCGGGGGTGCGGCGAGCCATCCGACGAGGATACTCACCGGACCCCGTAGTCGGGACGCCCAACGGGAACCGCCGGTACCGGCGCCGCCCGACATCGACACCGCCCGGCATCTATACTTGGTGGAATCAGCAACGATCCGGCCATCACCGGGGAGCTCTCGGAAGAAACCCCGGCGCCGTCGGGGGAGTAGACCCGAGCGGGGCAGGCCCGTCACAGCCGTCGGAGAGAGGTCGCATCCGCAACGCGGATGGGACAAGCGGGGTGGTACCGCGGTCCGCAGAACGGATCGTCCTCGCAGGACGCATCGCACCTGCTGGAGAGACATGACCTACCCCAAGACCTCAGCGTTCGGCCCCGCCGCCGACGTCGTTCCCAGCCCGCGATTCCCTGACATCGAGCGGGAGATCCTCGAGTTCTGGAAGCGCGACGACACCTTCCGCGCGTCGATCGCCCAGCGCGAAGGCGCGCCCGAGTGGGTGTTCTACGACGGCCCGCCGTTCGCGAACGGACTGCCCCATTACGGACACCTCCTCACCGGCTATGCCAAGGACCTCTTCCCTCGCTTCCAGACGATGCGCGGCCACAAGGTCGACCGCGTCTTCGGCTGGGACACCCACGGACTTCCCGCAGAGCTCGAGGCCATGAAGCAGCTCGGCATCACGGAGAAGAGCCAGATCGAGGAGATGGGCATCGCCGCGTTCAACGCGAAAGCGAAGTCTTCCGTGCTCGAATACACGCGGGAGTGGGAGGACTACGTCACCCGCCAGGCGCGCTGGGTCGACTTCGAACGCGGCTACAAGACGCTCGACACCGGCTACATGGAGTCGGTGCTGTGGGCGTTCAAGAGCCTGTGGGACAAGGGTCTCGCCTACGAGGGACACCGCGTGCTGCCCTACTGCTGGCGCGACGAGACTCCGCTGTCCAACCACGAGCTGCGCATGGATGACGACGTCTACAAGATGCGTCAGGACCCGTCGGTGACGGTCACCTTCCCGCTGGTCGGGGCCAAAGCGGAGGCGCTGGGACTCACCGGCGTCCGAGCTCTCGCGTGGACGACGACGCCGTGGACCCTCCCCACCAACTTCGCCCTGGCCGTCGGACCCGACATCGACTACGCGGTGCTCCCCGGAGGCCCGCTCGGCGCCGCTGACGTCCACGCAGACCGCACGGAAGGCGAAGGGCACCGCTACCTGCTGGCATCCGACCTGCTCGCGGGGTACGCGAAAGACCTCGGCTACGAGTCTGCAGACGCGGCGCGAGAAGCGGTCGAACGCACCGTTCGGGGCGCCGACCTGGCAGACGTCCAGTACGACCGCCTCTTCGACTACTACGCGGATGCCGACCTCTGGCACACCGAGAACGCCTGGCGGGTGCTCGTCGACGACTACGTCACCACCAGCGATGGCACAGGCATCGTCCACCAGGCGCCCGCCTACGGTGAAGATGACCAGCGGGTCACCGAAGCCGCAGGGATCCCCCTGATCATGAGCCTCGATGATGGCGGCAGGTTCCTGCCTCAGGTGAGCGACGTCGCCGGCGAGCTGTGGATGGACGCCAACCGGCCGCTGATCCGACTGCTCAAGGCCGAAGGACGACTCCTGCGCGAGGCCAGCTACGAGCACTCCTACCCGCACTGCTGGCGCTGTCGCAATCCCCTCATCTACAAGGCGGTCTCGAGCTGGTTCGTCCGGGTCACCGCGATCAAAGACCGCCTCCTCGAGCTGAACGAGCAGATCACGTGGGCACCCGAGAACGTGAAGCACGGCCAGTTCGGCAAGTGGCTGGAGGGCGCCCGCGACTGGTCGATCAGCCGCAACCGCTTCTGGGGCTCGCCCATCCCGGTGTGGAAGAGCGACGACCCGGAGCACCCGCGCGTGGACGTGTACGGCTCGCTCGAGGAGATCGAGCGGGACTTCGGGCGTCTCCCGGTCAACGAGGCGGGGGAGGTCGATCTCCACCGACCGTTCATCGACGACCTCACCAGGCCGAATCCCGACGACCCGACCGGACGGTCGACGATGCGCCGGATCGAGGACGTCTTCGATGTCTGGTTCGACTCTGGGTCGATGCCGTATGCGCAGGTGCACTACCCGTTCGAGAATCGCGAGTGGTTCGACTCGCACGCGCCGGCCGACTTCATCGTCGAGTACATCGGGCAGACACGCGGCTGGTTCTACGTCATGCATGTGCTGTCGGGTGCGCTCTTCGATCGGCCCGCATTCGCCGGCGTCGCCTGCCACGGGATCGTGCTGGGCAGCGACGGGCAGAAGATGTCCAAGTCGCTGCGGAACTACCCGGACGTGAGCGAGGTGTTCGATCGCGACGGGTCTGACGCGATGCGGTGGTTCCTCATGGGATCGTCGGTGCTGCGCGGCGGCAACCTCGTCGTCACCGAGGAGGGGATCCGCGCCGGAGTGCGGGAGTTCCTGCTGCCGCTGTGGAACGCCTGGTACTTCTTCGCCACGTACGCCAACGCCGCATCGGCGTCTCGGCTCGGTGCCGACGCCCCCGGCTACGATGCGCGCTGGCGCACCGACTCGACCAACGTGCTCGATCGCTACATCTTGGCGCTCACCGGCGACCTCGTCCGCGACGTCGCAGCGGACCTGGAAGCACTCGATTCCACCATGGCCGCCGCCAAGCTCCGCGACTTCGCCGAGGCGCTGACGAACTGGTACATCCGTCGCTCCCGTGACCGCTTCTGGCTCGGGGTCGACGAGGAGGTCGCGACCTCCAGCGAGGCGTTCGACACGCTGTACACCGTCCTCGAGACGCTCACGCGAGTCGCTGCGCCCCTGCTGCCGCTCGTGACAGAACGCGTGTGGCAGGGACTCACGGGCGGCCGCAGCGTGCACCTGCAGGACTGGCCGGACGCTGACCGATTCGCCGCCGCATCCGACATCCGCGCCGCAATGGATGCCGTCCGCGAGGTGTCGTCCGTCGCCAACGCCCTGCGAAAGAAGGAGGGGAAGCGCGTGCGACTGCCCCTCGCCCGACTGACAGTGGCCATGACCGACGCGGCGGCGCTCGCGCAGTTCGAGGACATCATCCGCGACGAGCTGAACGTCAAGGAGGTCGTGCTGGAGGAACTCAGCGAAGACCTGGCGAACCAGTACGGCATCAGTCAACGTCTGTCGGTCAACGCGCGCGCGGCCGGCCCTCGACTGGGCAAGCAGGTGCAGCATGTGATCGCCGGCGCGAAGGCAGGACTGTGGAGCGTCGAGGACGGCACCGTCGTCGTCGACGGCATCGCGCTCGAGGAGGGGGAGTACGACCTCACCCTGGAGGCCGGAGGCGTTGCCGAGGGCATCGCCATCGCGCTGCTCGGTGGCGGAGGCTTCGTGCTGCTCGACACCACGACGACCCCCGAGCTCGAAGCCGAGGGCCTTGCCCGCGATGTGATCCGTGCCGTGCAGGACACCCGCAAGGCCGCCGGTTTCGAAGTGAGCGACCGAATCCGCCTGCAGCTTCTGTTCACCGATGCGGGTGATGCCAGAGCCGTGGCGTCCGCCTTCGGCACCGCACACGTGGCGGGGGAGACCCTCGCCCTCGACTACGCGGTGGTCGGCCCCGACGGGGTCGTGCTGCGCGGGGAAGGATCCCTGCTCGCCGCCGGGCACACCGAGGACGCGGAGCACACGGCATCCGTCGCCGCAGGCACCTATGCGAATGCCGGCGGCATGACCATCGCCGTGTCGCGGATCGGAGAGGGATCATGAGCGACCGCTCACGTGCTGACGAGGTCTACTCGACACTGCTCACGCGGCAGGGCGAACGGTGGGTGGAACCGCGCGTGGAGCGCACCCGGCGCCTGTTGGAGCTTCTCGATGACCCGCAGCGCACCTACCGTGTCGTCCACGTGACCGGCACGAACGGAAAGACATCGACGAGCCGGATCGTGGAAAGCCTGGTGCGCGCACACGGGCTGCGTACAGGCCTTTTCACGAGCCCTCACCTCGAGCGCTTCACGGAGAGGATCATGATCGATGGCGAGCCGATCGACGATGGCGCCGTCGCCGACGCCTGGGATGAGATCACCCCCTTCGTGACCCTCGTCGACGATGAGCTCGCGGCCAGCGGCGAGGCGCCGCTGACCTTCTTCGAGCTCCTCACCGTGCTCGCCTTCGTCGCGTTCGCCGACGCCCCTGTCGACGTCGCGGTCATCGAAGTCGGCATGGGCGGTGCGTGGGACTCCACGAACACCGCTGACGGTGACGTCGCCGTGTTCGCGCCCATCGACATCGATCACGCCGACCGGCTCGGTGAGACGATCGCGGAGATCGCCGCCGTGAAGGCAGGGATCATCAAGCAGGGCGCCGCCGTGGTGTCTGCCGTGCAGCCTCCGTCGGCCGAAGCACCGCTGCGTGAAGCGGCGCGCAGCCACGACGCGTCGATCGCATTCGAGGACGACGCGTTCGCGGTGACCGAGCAGCGCCTCGCCGTCGGCGGTCAGATGCTGACCGTGCGCGGATTGGCCGGCACCTACGACGACCTGTATCTGCCTCTCTACGGGGCGCACCAAGGTCACAACGCGGCCCTCGCGATCGCCGCGGTGGAGTCGCTCATCGGCGGCGGCGGCCTCGCGATCGCTCCCGACGTCCTCACCGACGGGCTCGCGCAGGTGACCTCACCGGGTCGATTGCAGCTGATCGGCGTGGCACCGACGGTTCTCGTCGACGCCGCCCACAACCCGCACGGAGCGCGTTCCCTGTCCGCGGCCCTGCAGCAGTCCTTCGATTTCGATGAGTGGGGTCTCGTGCTCGGTGTCCTCGAAGACAAGGACGCCGCCGGCATCGCCGCGACCCTCCTTCCTGCCGTCAGTCACGTGTTCGCCACGGCGCCCGACTCCGAGCGCGCCGCTGACCCGGAGCAGGTCGCCGACGTCGTCGAGGCCACCGGCACGCCGGTGACCGTGCACCCGAACCTTGCGGATGCGGCGGATGCCGCCCGCGAATGGGCGG
>JAEYVZ010000064.1 GCA_023431405.1 Actinomycetes bacterium
TCCCTGAGGAGGGCGCCCTTCCAGAAGGCTGGTCGGCGTCAGGCCTTGGGGGCGTTGACGTCGGCCGGGAGCGCCTTGCGCGCGGTCTCGACGAGCGAGGCGAACACGGCCGGCTCGTTGACGGCGAGCTCGGCCAGCATGCGACGGTCGACCTGCACACCCGCGAGCCCGAGGCCCTGGATGAAGCGGTTGTACGTCAGGCCGTTCTGACGGCTCGCGGCGTTGATGCGCTGGATCCACAGACGACGGAAGTCGCCCTTGCGCTTGCGGCGGTCACGGTACGCGTAGACGAGCGAGTGGGTGACCTGCTCCTTGGCCTTGCGGTACAGGCGCGAACGCTGACCGCGGTAACCGGAGGCGCGCTCGAGGATGACGCGACGCTTCTTGTGGGCGTTGACTGCCCGCTTGACTCTTGCCATTTCGTTTACTTCCTATACGTGCGTCGGGCGCTCAGCGACCGAGGAGCTTCTTGGCGACCTTCGCGTCACCCGGAGCGAGGACCTGGTCCTGCGAGAGACGACGGGTGCGCTTGGTGGGCTTGCCCTCGAAGTTGTGGCGGAGGTTCGCCTGCTGCTTCATGATCTTTCCGCTACCGGTGACCTTGAAGCGCTTCTTGGCACCCGAGTGGGTCTTCTGCTTCGGCATGGTTCTTCCTTCGTTGTGGTTCCCGCCGAGGCGGGAGTCTGGGCCCCTACTCCGCCGGAGCGGCTTCGGGGGTGTCGGTGGGGGCCTGTCCGGCCCGCGCCTCGCGTGCGGCCTGCTTCGTGGCGGCGCGCGCGGCGTTCTGCTCGGTCTTCACCTCGGACTTGTTCTTGTGCGGGGCGATGACCATGACCATGTTGCGACCGTCGATCGTCGGGTTGGACTCCACCGTGCCGAACTCCGCCACGTCCTCCGCGAACTTGCGGAGCAGGCGCACACCCTGCTCAGGACGCGACTGCTCGCGACCACGGAACAGGATCATCGCCTTGACCTTGTCGCCCGCCTGCAGGAAGCCCTCGGCGCGCTTGAGCTTGGTGATGTAGTCATGCGCTTCGATCTTCAACCGGAAGCGCACCTCCTTGAGGACGGTGTTGGCCTGGTTGCGTCGCGCTTCCTTGGCCTTCTGCGCTGCCTCGTACTTGAACTTCCCGTAGTCCATGATCTTGACGACGGGGGGCTTCGAGTTGGGGGCCACCTCGACCAGATCGAGATCGGCTTCCTGAGCCAGGCGCAGCGCCACCTCGATGCGGACGACGCCGACCTGCTCACCCGCGGGTCCGACGAGGCGTACCTCGGGAACGCGGATGCGGTCGTTGGTGCGGGGATCGCTGATGTGCGGAACTCCTCTTCGTGCGTGGACGGCCACCGCGACACAGGTCAGTGTCGCGGGCGAAGGATGATCACGTCCACCCGCACGATGCGCACATCGGCAACAGTGTTCTGCACCCTGACCGCGGATCTCCCTCAGGGAGTTCCGCAGCTACCCCGTGTGACCGGAGCGGAGTGCGTGACCCGGTAGCCTGGAACGGCAAGCGCGGGTGGGATGTGATCCTCTTTCGATCCGGAGCAGAACACTCCGGTGCGCGCCAAGTCTAGCAGAGAGCAGCACGTGAGTACGATTCCGGCCGAACAGGGCGATCAGGGCAGCGATAAGCACGACGATGCAGCCGTCGATGACAGGCAGCAGCGCTGGGAAGAGCAGGAGCGGGCCGCCCAATCGGCGACGCGTGACATCGCCGACGTGCCAGCGGTGGAGGTCATCACGACCACCGCCGTGCACCTCATGAGCGCCGCGGCCGTGAAGGTGGGCCTGGCCGACTCCCCCGAGACGCAGACCGACCTCGACGAGGCCCGCAAGCTCATCAACGCACTGGCCGGTCTCATCACCGCCGGCGCCCCCGAGATCAGCGACATGCACGCGCGCTCGCTGCGAGACGGCCTGCGTTCGCTGCAGCTCGCCTTCCGCGAAGCCTCCGTGATCCCCGATCCCATCGGCAAGGGGCCGGGCGAGAAGTACACCGGCCCCGTCAACTGACGGAGTTCAGGCGCTTCGTCTCAGCTTCACGGTGAGCGAGTCGGCGAGCACCGCGATGCGGTCGTCGGCCGCCCAGCGCTGAGCGAGCCGCGCGAGCACGGCATCGAGAGCCTCCCGCTCCAGCCCGTCCATGAGCTCCAGCACGACGACGAGCTCCGGTCCGCGCAGACGCGCATCAGGGTCTCCCGCCGCGACCGACACATCGATGACCGCGAGCTCCGGCGCCACGCTCTCCTGAAGCGCGCCGAACACCTCCGGCGAAAGGAAGCTGGGCTCCCAGTCGATCCCCTGGGCGATCGCCCACACGGCCGGCCGTCGGACGACGAACTCGGTCGCGGACGTCGGATCGAGCACCATCAGGTCGGTGTCGTCGGCCGAGGCCGCGAGGGCTGCACGCACCGCCTCGACGGGGATCGGCCGCGCCGTGGCATCCCATCGCGACATGGCATCGACGGAGGAGAAGATCGGCTGCACCCGGCGCCCGTCGGGAGCCGCGACGGTCACGATCGACAGCTCCTGCGTCTTGTCGACCGTCAGGCCACTGGGCGCGACACCCTCCTCGCCCTTCTCCGCGATGAGGGGGATCAGGACGCGGGCCGATCGCAGGGCGTCGACGACGTCTTTCTGGCTCCCGTCGCCCGCGCGGAAGCGCTGCAGGGCGGCGAGCAGGGCTGGATCGGCCGATCCGTCGTCGGCCGCGTGCGGGTTCGCCTCGAAGCGGCGCCCCTCCCAGGGGACGCCCGCCGAATCGCCCGCGGGGTGGCAGGCGCCGTCAGGACCCTGCGACATCCAGTGCCTCGGCCAGGGTGAACGCCCCCGCGTAGAGCGCTTTGCCGACGATCGCGCCCTCGACGCCCAGCGGCACCAGCGCACGCAGCGCGGCGATGTCATCGAGGCTGGACACACCGCCGGATGCCACGACCGGCTTCGGCGTGCGGGAGGTGACCTCCCGCAGAAGTTCGATGTTGGGGCCGCGCAGCGTCCCGTCCTTCGTGACGTCCGTCACGACGTAGCGGCTGCAGCCCGCGTCCTCCAGCCGGTCGAGCACCTGCCAGAGGTCTCCGCCGTCGCGGGTCCATCCGCGGGCGGCGAGGGTGGTGCCGAGCACGTCGAGGCCCACGGCGATCGCGTCGCCGTAGCGGCCGATGACGTCGGCAGCCCACTCGGGGTTCTCCAGCGCCGCCGTGCCGAGGTTGATGCGCGCGGCGCCCGACTCCAGCGCGGCTTCGAGCGAAGCATCGTCTCGGATGCCGCCCGACAGCTCCACCTGCACGCCGCGCAGCTGGCGGATGACCTTGCGCAGCACTCCCGCGTTGTTACCACGCCCGAAGGCGGCGTCGAGGTCTACCAGGTGCACCCAGGCGGCACCCTGGTCGGCCCACTGGGCGGCGGCATCGACCGGGTCGCCGTAGCTCGTCTCGGTGCCGGCTTCACCCTGGGTGAGGCGCACGGCCTTCCCGTCGGCGACGTCGACGGCAGGAAGGAGGATCAGTTCAGGGGTGGAAGCGAAATCGTTCATGGCTCCGGGAAGTCGTTCGGGTGGCGGTGCCCGCGCGTGGGCACAAGCAGAGAGATTAGCCGCGGGGAAGGGATTCGACCCAATTGGCGAGGAGACGGATGCCCGCCTCGCCGCTCTTCTCGGGGTGGAACTGAGTGGCAGACAGCGGTCCGTTCTCGACCGCGGCGAGGAACGTCCCCCCGTAGTCGCACCAGGTGATCACGGGCTCGCGGAACGGGCGGATGACATCGAGCGACCACTGCTGGGCTGCGTAGGAGTGCACGAAGTAGAAGCGCTCGTCTTCGATACCGCGGAACAGGGTCGACCTCTCTCCCGGCTGCACGGTGTTCCATCCCATGTGCGGCAGCACGGGAGCATCGAGCTCTCGCACGACCCCCGGCCATTCACCGAGTCCCTCTGTCGTCTCGCCGCGCTCGACGCCCTGGTCGAACAGCACCTGCATGCCGACGCAGATGCCGAGGACGGGCAGTCCGCCGGCGAGCCGGCGCTCGATCATCTCGTCGCCACGGCTTTCGCGCAGCGCGGTCATCACCGCCTTGAAGGCGCCGACGCCCGGCACGAGAAGGCCTGCGGCATCCCGGACCAGTCCGCGATCAGACGTCAGGCGCGCGTCGGCGCCGGCGGCGACCAGTGCCTTGACGGCGGAGTGGACGTTGCCCGAACCGTAGTCGAGCACCGCCACGATGGGCCGGGAGTCTGAGCTCACAGCGCGCCCTTGGTGCTGGGGATGCCGGTGACGAGCGGGTCGAGCGCCTTCGCCTGACGGAACGCGCGGGCGACCGCCTTGTATTCGGCTTCGGCGATGTGGTGCGGATCGCGCCCGCCGAGCACGGTGACGTGCATCGTGAGGCCGCCGTTGAACGCGAGCGCCTCGAAGGTGTGACGCACGAGCGAGCCGGTGAAGTGCCCGCCGATCAGGTGGTGTTCGAATCCCGTGGGTTCGCCGGAGTGCACGAGGTAAGGACGCCCGCTGATGTCGACGACCGCCTGGGCGAGGGCCTCGTCGAGAGGGACGAGGGCATCGCCGTAACGAGAGATGCCGGACTTGTCTCCCAGGGCCTGCCGGATGGCCTGGCCCAGCACGATCGAGACGTCTTCGACGGTGTGGTGCGCGTCGATGTCGGTGTCGCCCGATGCGCGCACGGTGAGGTCGGTCAGCGAGTGCTTCGCGAACGCGGTGAGCAGGTGGTCGAAGAAGGGCACGGAGGTGTCGATGTGGCTCGTGCCGGTGCCGTCGAGGTCGAGGTCCAGCTCGACGGTGGACTCGCTCGTCGCGCGACGAAGGGATGCCGTGCGGGGCGTGGAAGCGCTCATGCCCCCGAGTCTACCGAGCGGGGAGACGACCCTGCGGCACGTTTCGGCGACAGCTGCCTGCCCCGGGGATCGTCGGCGGCGCGTGCGTCGTCGAGTGCGGTCCGCGCGTCAGGAGAGGGATGCGAGGGCGTCGAGGAACGCCGTCGTCTCCTCTTCGGTGCCCGCTGTGACACGAAGACTGTGCGGGATGCCGACGTCACGGATGAGCACGCCCTTGTCGTAGAGTCCGCGCCATGTCGCCACCGGGTCGTCGACCCCGCCGAACAGCACGAAGTTCGTCCAGCTCTCGTACGGCGTGTAGCCGATCGCCGACAGGGTCGCCGAGATCCGGTCGCGTTGCCCGACGATCTCGTCGACCATTCCGAGCATGACAGGCGCGTGGCGCAGCGCCGCCGCGGCTGCGGCCTGCGTGAGTGCGCTGAGGTGATACGGGAGCCGGACGAGACGGAGCGCGTCGATGACGGCCGGGTCGGCGGTGAGGTAGCCCACTCGTGCGCCCGCGAAGGCGAACGCCTTGCTCATGGTGCGCGAGACGACGAGACGTTCGCGGCCGGGGAGGAGGGTGAGCGCAGAGCGCTCGTCGCGGGGGGCAAACTCCTGATACGCCTCATCCACGATGACGATGCCGGGGGCGGCGTCGTAGACCGCTTCGATCACATCGAGGCTCATCGGGGTGCCGGTGGGGTTGTTCGGTGCACACAGGAAGACGACGTCGGGCGCGGCCTGCGCCACCTGCTCGGCCGCGGACGCGGCCGAGAGCGAATAGTCGGATTCGCGGACACCGACCACGTAGTCGGCGCCGGTGCCACGAGTGAGAAGCGGATACATCGAATAGGTCGGGCCGAATCCGAATGCCCGGCGACCAGGGCCGGCGAAAGCCATGAGGAGGTGCTGCAGCACCTCGTTCGATCCGTTCGCCGCCCACAGCTGCTCGCGAGTGAGGCCGTGTCCGAGGTACTCGGCGAAGCCTTCACGCAAAGCGGTGAATTCGCGGTCGGGATAGCGGTTCACCTCCCGCAGGGCGAGCGCTATGGAATCGAGGATGTCGTCGGCCACCTCGCCCGGAACGGGATGCGTGTTCTCGTTGACGTTCAGGGCTACCGGCAACGGCGCCTGAGGTGCCCCGTAGGGCGTGAGCCCCCGGAGATCGTCGCGGAGGGGAAGGTCTTCGAGGCGTGCACTCACGACCTCCATGCTAGGACGACCGTTCAGGGCGCGGAGACGTACTCCGCTGGGATCGCCAGGGTGTCGCCCGCATCGAGCTGCGCGGAAGGCAGCGCGTTCAGGCGCATGATGGCGTCGACGACGTCTCGCGGATCGGCGGCCGGTGCGACCTCCTCTGCGATCGACCACAGGGTGTCGCCCGGGAACACGGTGACCGTCTCGAACGCGCCGGCAGCGGAGCCGCGCTCGCCCGATGCGAGCGCTCCTCCCCCCGACAGCATCGCGATGCTCAGCGCGGTGACCGCCGGCAGTGACGCGAGCACTGCGAGCACCCGACGACCCCGACGCGTCAGCCGGAGCCGCGTGGTCGGCACGAGGGCGGGGGCTGCGATGTCGATGGTGGTCATGGGTTCCTCCTGAGGGTGCGTGATCTCACGAGACAACGTCGCGGAAAGACCGTGCAGGGGTCTGAACATTCGCACCCGACCCTCGGCCGGGAGGGCCGGGTGCGAAGTTCTCTTCCGAAGTTATCTTCGATATTGCTAGTGTGTCAAGGGCTTCCGACATCGGAGATGAATCGAACGCGACACGCGCTCGCTTCCTCCTCCGAGCCGGATGCACCGGATACGGTTTCGATATTCAGACCCCATCACCCACCTCCGACATTCGAAGAAGACCGCCCGGAGGATCGAGAGGAGCCGACGGCCATGGACGAGATCCGGACTCCGCGCGAAAAGCCCCAGACCCGTCGCCGCAAGAGCCTCAGCGACAAGCAGCTCGCCATCCTCGAGGTCATCCAGCGCTCCATAGCGACGCAGGGTTACCCGCCGAGCATGCGGGAGATCGGTGACGCCGTCGGGCTCAAGTCGCTCTCGAGCGTCACGCACCAGCTCAACCAGCTCGAGCTGAGCGGCTATCTCCGACGCGACCCGGGGAAGACCCGGGCGATGGAGGTCCTCATCGACCTCCCCGGCACCGCCGCGGAGAATCCGGCCGACATCACACCCGCCGTGGGAGACGCCGCCATGGTTCCCCTCGTCGGGCGCATCGCCGCCGGGGTCCCGATCACCGCAGACCAGCAGGTCGAGGAGATCTTCCCCCTGCCGCGCCAGCTCGTCGGCAAGGGAGACCTCTTCATGCTCAAAGTCAGCGGAGAGTCGATGATCGACGCCGCCATCTGCGACGGCGACTGGGTCGTCGTGCGGTCGCAGCCGACGGCGGACAACGGCGACATCGTCGCGGCCATGCTCGACGGAGAGGCGACGGTGAAGACCTTCCGTCAGCGCGACGGCCACACGTGGCTGCTTCCGCGCAACTCCGCGTTCGAGCCGATCCTCGGAGACGACGCGACAGTGCTCGGCAAAGTCGTCGCGGTCCTGCGCGCGGTCTGAACCCGCGCGAGGCCTCCCGGCGCCACGAGACGCCGGACGCTCAGCTCCGCGCCGCTACCGGCACCACCCCGGCTCGCTGCAGCACGGTCAGCACGGTGTCGTGGTTGTTGAACGCGTACAGGTGCACACCGGGTGCTCCCCCGTCGAGCACCGCGCGCGTCAGCTCGGCCGCGTGGGCGACACCGACCTCGTGTTGCGCGGAAGCATCCGCCGCGGAGGCCAACCCCGCAGCCAGAGCGACCGGCCGCCTCTCCCCCGTCAGCTCGAGCACGCGCGCGAGACGACCGGCGGACGTGATGGGCATGAGTCCCGGCAGGATCGGGATGCTGACCCCTGCCTCTCGCGCCTCGGCCACGAAGCCGAGGTAGTCGTCGGCTTCGAAGAAGAGCTGGGTGATCGCCTGTGTCGCCCCGGCGGCCTCCTTCGCGAGCAGGGTGTCGATGTCCTGACGGCGATCGCGCGAGCGAGGGTGACCGTTGGGGAATGCCGCCACCGCGATCTGCACGCGCTCGCGCGGCGCCACCCTCGCAGCACCGGGCACACCCGGCACGTCCGCCTCGCTGTACGGCGCGCGCTCGGCCTGAACCCGATCGATGAGCTGCACGAGCTGCGCCGCCGTCTCGAGATCGCCGAGGAAGACGTCATCCTCCGTCGAACCGGCAGGAGGATCTCCCCGCAGTGCCAGGAAGCGCGTGATGCCGGCATCGAGGAACTCGCGGATCAGCGAGGTCGCCTCTTCGTAGGTGCTGCCGACGCAGGTCAGATGCGCGACGGGAGGCACGTCGGTCTCGCGCAGGATGTGCGTGAGAACCTCCAGCGAGCGGCCCCCGCTGGAGCCGCCTGCCCCGAAAGTGACGGAGATGAAATCGGGACCCACCGACGCGAGCCGGCGGATCGTCTCGTGGAGAGCCGGCATCCCTTCCGCGCGGCGTGGCGGGTACACCTCGAACGAGAACGGCGCGGGCGTCGGGGGCGCTTCGTTCGACATGAGGGCCTTCGTTCTCGTGCCGCGGCAGAGGTGCGCGGCGGCCAGGGGTGGGGCGGACGCAGCCGCGCCCCGAAGACAGCCGCGCGAGCGTCGACTACCACTCTAGGTCGGGTCGTCGCGCGCGCATGGCGCGTATGACGGGCTGTTTCAGCGCCGCGTAACGTGGGACGCATGCTCGACACCCTGCCCTACGGCTCCTGGCCCTCGCCCCTCACCGCCGCTGCGGCAGCGGCGGCCGCCCCGCGACTGGAAGGCGCGGTCTTCGTGGGAGACGACATCTGGTGGGGCGAAGCGATCGCCGAGGAAGGCTCCCGCACCGCCGTGCGGCGCCGTACGGCGGACGGTCGACTCGAAACCGTGCTCCCGTCGCCGTGGAACGCCCGCTCGCGCGTCCACGAGTACGGCGGCGGATCGTGGACAGCGAGCGAGGGCGGCCGACTCTTCTTCGTGGAGAAGATAGACCAGCGCGTATGGACGCTCGCCCCGCGCGCCGAGCAGACGCGTGCCGGGGGCTCCGCCGACGCGTCCGAGCCGCAGCCGCTCACCTTCGACGACGGCGACGTGCGCTACGGCGGCCTCACCTGGCAGCACGGCCGTCTGCTCGCCGTACGCGAAGATCACACCGATCGCGGCGTCCCCCGCCGCGCGATCGTGGCCATCTCCCCTACCGGCGATGGGGTGACGGTGCTCGCGGACGGAAGCGACTTCGTCGCCCAGCCATCGCTCTCGCCCGACGGACGCCGTCTCGCGTGGGTCGCATGGAACCACCCCGACATGCCATGGGACCGCACCGAGATCCGCATCGCGGACCTCCGCGCAGACCCTCCTGCCGTGACGACGCTCCCCACTCGGGGATTCGCGCCGCTCCAGCCGACCTGGACGGCATCCGGGGCCCTGCTGTACGCCGACGACCCTGACGGACGCTGGAACCTGTGGCAGGCCGACGTCCCCATCGGCGACGTGGGCGCAGCGACGACCTCTCCCGTGGACACGACGGATGCCGACACCGGCGGGCCGCTGTGGGTGCTGGGGACACGATGGTTCGCGCCGCTGGACGACGGACGCATCGTGGCCATCCGCACCCACGGCAGCGACCAGACCGTGCTGATCTCGACGAACGCGTCTGCCGTGCCCCTCGACGTGCCGACACGGTCGAGGACCTCCATCGAGGACGTGTCGGGAACCCGCGCGCTCATCTCCGGGTACGGCGCGGGAGTGTCGGGCATCTGGCTCGTCGACGTCGACGGCGACACCCGGCTGCTGCGCGGCGGTGGTCCGGACGACGGCCCCGAGTGGCTTCCGGAAGGCCGCCCCGTCACGTTCGAGGGCGCCCACGGCCCCGTGCACGCCTTCGACTTCCCGCCGACGAATCCGCACGTACGAGCACCGGAGGGAGAGGTCCCGCCGTACCTCGTGTGGGTGCACGGTGGTCCCACCGCGCACGTGAGCGGGGTCGCCGACACGAAGGTCGCCTACTTCACGAGCCGGGGCATCGGGGTGCTCGACGTGAACTACGGCGGTTCGACGGGGTACGGACGGGCCTACCGAGAGCGGCTTCGAGGCCAGTGGGGCATCGTCGACGTCGATGACGTGATCACCGCCGCGACGGGACTCGCCGCGGACGGACGAGCCGACGGGAAGCGCCTCGCGATCGAGGGCGGTTCGGCGGGAGGCTGGACGGTGCTCTCCGCACTCGTGCGCTCAGATGTCTTCGCGGCAGGGATCTCACGCTTCGGCGTCGGCGACGCGCGCGCCCTCGCCGCCGAGTCGCACGACTTCGAATCGCGCTACCTCGACGGGCTCATCGGCCCACTGCCCGAGGCTGAGGCACTGTATGTCGAACGCTCCCCCCTCACCCGCGCCGACCGCTTCCGCGTGCCGCTGCTCCTCCTCCAGGGCGCCGAGGACACCGTCGTTCCCCCCGCGCAGTCCGAGTCGATCCGCGACGCGCTGGCCGCACGCGGCGTGCCGCACGCGTACATCGTGTACGACGGCGAGGGTCACGGATTCCGTCGCCCCGAAACGATCGTGCACGTGCTCGAGACAGAACTCGCTTTCCTCGGCGAGGTGTTCGGTTTCGAGACTCCTGGCGTCGCGCCCCTCGGAGTCGTGGGCGGGGCGGACGACTGAGGAGTGCGCGCCCGTCGTCAGAGCGCGAAGGGCGCGAGCTCCGCGGCGAGGCGCGCGTCGACGTGGGCGTGGAGAGCCGTTCCGCCCTCCTCGTGCGCCGTCGAGACGATGTGCCCCGTCTCGTGCACCGCGTTGATGAGGTCTCCCCTGTCGTACGGAACGAGCGCCCGCACCTCGACGGCCGGGAGCGGCAAGGCCGCCTCGATCGCTGCGCGGAGCACGTCGATGCCCTCACCCGTGCGCGAAGACACGAACAATGCCGACGGCTCCAGCCCGCGAAGGACCAGCCGCGTGTCCTCGTCTACGAGGTCGGCCTTGTTGAAGACGATCAGCTCGTGGGTGGACCTCGCGCCCACATCGCCCATCACGTCACGCACGGTCGCGATCTGCGCGGCGGGGTCGGGGTGCGAGCCGTCGACGACGTGCACGATGACGTCGGCGTCGGCGACCTCTTCGAGCGTCGAGCGGAATGCCTCGACGAGCTGGTGCGGCAGATTCCTCACGAAGCCGACCGTGTCGGTGAGCGTGTAGATGCGACCGTCGGCGGCCTGCGCGCGGCGCACGGTGGCATCCAGAGTGGCGAACAGGGCGTTCTCGACGAGTACACCGGCGCTCGTCAAGCGGTTCAGGAGACTCGATTTGCCGGCGTTGGTGTAGCCGGCGATCGCGACCGACGGCACCGTGTGGCGCTTCCGCTCCGCCCGCTTCGCCTCTCGGGCAGGAGCGAACTCACGGATCTGGCGCCGCAGCTGCGCCATCCGCGTGCGGATACGGCGCCGGTCCAGCTCGATCTTCGTCTCACCCGGACCGCGCGACCCCATGCCCGCACCGCCCGCACCGACCTGGCCACCCGCCTGTCGCGACATCGACTCGCCCCAGCCGCGAAGACGCGGCAGGAGGTACTCGAGCTGAGCCAGCTCGACCTGCGCCTTGCCTTCACGGCTCTTCGCGTGCTGGCTGAAGATGTCGAGGATGACGGTGGTGCGGTCGATCACCTTCACCTTCACCACATCCTCCAGCGCCCGCCGCTGGCTCGCGGCGAGTTCGGTGTCGGCGATGACGGTGTCGGCGCCGACGGCGGCCACGAGGTCGCGCAGCTCTGCAGCCTTGCCGCGGCCGATGTAGGTCGCGGGATCCGGGTGGGGCCTGCGCTGCAGCACACCGTCGAGCACGACCGCACCGGCCGTCTCGGCGAGGGCGGCGAGTTCGCGCAGCGAGTTCTCCGCATCTTCCTGCGAGCCCTGCGCATACACGCCGACGAGCACGACATTCTCCAGTCGCAGCTGGCGGTACTCGACCTCGGTGACGTCTTCGAGCTCCGTCGACAGCCCTGCGACACGGCGGAGGGCGGCGCGCTCTTCGCGGTCCCACTGCTCGCCGTCGGTGTCGCCGTACGCCACGGTGGACTCGTCTTGGAGTGCCTGAGCGGCTCCGAACACGCGCACCCCGGAGCGTCCGTCGGCGTGCGCGAGCACACGATCGACCGGATCCACCGACGTCGCGTCGGTGTTCTGTGGGGTGGTGGTATCCGTCATCTCATCCTTTCGGGGCGGCCCTGCGGCCATCCGTGCACTCTACCTCTCGCCGCACCTCCCGCGGCGGGGAGGTCCTCCGGTACGCTCGAAATCCATGGCGAGTGATCACTACTTCAGTTCGACGCCAGCAAGCGCCGAGAAACTCCGCCGCATCCGCGTCACCCTCGCTGGTCGCCCTGTGGAGGTGACGACCGCGGGGGGTGTCTTCAGCCCGGAGCACATCGATTCCGGTACCGCCGTGCTGCTGGCGAACACGCCGCCCCCGCCGCCGGGAGGCCACCTTCTCGACCTCGGCTGCGGCTGGGGTCCGATAGCGCTGAGCCTCGCGCTCGACGCCCCGCACGCCACGGTATGGGCGGTCGACGTGAACGAGCGGGCGCTCGATCTCGTGCGTCGCAACGCTGCGGAACTCGGTCTCGACAATGTCAACGCCGTGCTGCCCGACGATGTTCCCGCCGAGCTCGTGTTCCGCTCCATCCGTTCGAACCCGCCCATTCGCGTGGGCAAGAACGAGCTTCACGGGCTCTTGGAGCGATGGATCCCCCGCCTCGAAGAACGCAGCGACGCGTGGCTGGTCGTTCAGCGCAACCTCGGATCGGACTCGCTGCAACGCTGGCTGTCGGCGACTTTCGACCGAGGCTATTCCGTGACGCGCGCGGCGACCGGGCGCGGTTTCCGCGTGCTGAAGGTGCGGCGGCACGGCACACCTCAGACGGATGCCATCCCGCTCCCCTGAGGCGCGCGTTCGCTGTCAGGCGAGGGCGACTTCACCGGAGTAGACGAGCGTCGCCGGCCCCGAGAGGAGCACGTGCTCACCGTCGGCGCGACGCACGACGCGGACTCCGAGGCGCCCACCGGGCACGTCGACCTGCCAGGTGTCGGGGGCTCCGGCGCCGGCCCAGTGACGCACCGCGAGGGCTGAGGCGGCGACGCCTGTGCCGCACGACAGCGTCTCCCCCACTCCGCGCTCGAAGACGCGCATCGTGATGGCCCCGACGCCGTCGCGCACCAGCGGGTCGGCGGGGACGACGAACTCGATGTTGGCGCCGTCGGCCGGCTCGGGTGCGAGGATCGGCTGCACGGTGAGGTCGAGCCGGTCGAGTTCGTCGACGCTGGAGAGCGCTACGACCACGTGCGGGTTCCCCACGTCGATGCCTTGACCGGGGCGCGGCACGTCGACACCGCGGGCTCGCACGGTGGTCTCGTCCGCCTCTGCGCGCCATACGCCGAGGTCCACCTCGAATCCGTTGACCGCTCGCGTGACAGCCTTCGTGCCGGCGCGGGTGCCGATCAGCAGCTGCTCGTCGCCGTCGAGGTCGGCGAGTCCGGTCTCGATGAGGTACTTCCCGAACACCCGGATGCCGTTGCCGCACATCTCCGCCGCCGACCCGTCGGCGTTGCGGTAGTCCATGAACCATTCCGCCTCGGGTGTCGCTTCACCGGCAGCCAGGGCTCGGGAGCGGACGACGCGCAGGATTCCGTCTGCGCCGATGCCGAATCGCCGGTCGCACAGGGCGGCGACCTGGTCGTCGCTCAGGTCGAGCGAGCCGTCGACGTCGGGGATGATGACGAAGTCATTGCCGGTGCCGTGGCCTTTGGTGAACGCGATGGAGGACACCGGCTCAGTCTACGGCGGTCACGTGCCTCCGCCGTGTGCGCTGCCGCGCGGAGCGTGGGCGTCGATGAGAGCGTCGGCGTCGGTGTCGGGCGCGGTCCAGACGATCTCCGGGTAGCGGCGGAACCAGGAGACCTGGCGCCGCGCGTACCGGCGCGTGAGCGAACGGGTCTCGGCGATGGCTTCGGCTTCTGTGAGGCGTCCGTCGAGCTGATCGATCGCTTGCGCGTAGCCGATCGCTCGGCGCGCGGTCGTGCCGTGCTCGAGTCCGATGTCTCGGAGTGTCCGCACCTCGTCGAGGAGTCCGGCCGCCCATATGTCGGCGACGCGCGCGTCCAGGCGCTCGACGAGTGCTGCACGGTCGACGTGGACGCCGAGGATGGTGGTCGCGTCGTGCCAGAGGCGCGGCGCTTCCGGGAGGGCGGCGCCGTGATTCTGCTCGCCCTGCTCGAGCACTTCGAGCGCCCGCACGACGCGGCGTCCGTTGCGCGGGTCGATGCGCGCCGCGGCGGCCGGGTCGAGCTGTTGCAGCCGGACGAACAGTGCGCCGGGTCCGTTGTCCCGCAGTTCGTCTTCGAGGCGGGCACGTACGGCTTCGTCGTGCGGGGGGAAGCGGAAGTCGTAGATGACGCTGGAGACGTAGAGTCCGGAGCCGCCGACGAGGATGGCGTCTGCGCCCCGGCGGAAGATCTCTTCGATCGTGTCGCGCGCCGCGTGCTGGTACCAGGCGACGGCGGCTTCTTCGGTGACATCGAGCGCGTCGAAGAGGTGGTGCGGGATGCCGCGCCGTTCGGGAGCGGTGAGCTTGGCGGTGCCGATGTCCATGCCTCGGTAGAGCTGCATGGCGTCCGCGTTGACGATCTCGGCGCGGCGTCCGCGTCGGGTCAGGGCGTCGGCGAGGCGGAGCGAGAGCGCGGTCTTCCCGGTTCCCGTGGCACCGACGACCGCCCACAGCCGTCGTGACGGCTTCACTGCCCCGGAAGGCGCAGCGTGGGGAGCCCGAGGGAGACGGCGCGGCTGCCGGCGGCACCGCCGGGGGCGGGCACGCCGCACGATTCGGCCTGGGTCCGGTCGAACGCGTCACCTGCCCGGGTGCGGCGGATGCGCAGCGGTGCACCGTCGGTGCTGTCGGCGAGCAGGTGGAAGGGCGCCGCGTGGGTGACGATGACCGACACGATGTCGCCGGGTCGCGGCAGGTCTGATCCTGCGGGCACTTCGAAGTGAACGAGCCGGTTGTCTTCTGCGCGGCCGGTCAGCCGGTGGGTCTCTGCGTCCTTCTTGCCTTCGCCGGTGGATACGAGCACCTGCAGTTCGCGTCCGAGCTGGCGCTGGTTCTCTTCGAGGGAGATGCGCTCCTGCAGCGCGACCAGGCGCTCGTAGCGCTCCTGGACGATGGCTTTCGGGACCTGGTCGGCCATGGTCGCGGCGGGGGTGCCTTCGCGGATCGAGTACTGGAAGGTGAAGGCGCTCGCGAATCGCGCCTGCTCGACGACGCGCAGCGTGTCTTCGAAGTCCTCGTCGGTCTCGCCCGGGAATCCGACGATGATGTCCGTCGAGATGGCCGCCTGCGGGATGCGCTCGCGCACCCGGTCGAGGATGCCGAGGAACCGCTCACTGCGGTAGGAGCGGCGCATGGCTTTGAGGACCCGATCGGATCCCGACTGCAGCGGCATATGAAGCTGCGGCATGACAGCGGGGGTTTCGGCCATCGCGTCGATGACGTCGTCGGTGAAGGCTGCGGGGTGAGGGCTCGTGAACCGGATGCGCTCGAGTCCGGGGATCTCGCCGGCGGCTCGGAGGAGTTTGCCGAAGGCCTGGCGGTCGCCGAACTCGACGCCGTAGCTGTTGACGTTCTGACCGAGCAGGGTGACTTCGATGGCGCCGTCTTCGACGAGGAGACGGATCTCGTTCAGGATGTCGCCGGGGCGCCGGTCTTTCTCCTTGCCGCGCAGGCTGGGCACGATGCAGAACGTGCAGGTGTTGTTGCATCCGACGGAGATGGACACCCACCCGCTGTAGACGGAATCGCGTTTGGTGGGCAGCGTCGAGGGGAAGGTCTCGAGCGATTCGAGGATCTCCAGCTCTGCCTCGCCGTTGTGGCGGGCGCGTTCGAGCATGCCGGGGAGGGAGCCCATATTGTGGGTGCCGAAGACCACATCGACCCACGGGGCCTTCTCGAGCACAGCGTCTTTGTCCATCTGAGCGAGGCAGCCGCCGACGGCGATCTGCATCCCCTCGCTGCGGTCTTTGCGACTCTTGAGGTGCCCGAGGGTGCCGTAGAGCTTGCCTGCGGCGTTGTCTCGGACGGCGCAGGTGTTGATGACGACGACGTCGGCGTCGGATCCTGCCTCCGCCCGGACGTACCCGGCGCTCTCCAGAGAGCCGGAGAGCCGTTCGGAGTCGTGGACGTTCATCTGGCAGCCGAACGTGCGCACCTCGTAGGTGCGCGCTCGTCCGTCACCGGCGACGGCGGCCGACGATGGCGCGATGACTGTCGGCGTGGAGGACGGAGAGGTCATGAGCACCAATTCTACGAGCGCCACCGCGCATCGGCGTCCAGAATGCGCCTCGGCATCTCGCGGAGGGGCACAGGTTCCTGCGGAGGTCATTCGAATCTGACGGAGGATGTCGCGCTTCCCGCCTCATCGAGCGCGGCGCGCGCGGCGGTCATCGCCACCGTACCGGGGTATCCGCGACGCGACAGCTGACCGACGAGACGGCGCAGGGCCACGTCGCGTTCCAGGGTGTGAAGCGAGCGCGCTTTGAGACGCGCGAACTCCAAGGCACGCGCCGCGTCGTCGTCATGGGTCTCCGAGAGGACGGCGTCGACCACCTCCCGGGGGATGCCCCGGGAGGCGAGCGTGCGTGCGATCGCCTGACGACCTTGACGCTTGCGATCGGAGCCGATGTAGACGAGGTGCTCCGCGAGTCGCAGATCGTCGAGATAGCCATGCCGCAGCAGCCCCTCCACGACCGCGTCGATGACCGGATCGTCGAGACCCTCACTTCTCAGCACGGCGCGCGCTTCGCGCTCGGACAGCGATCGGGTGCGCAGCTTCTTGAGGAGGACCTTCTCTGCGGCCTCGCGCGCCGATGCCGTGTCGACATCGAGCTCGGATCGCTCGACGTCGTCGGTCCAGGTCACATGCCACGAGCCGGTGACCGGCTCGGCACCCGAACCCGCCACCGGGCTGCCTCCGCGAGCGTGAGGCGTTCGTGGTGGCTCCGGGGCACCGCTTCGCGGACCGAAGAGAGGGATGACGGGAGCCAGATCGGACGCGTCGTTCACGTTCTGATCCCCGTCATCCATGCTTCGGCTCCACCCGTGAAGCGGCGTTGTTCGCGCCGATGATCACGCGGGCCGCCCAGCTCATGCGTGTCAGGCAGGCCGACGCGCGGCGAGCTCGTCTGCCTTCTCCACCTGCTTGGGCTGACCGATGCCGAGCTTCTGCTTGATCTTCGTCTCGATCTCCGCTGCGACATCCGCGTTCTTGATCAGGAAGTTGCGCGCGTTCTCCTTGCCCTGACCGAGCTGCTCGCCATCGTAGGTGTACCAGGCGCCCGACTTCTTCACGAGCGCGTGCTCGACGCCGAAGTCGATCAAGCTGCCCTCGCGTGAGATGCCCACTCCGTAGAGGATGTCGAACTCGGCCTGCTTGAACGGCGGGGCCATCTTGTTCTTGACGACCTTGACGCGGGTGCGGTTGCCCACAGCCTCCGTGCCGTCTTTCAGGGTCTCGATACGACGGATGTCGAGGCGCACCGACGCGTAGAACTTCAGCGCCTTGCCGCCCGCCGTCGTCTCCGGCGACCCGAAGAAAACGCCGATCTTCTCGCGCAGCTGGTTGATGAAGATCATCGTCGTGTTCGTCTGGTTGAGCCCGCCGGTGAGCTTTCGCAGCGCCTGCGACATGAGTCGAGCCTGGAGACCGACGTGCGAATCGCCCATCTCGCCTTCGATCTCGGCCTTCGGGACGAGCGCGGCGACGGAGTCGATGACCACCAGGTCGATCGCTCCGGAGCGCACGAGCATGTCGGCGATCTCGAGCGCCTGCTCACCCGTGTCGGGCTGCGAGACGAGGAGCTGGTCGATGTCGACGCCCAGCTTCTGGGCGTAGTCGGGGTCGAGCGCGTGCTCCGCGTCGATGAAGGCGGCGATGCCGCCGGCACGCTGCACGTTGGCGATGGCGTGGAGGGTGAGCGTCGTCTTACCGGAGGACTCCGGCCCGTAGATCTCGATGATGCGGCCACGCGGCAGGCCTCCGACACCGAGGGCGACGTCGAGGGCGATGGAGCCCGTGGGGATGACCTCGACCGGTGCGCGCTCGTCGCTGCCCAGCCGCATGACCGAGCCCTTTCCGAACTGGCGGTCGATCTGGGCGAGGGCCGATTCGAGGGCCTTCTCGCGGTCAGCAGGTGATGGCATGACGTGCTCCTTCGTGCTCGCGTTCCGTTGCCTGTAGGCTGTCGCGCTCTTCCCCGACGGGGTCGATGCTGCGACAAGGCTGAGGTGTCTCTGTGACGCTGACCACGCTACGGAAGGCCTCCGACATCAGCCGGAGCGGCCCTTCGCGCGGGGACAACCCCGTTGCGACACCTCTTGTGCAGGAGACTACGCGGCATAGAACAGATGTTCGATGCGACACGCGGGGAAGAGCACCTGTGGCGAACACGCATCCGACACGGAATCAGATCTCTCGTGTCGTGAACCGGCGCACGCGCGCGGCGGCCGAACGCTCAGCGGCGCCGCTCGAGCCGACCGACCCCGTGACGACGAGCGACAGGCACGTCCGTCTCGGCGCACAGCGCGAGCCACACGTCGCGCACATCGTCGCCGTCATCGAGCGCCTGAGCCGCCGTGCGATACGCCATGCCCGCCAGCGCAAGATCGGCCACGAGAGCGTCTCCGCGCGCGCCAAACTCCGCCTGAACGGCCCGGGAGAACTCGCTCCGCCTCATCGAGCCGAGCTCAGTGGAGCGAGAGCTCGGGCTGGACGAAGTCGTCGCTCAGCGACGCAAGGTCGTCGGGGACCACATCGGGGAAGGGCTGCAGACCTTCGAGCACGGAGATACGGTCGCCCACCTCACGCATGATGGATGAGATGGGGACATCGAGCGCGTCGGCGACCGCGGCGAGGATCTCGCTCGAGGCCTCCTTCTGACCACGCTCGACCTCACTCAGGTAGCCGAGGGCCACGCTCGCGCGACCGGCGACCTGGCGGAGGGTCTTCCCCTTCTGCAGACGCAGATCACGAAGGACATCGCCGATCTCTTGACGGACCAGGATCATGTCGAGCCTCCTTCACACGATTCCGTCTGCACGGGTGGACAACAGTACAGCACTTGGCTTCACCCTAAACCCCGCCTGCTGGGGAATGGATGGGAATCGTTCACGTGTAACGGATCCGAAACAACCCGTATTCCCCGGGGTCGGCATCCGTCTGTTCGCACGCGTCACAGCGCGTCGAAAGCGAGCCGCACGGCCAGCGCCGCCGCCTCAGCGCGGATCTCGTCACGTGTGCCCGAGAGCACCAGCGATTCGACGCGAGAACCCAGCGGGGTCGACACCGCGAGATGCACGGTGCCGACCGGCTGACCATCGGGTGAGACCGGCCCGGCGATGCCCGTCGTCGCGATGCCGACGTCGGCGGCTTCGCTCCCCCGGCCCAGCGCACGACGGGCACCCTCCGCCATCTGCCGGGCGACGCGGGGGTGCACCGGACCGTGAGCGGCCAGGAGTGTCGCATCGACCCCCAGAAGGGTCTGCTTGATATCGGTCGCGTACGCGATGACCGCGCCGCGGAGCACGGCAGATGCGCCTGGCACGGCGACCAGCGAAGCAGCCACGAGACCGCCGGTGAGGGACTCGGCGACCCCGAGCGTCCAGCCGAGCTCCTTCAGCCGGCCGATGAGCCGCTCGGCGTCGGAGGGCCTCCCCTGCGAGACCAGGGTGTTGTCGAGATCGTCGACCTCAGCGGCGAGGCGGGCCGCACGCGCTTCGCGACGAGACGTCACGCCGAGCCTCCCGGCTTCGCATCGTGCGCGGCGCGGTCTGCCCTGGCGCCGCGCACCTCGGTCACGATGTAGTCGATGCCGCTGGCGACGGTCAGCGCGACCGCGATCGTCATCGCCACGGCGTTGACGACATGGACCCAGTCCCCCACGATCGTCCACAGTGGGAGCAGCGCGAGCGACAGCGCGACGGCCTGAGCAACCGTCTTCAGCTTGCCCATCCACGCCGCCGCCACGACATGATCGCTCGCGACGAGAAGACGGTGAACGGTGATGCCGACTTCCCTCACCAGCACGACGATCGTGATCCACCACGGAAGCTCGCCGAGGATCGACAGCCCGACGAAGGCGCAGCCCGTGAGGGCCTTGTCGGCGATGGGATCGAGCAGCTTGCCGAGGTCGGTGACGATCTCGTGACGCCGCGCGAGGTAGCCGTCGATGCCGTCTGTCGCGATGGCGACGATGAAGAGCACGGCGGCCCACCACCGCAGCGGACCGTCATCACCGGCGTCGGCGAGCAGCATCCAGAGGAAGACCGGCGCACACAGGATGCGCACGATCGTGATCGCGTTGGGGAGCTGACGGGGGATCGTCACGAGGCGAGCCTACCGATCTCAATCGCGTCCGGTGAGGCCCCAGGCATCCTCATCGCCCCCGTCGCCATCGACGACGGGGTAGCCGTCGAACTGGGCGTCGACGGGATCGACGGATGCCGCGGGCCCTGCGGGGGCAGCGGCCGGCGCGGGAGGCTCCTCGCCGCGCAGGCGTGCCAGCACGGTGGGCAGCTGGTCTGGGGTCACGAGAACGTCACGGGCCTTCGAGCCTTCGGACGGTCCGACGATCTCACGCGACTCGAGGAGGTCCATGAGCCGACCGGCCTTGGCGAAACCCACCCGCAG
This sequence comes from Actinomycetes bacterium, assembly GCA_023431405.1. Classification (GTDB taxonomy): domain Bacteria; phylum Actinomycetota; class Actinomycetes; order Actinomycetales; family Microbacteriaceae; genus Microbacterium. The sequence continues at coordinate 20,585 of JAEYVZ010000064.1, forward strand.
CTTGCGCTGGAGCATCGACGTCGAACCGAACTGCGTCGAGATGATCTGCTCGGCGGCCGCGAGGAGGAGCTCGAGGTCGTCGCCGATGTCGGCGTCGATCTCCTTCTTCTCCGCCACTGCCTGGACGTCGGATCGGTATTCGGGCTGAGCCTGCCGTTTGACGTGCGCGACGACCTTCTCGATCTCGCTCTCGGCAACCCACGCCCCCTGCACGCGCACAGCCTTCGACGCACCCATCGGCAGGAACAGGCCGTCGCCCTGCCCGATGAGACGGTCGGCCCCGGGCTGGTCGAGGATGACGCGAGAGTCGGTGACGCTCGTGACCGCGAAGGCCAGGCGAGACGGCACGTTCGCCTTGATGAGGCCCGTGACGACATCGACGGAAGGCCGCTGGGTGGCAAGGACGAGGTGGATGCCGCTGGCGCGCGCGAGCTGGGTGATCCGCACGATCGAGTCTTCGACATCACGCGGCGCGACCATCATGAGGTCGGCGAGCTCGTCGACCACGACCAGGAGGTAGGGGTACGGCTTCAGCACGCGCTCGCTGCCGGCGGGAAGGGTGATCTCGCCCGCGACCACGGCCTTGTTGAAATCGTCGATGTGACGGAAGCCGAACGACGCGAGGTCGTCGTAGCGCATGTCCATCTCCTTCACGACCCACTGCAGAGCCTCGGCGGCCTTCTTCGGGTTCGTGATGATGGGGGTGATGAGATGCGGCACGCCCGCATAAGAGGTCAGTTCGACCCGCTTCGGGTCGATCAGCACCATGCGCACCTCGCTCGGCTTCGCGCGCATGAGGAGGCTTGTGATCATCGAGTTGACGAAGCTCGACTTGCCGGAACCGGTCGAGCCCGCCACGAGCAGGTGCGGCATCTTGGCGAGGTTCGCCACCACGTAGCCGCCGCCGACGTCCTTCCCGACACCGATGGTCATCGGGTGAGTCTGTGCGGCCGCCGCCTGCGAGCGCAGTACGTCACCGAGCGTCACGATCTCGCGGTCTGTGTTGGGGATCTCGACACCGATCGCGCTCTTGCCCGGGATGGGGGCGAGGATGCGCACCTCGTTGGAGGCGACGGCGTAGGCGATGTTGTTGGTGAGGGCGGTGATCCGCTCGACCTTGACCCCGGGTCCGAGTTCGATCTCGTACTGGGTGACGGTCGGGCCGCGCGAGAAGCCGGTGACGCGGGCGTCGACGGAGAACTGCTCGAAGACGCCCATGATGGCCCGCACCACCTGGTCGTTCGCCTCGGAGCGCGCCTTGTGCGGGCTCCCCTTCGCCAGCGCCTCCACCGACGGCAGCCGGTACGGCTGCAGCGGGGGCCGTCCGTCATGGTCGCCGCCGAGTCCCGAAAGGCCGGGGAGCAGGCCGTCGTCGACGATCTCCTGCGCGTCGTCGCGGATGCCGGTGTCGGCGGCGCGAGCGGCGCGCTGCGCGCCGGCGACCACCTGGGGATCGATGATCTCGGTCGGGGCTTCAGCGGGCGGCACGGGTGCGGGAGCAGCGATCGCCTGGTCGAAGCCCCCCGTGGCGGAGGCGTCGAGCAGCGCGGTGAGGTCGTCGGAGCCGAGGTGGCCGTCGACGTCCTCCTCACGCCCGGACTTGTTGCGTCGCCACCAGGGCAGCGCCGCATCGCCGGAGTCGGCTTCGCCCTCTCCGGAGCCGAAGGCGACGGTGGGCGCATCGCCCGAGCGTTCGGCGCGCACCGGACGCTCGGCGTCGAACATCCACGCGTACAGGTCTCCGAGTCGCTGACCGATCCGATTCGGCGGCGTCTTGGTGAGGATGAGGATCGAGAGGATCGCCAGCAGGCCCAGCACGATGCATGCCCCGACGACCGTGAGGTAGCTGACCGGCTGGCCGACCATCCAGCCGAAGAGGCCTCCGCTGCGGCTGAGCGCGGGGAGTCCGTCGCGCGGCTGAGGCAGGCCGCCGAGCACATGGCAGAAACCGGCGACGGACAGGACGAAGAGCCCGAACCCGATGCCGATGCGGCCGTTGTCGTGCACGGACGACGGGTGACGGAACAGCCAGCCCGCGAGCAGGAGCAGCAGCACGGGGAGGATGAAGGCCACGCGTCCGAGGAGAGCGCCGACCGAGTAGGAGCTGATCGTCGTGCCGATCTCGGTGCCGATGAGGAACCATTCGATGACCGCGCCGATGATGGCGAGCAGCACCAAGAGGAAGGGGAACCCGTCGCGACGCTGGTCTTTCTCAAGCGTCTCGGGACCGAACGCGCGGAACATGCCGCCCGTCGCATGAGCGAGTGCAAGCCACATGCGCACCACCACCGGCGGCCGCTCCGGCTCATCGGCGTAACGCTTCGGCGCGGGGGCGGGCTTCTTGGCGCGCGACGCACCCGAGCTCTTCGCGGACGTGCGCGGACTCGCGGTCGGATTCGTGCTCCTGGCCATTACTCCACGGTACGTCGCGTCTCCGACGTTCCCGCGTAACGACGCGGGAGTCCGCCCCACGCGACACGGCCGGGCTCAGCGCAGCCGCTTGACCATCGTGTCGCGCCGGGCGCCCGCCGAGGTCACCGCGAACCCCTCGCTGCGATACAGCGTGCGGGCGAAGTTGTCGCGTTCGACCGACAGGCTGATGCGACCGTGCCCCGCGTGCCGGGCTCTCTCGCACAGGCCCTGCAGCAATGCCCGACCGACGCCGTGCGCCCGCCAGATCGGCTTCACCCCGATGATGAGCTCCGGCACGCCCGTGGCCACGTAGCCGAATCCGGGCTCGGAGCGCGGCAGCATCCGGTACCACGCGGCCCCCACCGGGTCGCCGTGATCATCGACGGCCACGAGCCCCTCGTCGCCGGGGCGGCGCCACCCGGTGACATATCTGCTGTGGTCGCCGGACGTCAGGATCTCATGGCGCGGGCGCGCCGCGGCCTGCCGCCAGTTGGCGGCTTCGACGACCATGTCGCACAGGAACGCGCCGTCCGCCTGCGTTGCGGGTCGGAGACGGAACGACGCGGTCACGGGCGGACGGGGGGTCAGGCCTCGATGACGAGGGGGACGATCATGGGCCGGCGGCGCAGCGACTGGTTGACCCAGCGCCCGATCGTGCGGCGGACGACCTGCGAGAGCGCATGGGTGTCGCGCACGCCCGACTGCGCCGCATCGGCGAGCGCGGCAGCGATCTTGGGCTTGACCGAATCGAACACGGCGTCGGCCTCTGCGAAGCCGCGCGCGTGGATCTCGGGCCCGGTGATGATCTTGCCCGTGGCGGCATCGACCACCACGATCACCGAGATGAACCCCTCTTCACCGAGGATGCGGCGGTCTTTCAGGTCGGCATCCGTGATCTCGCCCACCGTCGACCCGTCGACGTAGACGAATCCGAGGTCGAGCTGGCCCGCGACCCGCGCCACGCCGTCCTTGAGGTCGACCACAGTGCCGTTCTCGCCGATGATCGTGTTCTCGGCGGGCACGCCGCTGTCCTTGGCGAGGTTGGCATTGGCGATCAGGTGGCGGTACTCGCCGTGGATCGGCAGGACGTTGCGGGGCTTCAGGATGTTGTAGCAGTACAGCAGCTCGCCTGCCGCGGCGTGCCCGGAGACGTGCACCTTGGCATTCCCCTTGTGCACGACGTTGGCACCGAGCTTGGTCAGTCCGTCGATGACGCGGTAGACGGCGTTCTCATTGCCGGGGATGAGGCTCGAGGCGAGGATGACGGTGTCTCCGGGGCCGGGCTCGATCGCATGGTCGAGGTTGGCCATGCGAGAGAGCACCGCCATCGGCTCCCCCTGCGACCCGGTCGACATGTAGACGATGCGGTCGTCGGGAAGGTCCTTCGCCTTCTTGTAGTCGATCAGGACCCCTTCGGGGACGTTGAGATACCCGAGCTCCTCCGCGATCGTCATGTTGCGCACCATGCTCCGCCCGAGGAAGGCCAGGCGGCGCCCGTGGGCGTGTGCCGCGTCGATGACCTGCTGCACGCGATGCACGTGACTCGAGAAGCTCGCCACGATGACCCGACGAGGCGCCTTCGCGATCACCTGGTCGAGCACGGGACCGATCGAGCGCTCCAGCGGGGTGAAGCCAGGAACATCCGCGTTGGTGGAGTCGACGAGGAACAGGTCGACCCCTTCCTCCCCCAGTCGGGCGAAGGCGCGCAGGTCTGTCAGGCGGCCGTCGAGCGGCAGCTGGTCCATCTTGAAGTCGCCGGTGGCGAGCACGAGCCCGGCAGGCGTGCGGATGGCCACAGCGAGCGCGTCGGGGATGGAGTGATTTACGGCGACGAACTCGAGGTCGAACGGACCCACCTGTTCGCGCTGCCCCTCGGCGACGGTCATCGTGAAGGGCTTGATGCGGTGTTCCTTGAGCTTCGCCTCGATCAGCGCCAGGGTGAGCCCCGAACCCAGCAGGGGGATGTCGCTCTTGAGGCGCAGCAGATACGGCACCGCGCCGATGTGATCCTCGTGTCCGTGGGTGAGGACGACGCCGACGATGTCGTCGAGGCGGCCCTTGATCGGCTCGAAGTCGGGGAGGATCAGGTCGACGCCCGGCTGGTGCTCCTCGGGGAAGAGCACGCCGCAGTCGACGATCAGGAGTTTGCCGTCGTACTCGAACACGGTCATGTTGCGACCGACCTCCCCCAACCCTCCGAGGGGGGTCACCCGGAGGGTACCGGGTTCGAGAGCGGACGGTTCGTAGACGGTGGTGGGCATGCTCAGCCTTCCGCGGGAGGGTCGTGACTCCCGCTCACGTTCGGGGTGGATGCCGTCGCGGCATCCGATGTTCGATTGTGTGCAGCCCAGGGTCTCAGCGACCCCGGACCTCAACGACCCAAGGTCTCAACGCGTGGTGCCGTGCACCTTGGGAAGCGCGCCGCCGGCGGCGGCGTTGCGGTCGGGACGGAAGTTGGAGAAGTCGGCGCCCTCGACATCGGTGACCAGCGACAGCTCGTCTTCGATGATGGCGGCTTCCCACTCCTCCGGGCCGACCAGAGGAAGTCGGACGCGCGGGCTCGAGATGCGACCCAGCCCGTGCAGGATGTACTTCGCGCTCACCGTGCCGGGAACGTGCGTCATGACCGCGCGCACGAGGGGCTCCAGCTTCTTGTGCGCCTCGGTCGCCGCCGTGAGGTCGCCGCGGTTCACCGCGTCGACGATGGTGCGGTACGGGGCCGGTGCGATGTTCGCGGTGACGCCGATGAGGCCCGCCGCGCCGATCGCCAGGTGCGGCAGCACGTTGGCGTCGTCGCCCGAGAAGTACATGAGGTCGGTCTGGTTGAGCACGCGGCTGACCTCGCTGAAGTCGCCCTTGGCGTCTTTGATGGCGAGGATGTTCGGGTGCTTGGCCAGACGCAGGATGGTCTCGTACTTGATCGGCACACCGGTGCGGCCGGGGATGTCGTAGAGGATGACCGGGAGATCGGTCGCATCAGCGACGAGACGGAAGTGCGTGAGGATGCCCGCCTGGGTGGGCTTGTTGTAGTACGGCGTGACGATCATGATTCCGTCGGCGCCGGCCTTCTCGCTGGCACGGTACAGCTCGATCGCATGCGCGGTCTCGTTCGATCCGCCGCCGGTGATGATCTTGGCGCGGCCGCCTGAGACCGACTTGCCGACCTCCACGAGCTTCAGCTTCTCGGCATCCGTCAGGGTGCTGGTCTCCCCCGTCGTGCCCGTCACGACGATGCCGTCGGCACCGGCGGAGATGACGTCGTCGATGTGCTTCTCGACGGCGGGCCAGTCGACCTCGCCGTCGGCCGTCATCGGGGTGACCAGCGCGACGAGTACCTGTCCGAAGGGGTTGCTCGTGTGCGTCATGCCCTAAAGGCTAGCGGTTCGCCGGACCGTCTCGCGTGCGCGGGCCGGTGATCAGCGTCCGGTGCGGGCCAGTCGCTCGGTGAGGCGGTTCGGGAGGAGACGCACGACAGCGACGAGCACCTTGTACCGCAGCGACGGGATCGAGACGGCTTTTCCGCGGGCGGCGTCGCGGAGCCCCTCTCGGACGACGTCGGATGCCGTCAGCCACATCCACGCGGGGACCCCCTCCTCGCCGGGCGGCAGGCCGAGCCGTTCGTGGAAGTTCGTATGTGTGAAGCCCGGGCAGACGGCGGTGACCGTCACGGGTCGATACGTCGCGTTCGCCCATCGGCTGAACGACACGACCCACGCCTTGACGGCCCCATAGGTGCCGCGCGGCAGGAACGCGGCCACCGACGCGATGTTGATGATCCGTCCGCTCCCCCGCGGTGTCATCGCTCGCAGCGCCGCGTGCGTGAGGTGCATCGTCGCGCGCACGTGGAGGTCGAGGTGACGGTCCTCGTCGGCGATGTCGTTGCGGTCGAAGCGGAGGCCGAGGCCGTAGCCCGCGTTGTTGACGAGGATCCCCACGGGGCGCTCGGGGTCGCTCAGCCGGCGCTCCACGACGGCGAGTCCCTCCGGATCCGTGAGATCGGCGGGCAGCACCTCGCAGGACACGCGATGCGTCTCACTCAGCTCGCGCGCGAGTCGCTCCAGAGCATCGCGATCCCGCGCGACGAGCACGAGATCCGCACCCGTTGCCGCCAGCTGCCGGGCGAACTCGGCACCGAGGCCGGAGCTCGCGCCCGTGATGAGGGCCGTCTTCGCCATGCCGTCAGCCTAGGACGCGCTCCGCTCGTGGCGCACGAAGCGGTAACGGATGCCGCTGCGCGACTGCTCCCACCCGCCGTGCTCCACGACCGGCCAGCCGTCTCGCGACGGCGCCCGGGTGTCACCGTCGACCTCGAGGTCGAGTTCGGTCACCTCGAGCACGTCGGCGCGGCCGATCGCCGAGCGGTACAGCTCGCCGCCACCGATCACCCACACTGTCTCGGCATCCCCCGCGAGCCCGATCGCTTCGTCGAGGTCGGCGGCCGTCTCGGCACCGTCAGCGCCCCACTCCGGGTTTCGCGTCACGACGATGTTCCGCCGGCCCGGGAGGGGCCGGAAGCGATCGGGGAACGATTCCCAGGTGCGCCGGCCCATGATGACCGGCGTCCCCATCGTGATCTCGCGGAAGTGCGCCAGGTCTTCGGGTACGTGCCACGGCATGCCGCCGTCGGCGCCGATGACGCCGTCGTGGGCTTCTGCCCAGATCAGACCGATCCGAGGGGTGCGGCCGGGCTGACTGCTCCGGTGCGTCAGCGCAGCGCCGGTCATACCGCGACGGCGCCGCGGATCGCCGGATGGTGCTGGTAGTCCTCCACCACGAAGTCTTCGTAGCGGTAGTCGAAGATCGAATCCGGCGTGCGGGTGATCCGCAGTCGCGGATACGGGTAGGGCTGCCGCGTGAGCTGCTCGCGCACCTGCTCGACATGGTTGTCGTAGATGTGGCAGTCGCCTCCCGTCCACACGAAGTCGCCCGGCTCGAGACCGGTCTGCTGGGCGATCATCATCGTCAGCAGGGCGTACGACCCGATGTTGAAGGGCACCCCCAGGAACATGTCGGCGCTGCGCTGATACAGCTGACACGACAGCTTGCCGTCGGCGACGTAGAACTGGAACAGCGCATGGCACGGCGCCAGCGCCATGTCGGGGATGTCGGCCGGGTTCCACGCCGACACGATGATGCGGCGCGAGTCGGGGTTCGTGCGGATCTGCTCGATCACCTGCGAGATCTGGTCGATGTGCCCTCCGGAGGGCGTCGGCCACGAACGCCACTGGACTCCGTATACCGGGCCGAGCTCACCGTCGGCATCGGCCCATTCGTCCCAGATCGTGACGCCGTGCTCCTGCAGCCAGCGCACGTTGGACTCGCCGCGGAGGAACCAGAGCAGCTCGTATGCGATCGATTTGAAATGGACCCGCTTGGTGGTGATGAGGGGGAACCCCTGGGCGAGGTCGAAGCGGATCTGACGCCCGAACACGCTCGTCGTGCCGGTGCCGGTGCGGTCGTCTTTGTGAACGCCCTCCGTGAGCACGGAGCGGAGCAGGTCTTCGTACGGGGTGGGAACGGATGCCGTGTCGGTCACGCAGTCAGACTACCGGCGGCAGCGGACAGGGGGCCGGTGACGCGCGACGTCGCACCGCACCGATATATCCCGACAGGATCGCTGCTCCCCCGCCGTGAGGCGGTTAGGCTGGTGCGTTGTGAATCTGCTCGGCGCCCTCTGGGCCCTCGCCGCTCTGCTCGCGGTGACCGTCGCCATCGGGCTGCTGCTGCGCTGGCAGCAGAACCGGCCCCGCCGGCCCGACCCGGACGAGATCGTCCAGCCGGGACGCCTGGGGGCGCCCGCGCTCGGCGAGACGGCGACGCTCCTGCAGTTCAGCACGGAGATGTGCGCGCGCTGCCCGGGTGTGCACCGTGTGCTCGGCGACATCGCCCGCGCGCACGCCGGCGTCGTGCATTTCGACATCGATGTGACCCACCGGCCCGACATCGCCCGCCATTTCCACGTGCTGCAGACCCCCACGACCTTCATCCTCGACAGCCGCGGAGCCATCCGAAGCCGCTTCGGCGGCACGCCGAGCCGGCACGTGATCGAGATGGAGCTCGCACGCGTGACCGGCAGCCGCGTCGAGGCCTGAGACCGGCACCGTTTCCCGACTCGCGGTTCCCTCCTCCTCGCCGCCGGTCTACGCTCGTTGGCAGGCGCGCCAGCGCCGCCGACCCCAGCCAGGAGGACTGACATGAGCGTGACGAGCGAAGCGACGACGAGCTGGAAGGGGAGCCTCACAGAGGGTTCCGGAGAGATCGCGCTCGAGAGCTCCAACCAGGGGCCCCTGCCGGTCAACTGGAAAGCGCGCAGCGAAGGTTCCACGTCGGTCACCACGCCCGAGGAACTGCTCGCCGCGGCCCATTCCTCATGCTTCAGCATGGCTCTGTCGCACGCCCTCGCGCAGAACGGGACGCCGCCGGAGTCGGTCGAGACGACGGCATCGGTCACGTTCATCCCCGGCACCGGCATCACCGGCTCGCACCTGAACGTGAGCGCCGTCGTGCCCGGGCTGTCCCCCGAGGACTTCGCCCGCATCGCCGATGAGGCGAAGACCGGATGCCCCGTCTCGGCGGCGCTGACCGGCATCGAGATCACGCTCGAGGCGACGCTTGGCTGATTCCGCTGTCGGGCGTGTCGTCGTCGCCGGCGCGTCGGGCCTGATCGGTCGCGCGCTCGTCGGCGCGCTGCAGGCAGACGGCGTCCCGGTGACGAGGCTTGTCCGCCGCGAGGCGGAGTCACCGGACGAGGTCTCGTGGGACCCGACGTCGCGGCCGCTGGACCCCGCGGTGCTCGCCGGGGCGCGGGCGGTCGTCGGCCTGAACGGCGCGAGCATCGGCCGCTTCCCGTGGACCAAGCGCTACCGGCACACGCTGCTGTGGTCGCGCATCCAGCCCACCCAGACCCTCGCGGCCGCCGTCCGCGCGCTCGGCGACGACGCCCCCGCCTTCATCTCGTCGTCCGCGGTCGGCTACTACCCGTCGTCTCCCGGCACCGACCTCACCGAAGACGCACCGCGCGGCGACACGTTCCTCGCGGACCTGTGCGGGGAGTGGGAGTCGGCCGCCCAGCGCGCCGGCGAGCGCGCACGGGTCGCGCTGCTGCGCACCGCGCCCATCGTCCATCCGCAGGGTGTGCTGAAGCCGCTGCTGCTCCTGACGAGGCTCGGGGTCTCCGGTCCGATCGGCAGCGGCCGGCAGGTGTGGCCGTGGATCTCGCTCGACGACGAGGTCGCCGCCATCCGGCATGTCATCGACCACGGTATCGACGGCCCCGTGAACCTCGCCTCGCCCGAACGCACGACGGCGAACGACCTCGGCTTCGCGCTCGCGCAGCGGATGAACCGCCCGTACGTGCTGCGCGCCCCCGAGTGGGGCCTGAAGCTCGTGCTGGGCAAGGATGCCACGGAGGCGCTGCTCACGAGCGACATGCACGTCGTACCGCACAAGCTCACGGCATCCGGGTTCTCGTTCCGCCACCCGCGGGTCGAGGAGGCCATCGCCGCCGTCGTCCCGGCCTGACACCCGGCCGGCGCACCCGGCGAATCAGGGATCGGGGCGAGTCAGCGATCGGGATCGGTGCGCTCCAGCGCGATCGCCTTCCGTGCGGCCTGCCGCGCACGCGTGCGGTCGCCTGCACCGTCGTAGGCGAGGGCGAGGCGGAACCAGGCCCGCCAGTCATCCGGGTGCGCCTGCACGTCGTCTCGGTAGGCGGGGAACAGGGCGTCGGCCTGCGCACGGTCGGGTCGTCCGCTCTGGCGGACGTCGATCTCCTCGCCGGGCAGCCCGCCCTCGCGTTCGAGCCGTCGTCCGAGGGCCTGGGCGCGCATGCCGAAGCGCAGCTCTCTCCACAGCCCCCACGCCGCGATCACCGGCAGCAGCAGCAGAGCGGCGCCCATGGCGATCGCCACCGGCTGCCCCGAGGTCAGCAGCAGCCAGCCGCGCTGCGCGACGAGGGCGATGTAGAGGGCCAGCACCGCCGCCATGACGAAGACGCCGATGCGGGCGCTCATGCGCTCGTCGCCGCGGCGACCTGACCAGGCACACCACCCTCGTCGACGGGGGCCTCGCGCCGGGCATGAGGGGCCCGCAGACCGATGTCGATGAAACTGTCGAGCCCCACGATCACCCCCCGCGCGTCTCGCGCGGCGGCGAGCGCCACACGGATGCCGGGCGCGTACGCGGCTGCCGGATCGATCGTGTCGTGCACGATCGTCACCGACTCCCCCGCCCCCGACAGGATGGTCTCCTGGCGCGCGACGACACCCGGGCGGCGCAGCGAATGGATGGGCACGCTCGCGACCTGCTGCCCGCGGGCGCGCTGGTCGACATACGGAGACTCCACGGGGCCCGCCTCGGCGCGGGCGGCGGCGATCAGCTCTGCCGTGCGCACCGCGGTTCCGCTGGGCGAATCGACCTTCGTCTCGCGGTGCGCCTCGACGATCTCGATCGACGGGAAGAAGGGGGCTGCGGCGGCGGCGAGCGCCGACCCGATGACCGACCCGAGGGAGAAGTTGGGGATGAAGACGACGCCGGTGGTCGTGTCGTCGACGAGGGGTCGCACGAGAGCGATGCGCTCCGACGACCAGCCCGACGTGCCGACCAGCACGTTGATGCCCCGCTCGATCGCCGCGCGCACCACGTCGACCGAGACCGCCGGCGTCGAGGCGTCGACGACGAGGTCGGCACCGTCGATCTCCGACAGATCGCTCGAGGAACCGAGCACCGCGACCACGTCGAAATCGGCGCTCTCGTCGATCACACGGCGGATGATGCCGCCGAGTTTGCCGGTACCGCCCACCAGGGCGACTCGCGTCGTCGTCATGCCTCCAGCCTACGTGGCCGCACACCGCGCCCCGGTACCCTCGACGGCATGGTGACCCTCGACGCGCTCCCCGCCGACGACCCTCGCTCCCGGGCGCTCCTCGCCGACTACTTCGCCATGCGCGGCGAAGCCTTCCCGAAGGGCCAGCAGTACCGGCCCGTGTACCCGGATGCCGCGACGTTCACTCCTCCGGCGGGCGTCTTCCTCGTCGTCGTCGATGACGACGGACACGATGTCGGGTGCGGCGGCATCCGCCGCATCCCCGACGGGGACTCGGGCGTGCGGTACGAGGTGAAGCACCTGTTCCTGCGGCCCGAGACCCGCGGACGCGGCTGGGGGCGCGTGCTCCTGGCGGCGCTCGAAGACCAGGCCCGCGCGTGGGGCGCCGCCCAGATCGTGCTCGACACCCACCACACGCTGGCGGCCGCCGGTGCCCTCTACGCACGCAGCGGATACATCCCGATCGACCCGTACAACGACAACCCGAATGCGACGGTGTGGCTCGGGAAGGCCCTCTGAGGCGGCGACCGGCATTCAGCCCGCCGGGCCCCCGGCGCAGAGAGGGCGACGAGTCACGTAGAGTCCGAGGCGATCTCACGGGTCGTGTGCGCCGACATGGCGCGCATCCCGGAGTCGGTCACGTCGTGCATCGTCGCGGCGAACGCTGCCGCCCATCCCTTCGCCCGCAGCCAGGTCGCGTCGTCGTAGCGTCCGGAGAGCCGCGAACACAGGCGGTCTCGCCCGTCGGCGGTGAACGCCATCCACGCCACCGCCAGGTCGCAGGCCGGATCGCCGCCGCACATGTCGCCGAAGTCGATGACGGCGGCCAGCTCGCCGCCGTCGGTCACGAGGTTCGCGGGATGGAGGTCGCCGTGCACCCACACCGCCGGTGCACTCCATTCCGGGGCGGACACCGCCGCATCCCACGCCGTCCGCAGGTGGGGCCAGCGGCTCAGCCGGGCGCGCACGATGTCGTCACGGGTGCGCATGGCGACGCCCCGGAAAGGATTGTGCGGCGCGTCCGGAGGTGCCGGCACATGCAGCGACTCCAGCACGTCGGCGATCCGCTCCACGAAACGGTCGCGTTCGACGGGAGGAAGGTCGATCATGCGGCTCCCGTCGAACCACGGCACGACACTCCAGCGCCAGGGGTAGTCGCCCTGTGGCATCCCCACGGCGATCGGCGCAGGGACCGGCACCGGCAGGCGTGCTGCCAGCGTCGGCAGCCAGCGCTGCTCGTGCTCGATCAGCTGCGCCGCGGCGGCGCGCCGGGGAAGGCGCACCGCCCACCGCTCCCCCAGCCGGAACACATCGTTGTCCCAGCCGTGCGCGACGCGGTGAAGTGAGCCCCGGAGCCGCGGATGCTGGGCGCTGAGGAGCCGGTCGACGTCGTCGACCGTGAGGGTGACCTCGGCGGCAGGCTCAGGCACGCTCGTCAGATGCGCGGCGTCTCGGGAAGACCGGTGCGCAACTCCATCGGCAGGTGTGCGAGGTCGTTGTGCGTGACGAGCGTCCAGGGGCGGCCGGGGCGCTGCGCCAGCACCGTGAGACCGCAATGCGCCTGGGTGAGAGTCAGCCAACGCCACTCGGGCGCATCCAGCACCTCGCGCACGAACCAGGCGATGACGAAGTTGTGCGTGATGAGCAGTTCGTGAGCCCCGGGCTTTCGGACGAGGAACTCCGACACGGCATCCGACATCTGGGCAGAGCCGGCCTCGATCTCTGCCTCGGTGATGCCGCCGAAGAACGCCTCGTACACGGGCGGGGTCTCCTCGGTCATTCCGGTCGGCACGCAGTCGAACAGCAGGGCTGACGGTTCCGGGGTGACGGAGGTGAGACGATCGGCGACCGCCCGCGCCGTCTCCGCGGCTCGCTCCAGAGGCGAGTGCCAGACACCCGACAGCGGCACCGCCGAGAGGCGGTCGGCCAGCAGCTCCGCCTGCCGCTTGCCGCGCGGCGAGAGAGGGCCGTCTTCCAGGCCGTGCTCGGCGTCCAGGTGCTCGCCATGGCGCACCAGGTACAGGTAGTGCGTCACTGAGGTCTCGATTCGTGGGGGGCCGGGGGCGCCTTCCACCCTACGTCAGCTCATCGCGCTTCACTCCGACGCGCGAGCGATCTCCGACAACTGCGTGCGGCTGAGGCGCACTCCGACGCCCTGCAGCATCTCCTCGACGTGCGAGACGGCGAAGGCGTTGACGATGGGCGCGACGATGACGCGCTGGGCGAGCAGCCAGGCGATCGCGACAGCCGCGGGCCGCACGGAGAGCTCCTCGGCGACCCGGTCGAGCGCACGCAGCGTGCGCGCACCGCGGCGGTTCATCGCTGCCGCCAGCTGCGATCCGCGCACGGTCGGACCGACGCCGGAGCGCGATCGGTGCACGCCGGCGAGGTACCCGTGCTCGAGCGCCTGCGACGTGGTGACCGCGATGTTCTGGGCACCGGCGACCAGCCGCAGATCACCGTCGAAATCCTGCCGGCGCAGGATGTTGTAGGGCACATCGAGCACCGTCAGTCTCGGATACCCGGCGGAGGCCATGATGCGCGCCTCCACGAGCTGCGCCGCGGTGAACCCGAATGCTCCGACCGCACGCACCTTCCCGGTCTCCACGAGCCAGTCGGCGGTCGCGAGCGCGTCCTCGAGCACGGCGGAGGAATCGGAGGTCGCGTCGAGGTACAGCACGTCGATGCGGTCGGTCTGCAGCCGCGTGAGCGACGCCTCGACCGAGCGGATGAGGTTGACCGAACCGAGTCCGGGGTGATCGGCATGGTGTCCGATGCGGACGCCGACGACGAGGTCGTCACGCAGCGCACGCGACCGCATCCACTGGCCGATGATGTGTTCGCTCCGCCCCGAGCTGTAGCCGTCGGAGGTGTTGAGCGCGTTGCCGCCGCGTTCGACGTAGGCATCGAGGATCTTGTTGGCGGCCCCGGAATCGACATGCCATCCGAACTCCGCACCCCCGAGGATCAGGGGGAAGATCGACAGACCCGTCTCACCCAGCGCGACGCGCACACCTTCTCCGACGCCCGGCCCCTGCACGGGGATCGGCGCGGAAGGGTGCTCGCCGACGGGTTCGGGCGACGCGGGGACGGCGATGCGGGCGTGCGAATCGGAGGCGGTCGACCCTGCCCCGAAGAAACCCACTTCGCACCTCCTCGCGATGGGTGGAAGATACGTGGAGTCCACGCACCCCCCAATGCGCTACCTCCGAGAGTAAGGGCACCCGCCCCCACCACCGGCGCAATGCGCGGTCGCTCGGGTAAACATTCGGTAACGCTTTGATGATCCTGCATGCACCGGCCCCTGGCCGGGACTTTCGACCCAGGATCAGGGATTTGTACGGGGAGTCGACGAAAAGACGGATGCCCGCCACCCTCCGAGGAGGGGACGGGCATCCGGTGTGACGTCGTCGCGGAGATCAGGCCTCGTCGGCCGCCTCTGCGGGAGCGCTCTCGTCGGCGGCCTCCTCGAGGACCGGCTCCAGCGACAGCTTGCCGCGGTCGTCGATCTTCGTGATGCGCACGAGGAGCTTCTGGCCGACACCCAGCACGTCCTCGACGTTCTCGACGCGCTTGCCGCCGGCGAGCTTGCGGACCTCGCTGACGTGCAGCAGGCCGTCCTTGCCGGGCAGGAGCGAGATGAACGCACCGAACGTCGCGATCTTGACGACCGTTCCGAGGAACTGCTCGCCGACCTCCGGGTTCGTGGGGTTCGCGATCGCGTTGACCTGGGCGCGGGCGGCCTCGGCCGAGGGGCCGTCGGTCGCGCCGATGTAGACGGTGCCGTCCTCCTCGATGGAGATCTGCGCGCCGGTCTCGTCCTGGATGGCGTTGATCGTCTTGCCCTTGGGGCCGATGAGCTCGCCGATCTTGTCGACGGGGATCTGCACGCTGATCACGCGCGGAGCCGTCGGCGCCATCTCGTCGGGGCCATCGATCGCGGCGTTGAGCACGTTCAGGATCGTGAGGCGAGCCTCCTTGGCCTGCGTGAGCGCGGCGGCGAGCACCGACGACGGGATGCCGTCGAGCTTCGTGTCGAGCTGGATCGCCGTGACGAACTCGCTCGTGCCGGCGACCTTGAAGTCCATGTCACCAAGCGCGTCTTCGGCACCGAGGATGTCGGTGAGCGCCGCGTAGCGGGTCTGACCGTCGACCTCGTCGGAGACGAGACCCATCGCGATGCCGGCGACGGGAGCGCGCAGCGGCACACCCGCATTCAGCAGCGACAGGGTGGAGGCGCACACCGAGCCCATCGACGTTGAGCCGTTGGAGCTGAGAGCCTCGGACACCTGACGGATCGCGTACGGGAACTCCTCGCGGCTGGGCAGCACCGGCACCAGAGCGCGCTCGGCGAGGAAGCCGTGCCCGATCTCGCGACGCTTCGGGCTGCCGACTCGGCCGGTCTCACCGGTCGAGTAGGGCGGGAAGTTGTAGTGGTGCATGTACCGCTTGCTCGTCGTGGGCGACAGCGAGTCGATCTGCTGCTCCATCTTGAGCATGTTCAGCGTCGTGACACCCAGGATCTGGGTCTCACCGCGCTGGAAGATGGCCGAGCCGTGCACGCGCGGGATCACCTGGACCTCGGCGTCGAGCGGACGGATGTCGGCGAGGCCGCGGCCGTCGATGCGCACACCGTCGGACAGGATGCGACCGCGCACGATCTTCTTCGTGACCGACTTGTACGCGGCCGAGAACTCCAGCGGCGCGGCGGCGGGAAGCTCCCCTGCCTCGACGGCCGCGATGAGCTCGCCCTTGACGCGCTCCTTGACGGCGTCGTCGGCGTCCTGACGCTCCTGCTTGTCGGCGATCTGGTAGATGCCGACCAGCTCGTCGTACGCGCGCTCGTTGACGAACGCGAACGTCTCGTCGGAGTACGCGGGGAACACGGGGTACACGCCGGGCTCGCGCGACGACTTCGACGCCATCTCGGCCTGGGCCTCGACGAGCTGCTTGAGGAACGGCTTGGCCGCCTCGAGCCCCTGCGCGACGATCTCCTCGCTGGGCTTCACGGCGCCGGCCTTGATGAGGTTCCAGCTGTTCTCGGCGGCTTCGGCCTCGACCATCATGATCGCGACGTCACCGTCGGGCAGCACACGACCGGCGACCATGAGGTCGAACACGGCCTCCTCGACCTGGGCCTGGTTGGGGAATGCGACCCACTGGTCGGCGTGCTCGCCGTGGCCCGGGATGAGCGCGAGGCGCACACCGGCGATCGGACCCGAGAACGGCAGACCGGAGATCTGCGTCGACGCGGATGCCGCGTTGATCGCGAGCGCGTCGTAGAACTCGCCCGGAGCGATCGAGAGCACGGTGACGACGATCTGGACCTCGTTGCGAAGGCCGTCGACGAACGACGGACGCAGCGGGCGGTCGATGAGGCGGCACACGAGGATCGCCTCGGTGGACGGACGGCCCTCACGGCGGAAGAACGAACCGGGGATCTTGCCGGCGGCGTAGGAGCGCTCCTCGACGTCGACGGTCAGCGGGAAGAAGTCGAAGCCTTCACGGGGGTGCTTGCCGGCACTGGTGGCCGACAGGAGCATCGTCTCTTCGTCAAGGTAGGCGGCGACGGCGCCCTGCGCCTGCTGGGCGAGGCGTCCGGTCTCGAAGCGGATGGTGCGGGTGCCGAAGCGTCCGTTGTCGAGGACGGCTTCGGCGGCGGTGATTTCAGGACCTTCCAAGAGGTCTCTCCTTCTTTGTTTAGACTCGCACGCGCGTTTCGCGCGCGAGGTCGTGCGAAGGAGCAGGAACAGGCAGATCTCGACGCGCGACGTCATCGCGGGATTCGTCAGCGCTGGCCACCAGTCGAAAGTCACCGTGCGAGACGGGAACCCACCACAGGGGACCAGCTTCCTGCCGGCCTGCTCCAGAATCTCCGCGGTCGGTTTCCCGATCACGGAGAGCTCAGTATGAAATTGAGCGGATGCCACGCGGGCAACCTTCCCCAGCCTACCAGTCGCCTCTTCGCCTGCGTATCGTGGGGGCATGAGCAGCGATGACCAGGGTGGCTCAGACTCCACCGACGACCTGAAGCGCAAGTTCAAGGAAGCGCTCGACAAGAAGAACGCGCGCCATCGTGACGGCGAGGCCCACCTGAACGGCGACTCCGCCGTCCACGGCACGCACGGCGCGATGACCAAGAGAGAGTTCCGCCGCAAGAGCGGCTGACGACGACGCTCGACGACGGCCCGGCGCTTCGGCGACCGGGCCGTCGTCGAGCGAGAGAGGCACGAGTTGTCCAACGAGCATTTCCACACCGTCGTCGTGGGCGCGGGGGTCGCGGGACTCACCGCGGCGCGCCTGCTCGCCGCTCGCGGCGAGAGGGTCGTCGTCCTGGAGGCGCGTGACCGCGTCGGCGGCCGGCTCCACACCGAGCGGGCGGGAGGTCGTGTGACCGACCGCGGCGCCTCGTGGATCCACGGGATCGACGGCAGCCCGGTGCACGCCGTCGCACGGGCCTTCGACCTGGAGATGGCCGAGTTCACGGTCGGGAGCTACCAGGCAGGCGGCCGCCCGATCGCGTACTACGGACCCGACGCGACGCGGCTGACCGACGATCAGGTGGAGCGCTTCGTCGCCGACACGGCAGCGATCGACACCGCGCTGATCGACGTGCTCACGCAGGCGGAGGGGGCGGCCAGCTACGCCGACGTCGTGCGCGCCGCCGTCGCGGCCGTCGCCGCACGCGACGGGTGGGACAGCGCGCGTGCCGCCCGGGTCGTCGAGTACTTCGACCACCGTTCCGAGGAGCAGTACGGCGCGGATGCGCGGCTCCTCGACGCGCACGGGCTGGAGGACGAGATCGTCGACGGCGACGAGGTGGTCTTCCCGCGCGGTTACGACGAGCTCGCCACACGGCTCGCCGACGGCCTCGACGTGCGTCTCGGTCACCCCGTCACCCGCGTGGTCCGCGGCGTCTCCACGGGAGGTGACCACGGCGTGGTCGTCGAGACGGCCGAAGGCTCGTTCCGGGCCGGCCATGCCGTCGTCACGGTGCCCATCGGAGTGCTGCGGGCGGATGAGGTCTCGTTCGAGCCGCCGCTGCCGGAGGCCATCCGGCACTCGATCTCGCTGCTGGAGATGAACGCCTTCGAGAAGGTGTTCCTCCGCTTCGCCGAGCGGTTCTGGGACGACGACGTCTACGCGATCCGCCGCCAGGGCGAGGCAGCGGCGTGGTGGCATTCCTGGTACGACCTGACTCGCGCCCACGCGGAGCCGACGCTGCTGACCTTCGCCGCCGGCCGGTGCGCGCAGGAGACCCGCACCTGGAGCGACGCGGAGGTCGCGGCATCCGTCCTCGCGTCGTTGCGTGAGATCTATGGAGACGCGGTGACCGAGCCCGTGCAGGTGCTGCGCACGGCATGGCAGGACGACCCGTGGACGCACGGGTCGTACGCCTACATGACCATCGGCTGCACGGGCGACGACCACGACCGCATCGCCGAACCGGTCGACGGCGTGCTGCACCTGGCCGGCGAGGCGACCTGGGGAGAAGACCCCGCGACGGTCAATGCCGCCATGCGGTCGGGGCATCGGGCTGCCGAGCGCATCCTCGACAGCCCGCTCCCGTTCGACCTGCTGACGGAGCCTCTCTCCCGGCCCTGACGCGCGTCAGACCCGGGCCGCGTCGTCCACGCGGTCGGACGCCGACTCACGGGGGCGATCGTCGTCGTGGCCGTGATCGCCGGA
Source organism: Actinomycetes bacterium (assembly GCA_023431405.1). Classification (GTDB taxonomy): domain Bacteria; phylum Actinomycetota; class Actinomycetes; order Actinomycetales; family Microbacteriaceae; genus Microbacterium. The sequence continues at coordinate 39,510 of JAEYVZ010000064.1, forward strand.
CAGGGTCGACTCGTCGAAGGGTGCGCGACCCGACAGGACCGCCTGCGCCTGCGCACGGTCGAACTGCTTCGTCCAGGTGCCGATGAGGATCGTCGCGACGGCGTTGCCCGTGAAGTTCGTGAGCGCACGCCCCTCCGACATGAAGCGGTCGATGCCGACGATGACGCCGACGCCGCCCACGAGATCGGGCCGGTAGGCCTGCAGGCCGCCGGCGAGGGTCGCGAGCCCGGCGCCGGTGACACCGGCAGCGCCCTTGCTGGCGATGATCATGAAGACGAGGAGTCCGATCTGCTCCGGGATCGACATGGGCGCCCCCATGCCCGCGGCGATGAACAGGGACGCCATCGTGAGGTAGATGGCCGTGCCATCGAGGTTGAACGAGTAGCCCGTGGGCACCGTGATGCCGACGACAGGCTTCGAGACCCCGACGTGCTCCATCTTGGCGATCAGGCGCGGGAGGGCCGACTCGCTCGATGATGTGCCCACGATCAGGAGGTACTCGCGGGCGAGGTACTTCATGAGGCTGAAGATGTTGACGCGCGACACCGCCCACAGAAGCGTGCCCAGCACCCCCACGATGAACACGATGCACGTGATGTAGAAGGCGACCATCAGGATGCCGAGACTCACGATCGCCGCGGCGCCCGTCTTGCCCACGACGGCGGCGATGGCTCCGAACGCGCCGACAGGCGCGAGCCAGAGGATCATTCCGAGGATGCGGAACACCAGGGTCTGCAGCTGCTTGACGGCGAACATGATCGGCTCGCCCTTGGCGCCCAGCTGCTGTACGGCGAAGCCTGCCAGGAGCGCGACGAACAGCACCTGCAGCACGCTCTCGCCGGTGAAGGCGGAGAAGAAGGTGACCGGGATGATGCCCAGGAGGAAGTCGGTCGTGGACGTCGCCTCGCCCGCGCCGGCGTCGTAGGTGGCCGATCGCATGTCGAGCCCCTCGCCCGGGTGGATGAGGTTGCCGACCACCAGCCCGATCGCCAGCGCGAACGTCGACATCACGAGGAAGTAGCCGAGGGCGAGCCCGCCGATCTTCCCGACGGTGGCGGCCTTGGCGATGGAGCCGACCCCCACGACGATCGTGCAGAAGATGATGGGGGCGATCATCATCTTGATGAGGCTGACGAACGCTTTCCCGACGGGTTCGAGACCCACGGCGAACTCGGGCCAGAGGAGACCGACCGTGGCGCCGGCGGCGACGGCGAGGATGACCGACACGTACAGCCACGTATGCCGGTCCCACCGTTTGCGCGGGCTTCCGATGAAGCGCGGGAGTCGGATCGATGTCGTCGAGATCATGGCGGCCTCCTGAGGGTGAACGTCCGTTGTCCATCGCCGCCTTCGTCGGCGGCGTGGGATCCACCCTGGGCGCAGGCCCTCCGTGACACGATTTGTGGTCGTATTGGTCACGAGAGTCAGGAGGACGCCCATGGCGCAGCCGCATGTGCGCAGCGCCGCCTCCCGCGTGTTCGTCGCGCTGCTGGCCGCGGTGCTGGTCACCGGGCTGCTCACCTCCGGCATCCTGCTTCTGGAGAGCCAGCGCAGCTGGCGGGCAGAAGCGGAGCGAGTGACCCAGGCGGTCGCCCAGGTGCTCGCCCACTCCCCCGAGATCGCCGAGAGCCTGGCCTCGGGCGCCGCCGGATCGACGGATCTCGCCGCAGCCCGGGCAGCGCTGCAGCCCGTCGCCGACACGGTGACCGAGGTCGCACCGGTCGATTTCGTGACGATCATGGATGCCGACGGCATCCGGGTCACCCACCCCGACCCCGCCCAGGTCGGCGAGCGCTACCTCGGTACGATCCCCTCCTCTCCGCAGGCGCTGACGGAGGAGTTCACCGGCACGCTCGGGCCTTCACTGCGGACGATCGTGCCGGTCGAGCGCGGCGGTGCGCTGGTCGGCTGGGTGTCGGTGGGGGTGACGGTGGATACCGTCGCGGCGGCGATCGTGCCGAGACTTCTCGCCGCCGTGGGCATCGGCGCGGCGCTGGTCATCGCCGGAGTCGCCGGCGCGGTCTTCGCGCGCCGGTTCACCCGCCGGGTCGCCGGAGACCTGCCCGCGCGCGAGATCCGCGACACGCTCGCTTCCGCCGAGTCGATGCGCACGCTCGGGGAGGCGCTGCGCGCCCAGACGCACGAACACGGCAACCGGCTCCACACGGCGGTGGCGCTGCTGGAGCTCGGCCGCACGGAGGAGGCGATCGAACTGCTGTCCGCGTCGGCGCAGAAGAGCCAGACGCTCGTCGATAAGGTGGCCGCGCGCACCGAGGGCGACCCGACCGTGGGCGCTCTCCTGCTCGGCAAGACGGCGCAGGCGGCCGAACGCGGGATCGAGCTGACCGTCGAGGTCTCCCGCGACGCTCCGCGCTCGCTGCTCGCACCGATCGACCAGGTGGCGCTTCTCGGCAACCTGCTCGACAACGCCCTCGACGCCTCGGCGGACGGCGACCCTCCCCGCTGGGTGCGGGTTCAGCTCACCCGCACCAGCGACGACGAACTCCTCATCGAGGTCTCCGACAGCGGACGCGGCATTGCCGACGACCTCCGCGAGCGGGTGTTCGACCGCGGGTACTCGACGAAGCCGGCGGGGCGCGAGGGTCGCGGGGTCGGACTGGCGCTCGTCCGTGACGTCGTCGACGACATCGGCGGCTCGCTCGTCCTCTCACCGGGGCTTCCCACGACCTTCCGCGTGATCCTCCCGACGGAGGCGTCATGACCGACCCGATCGACGTGCTGCTCATCGACGACGACGCCCTCACCCTGGAGCTGCACCGCCGCTTCATCCAGCGCCTCGACGGGTTCCGGGTCGTCGGAGAGTGCACGGGCGCCCGCGCCGCCGCCCACGCGATCCTCGACGGGCCGCCCGCCGACCTCGCGCTGCTCGACATGACGATGCCCGACGGCACGGGACTCGATGTGCTCCGCCTCGTCCGCGCGCGTGGCAGCACGATCGACGTCATCGCCGTGACCGGGGTGAGGGATGCGGATGCCGTGCGCCAGACCGTCGGTCTCGGCGTCGTGCAGTACCTCGTGAAACCCGTGACCTTCGCGGTGTTCGCCGAACGCCTGGCGCAGTACGCCCAGTACCACCGGCGGGTCCGCGACTCGGCGGGCCCGGCGACGCAGCAGGAGATCGACGCCCTGCTGGCCGCCTCCCGCACGACCGGCCCGGCCCCCCTGCCGAAAGGGCTGTCGGCCGACACCCTGGAGCGGGTGAGCGACGTGCTGCGCGGGCACGACGCCGTCTCGGCCAGCGAGGCTGCCGAACTGCTCGGGATGTCGAGGGTGGCGGCCCGGCGCTATCTCGAGCACCTCTCCTCCTCCGGGCGCGTCGATCGCGGCGCCCGGTACGGGCACCAGGGCCGACCAGAGACCGAGTACAGGTGGCGCGGATGACGCGGCCCGGAGCCCCGTGGCGCGACGCGCCCGGCATCCGCTTCGCATGGGCGTGCGACGGCGGCGTGGCCGAGAATGGAGGGATGAGTCTCCCCCGCATCGCCATGCCCGCCCGCCTCTCGGATGCGAAGGGCGCCGACGCCCGCGTCGCCCTGGCGAATGCGATCTTCGACGATGTCGCCGAACTCGTGCGCGCCGAAGATCTCGACGTCGTCGTGGTGCGAGACGCCGACCTCGACGGCTTCGACGGCCTCGTCCTCCCAGGCGGCGGCGACGTCGACCCTGCCCGCTACGGCGGCGACACCTCGGCGCCCTGCTACGACGTCAACGCCGCACAGGACGACCTCGACTTCGCCATCCTGGCGGCAGCGCGCGAGCGCGGCATCCCCGTGCTGGGCGTCTGTCGCGGACTGCAGGTGCTGAACGTCGCGCTGGGCGGCACCCTCGTCGAAGACCTTCCCGCCACGGCGGTCACCCACCGGCCCGCCGCCCGGAGGGGCGGACTGGCCTGGGCGTGGCACGACGTCACTCTCACCCCCGGGTCACTGCTGGCCGACGCGGCCGGCTCCGACGTGATCTCGGTCGCGTCCGGCCATCACCAGGCCATCGACACGCTCGCGGGCGGACTCGTCGCGACGGCGACCGCGGCCGACGGAGTGGTGGAGGCGGTCGAGCACACGAGCGAGCCGCTGCTGGCGGTGCAGTGGCACCCCGAGGCGGAGGACACGCCGGTGGAGCTCGCCGCTGCGCCGTTCGCCGCCTTCGCCGACCTCGTGCACGCGCACCGGTCGGCCGCGCTCGCGCGCTGACCGACCGGTCGCGACATCACTCGCCCGAGAGGCCCCCGAGCAGGTGGCCGAACGAGCGGCCCTCGCCGAGGTAGTTCGCCGGGTCGAACGGGTCGGAGCTCGTGGCAGCTTCCCGACGGGCGATCGCCTCGGCGAGCTCGCGCGCTCCCCTCTCGACGCGAGCGGCCAGCGGTGCCACATCGTCGGCGGCTGCTCCCCAGTCGCTCGACGCGGCGAACACGCCCGTCGACACCGGTTCGGCGTGCAGGTAGGTGAACAGCGGCCGGATCGCGTAGTCGATCGCCAGGGAGTGACGTGCCGTGCCCGCGTTCGCGCCGATGAGCACCGGGGTGCCGCGCAGCGCGTCGGGGTCGAGCACGTCGATGAACGACTTGAACAGCCCCGAGTAGCTGGTCGAGAAGATCGGGGTGACCGCGATGACCGCATCGGCCGAGACGACGGTGTTGATCGCCGACTCGAGGGCCGGCGGCGCGAAACCCGTCAGCAGGTTGTTGGTGATGTCGTGCGCGTGATCGCGCAGTTCGATCGTGTCGACGGTGGCCCTGATTCCGGTGCCGTCGGGTCCGTCGATCTCTGCCAGCGCGGCGAGCGTCGCGGCGGCGAGCCGGTCGGCGAGCATCCGCGTGGACGAGGGGTTCGACAGGCCGGCGGAGATCACGGCGATGCGCCGGGCGCGGGGGGCGGCGGCGCTCATCGCGATGCTCCGAGACCGAACGCGGCACCGGCGGGGGCCGGGGTGTCCTGATACGGCGACGGGCCGCTCAGGTTGTCGCCGCGGTTGGCGCGCGGACGCGCCTCCCGCACGGGTCCGTCACCGTAGGTCGCACGCACCCGGGCGGCGTGCGTGGGGGCGTCGGGCACGGATGCCGGACGGTTCGTGGCGAACTCCTTGCGCAGCGCCGGAACGACCTCGCCGCCGAGGAAGTCGAGCTGCTCGAGCACCGTCTTCAGCGGAAGCCCCGCGTGGTCGATCAGGAAGAGCTGGCGCTGGTAGTCGCCGAAGAGGTCGCGCATGCCCGCGTAGCGGTCGATGACCTGCTGCGGCGAGCCGACGGTGAGAGGGGTCATCTCGGAGAAGTCCTCGAGCGACGGGCCGTGACCGTAGACGGGGGCGTTGTCGAAGTACGGACGGAACTGTGCGACGGCATCCTGCGACTTCTTCGCCATGAACGCCTGGCCGCCGAGTCCGACGATCGCCGTCTCGGGGGCGCCGTGCCCGTAGTGCTCCCACCGCTGGCGGTACAGCGTGATGAGGCGCTGGTAGTGCTCCGCAGGCCAGAAGATGTTGTTCGCGAAGAAGCCGTCGCCGTAGTAGGCGGCCTGCTCGGCGATCTCCGGCGTACGGATCGAGCCGTGCCAGACGAACGGCGGGATGCCGTCGAGCGGCCGCGGGGTCGCGGTGAAGCCCTGCAGCGAGGTGCGGAACTTGCCCTCCCAGTCAACGACGTCCTCGCGCCAGAGCTTGTGCAGGAGCGCGTAATTCTCGATCGACAGGGGCAGGCCCTGACGGATGTCCTTGCCGAACCACGGGTACACCGGGCCGGTGTTGCCCCGCCCGAGCATGAGGTCCATGCGGCCGCCCGACAGGTGCTGCAGCATCGCATAGTCCTCGGCGATCTTCACCGGGTCGTTGGTGGTGATGAGCGTCGTGGCCGTGGACAGCACGAGCCGCTCGGTCTGCGCGGCGATGTAGGCCAGCGTCGTGGTGGGCGAGCTCGACCAGAAGGGCGGGTTGTGGTGCTCGCCGAGCGCGAAGACGTCGAGCCCGACCTCTTCGGCGTGGCGGGCGATCTCGACGGTGGCCCGGATGCGCTCCGCCTCGCTGGGCGTGTGACCGGTCGTGGGGTCCTGGGTGATGTCGCTGACGGTGAAGATGCCGAACTGCATCCCTGCGCCGTTCTGAGTGGTGGTCTCGCTCACGGTCTCTTCCGCTTCCTGGACGCCTTCGGCATCCGATACATGCAAGTGAATGTATCTCGTACAACGTGCGGGCGTCCACACTATTCCCGAGGCAGGCCCGGGACCATCGACTGCTGTCGGGATGCCCGGTAATGAACGGAAACACTGCCCAGCCGAGCGGTACCACGTGTCTATCGTCGGGGCATGAACGACCTGAGTCTCCCCGTGCTTGATCTGTCCCAGCTGGATGCGGGACCCGAAGCCGCGGCCCGCTTCCGCGATGAGCTGCGGCGCGCGGCCCACGACGTCGGGTTCTTCTACCTCACGGGCACCGGCGTCTCGCCCGAGCTCGAGACCCGACTGCACCGCGCCGCGCGCGACTTCTTCGCGCTGCCCGAGGCCGACAAGCTCGCGATCGAGAACGTGAACAGCCCCCACTTCCGGGGGTACACGCGGATCGGCGGCGAGCGCACCCAGGGAGCGGTCGACTGGCGCGAGCAGATCGACATCGGCCCCGAACGCGACGCCGTGACCGACGAGGGTGTGCCCGACTTCGCGCGCCTCATCGGCCCGAATCTCTGGCCGCAAGCCCAGCCCGAGCTGCGCGAGGTCGCCGACGAGTGGCAGGCGCACCTCACCGATGTCGCGCGTCGGCTGCTGCGGGCCTGGGCCCTCGCGCTCGGCGCGGAGGAGGACTACTTCGATCGTCACTTCGGGGAGCCCTCCACGTTGCTGAAGATCGTCCGCTACCCGGGCACCGACGAGCCCGAGCCGCAGCAGGGGGTCGGCGCCCACAAGGACTCGGGTGTTCTCACGCTTCTGTGGGTCGAACCCGGAAAGGGAGGGCTCCACGTCGAGCGCGACGGGAGCTGGGTGGAGGCTCCTCCTGTCCCCGGCGCGTTCGTCGTCAACATCGGCGAGATGCTCGAGCATGCGACGGGTGGGTACCTGATCGCCACCAACCATCGGGTCGTCTCCCCGCGGGCGCCGCACGACCGGATCTCCGTGCCGTTCTTCTTCAACCCGGCCCTCGACAGCAGACTGCCGCTGATCGAACTGCCGGCCGAGCTCGCGGCACAGGCGCGCGGTGTGACACAGGACCCCGCCAACCCGATCCACGCGCTCTACGGAGAGAACGCGCTCAAGTCGAGGTTGCGCGCCCACCCCGACGTCGCACAGCGGTGGCACGCCGACCTGCTGGCATCCGCCGCCCGCTGATGCACTGCGCGCCACCACGCGGGAACGACGAAGGCCGCCCCACACCCGGGGCGGCCTTCAAGAAGTTTGGAGCGATTGAACGCTGGCGACGATGCCTTATCGGCGAAGTCCGAGACGCTCGATCAGCGCACGGTAACGCGCGATGTCGATGTCCTGGAGGTAGCCGAGCAGACGACGGCGCTGACCGACGAGCAGGAACAGCCCACGACGCGAGTGGTGGTCGTGCTTGTGCTCCTTGAGGTGCTCGGTCAGGTCCTTGATGCGCTGCGTCAGCATCGCGACCTGCACCTCGGGGGATCCGGTGTCACCGGGGTGCGTCGCGTACTCTTCGATGATCGCCTTCTTGACCTCTGCATCCAGTGCCATAGGTGATCCCCTCTCTCTTCGTTGCGCGGCGCCCAGCGCCTGATGCGTGGGCTCTCTTTATCCGCGGCCGATCGAACGGCAACCTGACGAGTCTACCAGCCATTAGGCTCGTCGCGTGCCGCATCTCCCCCCTGCAGTGACCGCATTCCCGCCTGTCCGCGCCCGATGATGGCACGACTGCGCAAAGACACGTTCCTCGACCTCCGCCCCTTCCAGCAGAGCGCAGCCTTCACCCGGATGTGGGTGGGTTCGACCCTCGCAGGACTCGGCGGCCAGCTGACGATCGTCGCCGTCATGCTGCACATGTTCGACCTGACCGGATCGACGTTCGCCGTCGCCATGATCGCCGTCGCCGGCCTCCTGCCGATGATCGTCGCCGGACTCTACGGCGGCATGCTCGCCGATGCCTTCGACCGCCGCCGCGTCGCGCTGATCGCCGCCTCGATCACCTTCGTCTCCACGCTCGCGCTGGCGGTACTCGCCTGGGGCGGCCTCGAGACCGTGTGGTGGCTGTACGCCCTCAGCATCGTCAATTCCGCCGCCAACTCCATCGTGATGGCGGCGCGGCAGGCGATCATCCCCCGCCTGCTCCCCCGCGACCTGCTCCCGGCGGCGTCCGCACTGTCGGGCATCACGATGGGGATCATGGTGATGGGCGGCCCGGCTCTCGCCGGCGTGCTCGTCGCCTTCACGGGCTACGCGTGGACCTACTCGATCGACGTCGTCCTGATGCTCGCGAACTTCCTCGGACTGTGGACGCTCCCGGCGATCCTTCCCGAAGGCACCGTCGTGCGGCCGGGGCTCGAATCGCTGCGCGACGGATGGAGGTTCCTCCGCAGAGCCCCGAACATCCGCCTGCAGTTCGTGCTCGACATCACCGCGATGACGTTCGGCCACCCGATCGCGCTCTTTCCTGCGCTCGGCACCGTGATCCTCGGCGGCGGCGCGATCACGACCGGGCTGCTCACGGCATCCATCGCCGCGGGCGCCTTCGTCTCGAGCGTGTTCTCCGGCCCGGTCGGACGCGTACGCCACCACGGACTCGGGATCGAGCGCGCGATCATCGCGTACGGCATCGCGATCGCCGCGTTCGGCGCCGTGCTGCTGGCCGGAGCCGCCGGACTGGCCGCGCCGCCACGCATCGATGAGGACCATGCGAACACCGTCGTGCTCGTCGCCGCGATGCTGACACTCGCCGCGGCCGGAGCCGCCGACAACATCAGTTCCATCTTCCGCACCACGATGCTCCAGGCGGCGGTGCCCGACGCCATCCGCGGGCGCCTGCAGGGAGTGTTCATCGTCGTGGTGGCCGGCGGCCCCCGCATCGGCGCACTCTATGCGGGCGCCCTCGCCTCCATCGGAGCCCTGTGGTTCCCGCCGCTGCTCGGAGGCATCGTGATCGTCGTGGTCGTCGCGCTCCTGGTGCGCCTGTCGCCGCGCTTCCGCGCGTACGACGCCCTGCACCCCGAACCGTGAGCGCCTGGCGCCGTCAGTAGCGCGACGGCACCCCGAGATACTCGTCGAGGGTGAGGTTCTTCTTGCGCAGGTGCGTGGCGACGTCGGTGCCGACGTACCGCAGATGCCAGGGCTCATACGCGAAGCCCGTCACCGACGTCTTGCCCTCCGGATAGCGCACGATGAAGCCGTAACGGTGCGCGTTCTTCGCGACCCAGCGCCCGGCCTTCGTCTTTCCCCACGCCTGCGAGATCGAGTTCACGTCGATCGCGAGCCCGGTCTGATGCTCGCTGTGACCGGGACGCGCCGAGCGCAGCTGCGCCTTCGCGAAGCCGTACTGACGGATCTTCGACGCGTACACGGCCTGCTGCGAGGCGTAGGAGCGGAACCCGGAGATGATGCGGAGGTCCACGCCGTCGCGGGCGGCCGCGGCGCGCATCTTCGAGAACCCGGAACGCAGCTCGCCGGTGAGTCCGCTGCCGTACGAGGCGGGGAGGGGAAGCGACTTGTTCACGACGAGGATGCCGCGGATGTACGTCGGCTTCGCGGGCTTGACGGTCTTCACCGTCGGCGCTCCCGCAGCCCGCCACTGCGCCGTCGTCACGGGAGTGAGGTGACCTTGCGACCGGTGGTAGATCGTGGTGCCGACAGTCAGGCGCACGAACGAGTCGCCCGGGATGCGTGCGCGCACCTCCGCGCGAGGCGAGCCCGCCTTCTTCAGCTGCGCGGGGGTGAGCAGGACGACCTCGTCGACGGCGCGGTCGCCCTTGCGGTGCGGCCAGGTCACGAGTGCGTGCACGGGGCTGTACGAGGTCTTCACGTAGACGGTCGGGGCGATCGCGACCCGAGGAGATCCCGCGGCGGCGTGAGTGGCAGCGGAGATCCGCCTCACCGACCCGCTGGCTGAGACGAAATGGATGTCGCTCGACCACCGCACGCGGTAGTACCCGCCGTACACGAGCGTCAACGCGGGCGAGCCGGCCTTCTGATACTCGGCGGCGGTGAGCGCGTGACGCACACCGTCGGGGGTGCGCACATACCGGTCGGAGGCGCTGGACGCGTAGCGGAAGTAGGTGGAGGTCGGGATGTGGCCGACAGAGCGCACGGCGGGCGACCCCGCTGCCGCGTGCTGCTTCGCCGAGAGCACAACGACGCGGTCGACGGCGGTGTCCCGAGGGCCGTTGGGGTATGCCACGAGCGCGTACCGCGTCGGCGACCACCGCACCTTGGCGTACGTCACGGTCGCGGGAGTCACCGCGGGAACTCCGCGCTCCGCACAGACGGGCGCGGTCGACCGCGAGAGGGAGCCGTCGCTCCAGGCGGCGGTGACCGCGCTGCTCCACGGCACGACGTAGCAGCCGTAGAGCTTCTTGGCAGGAGCCGTCGGGGTCGGCGCCGGAGTGGGCGTCCCGGTGGGCTCGGGAGCAGGCGAGGTCTCGGTGGGCTCGGGAGCGGGCGACGTCTCGGTGGGCTCCGGAGTCGGCGAGCCCTCGTCGGCGAACGCGGTGACTGCGGCGTACGTCGTCGACGGCACGACCGCGAGCGCCAGAGCGACGACGGTGGCCGCGGCGATGAGGCGCGCGCGCGAGTTTCGTGACATGTCGAGCCTTCGGGTCCCCAGTGCTGTCGCGACCACCCTACAGGCGGGTCTGAGACCGACGCAGAATCCGGAGACGCGAGAGGGGCGGGGTCCCGCGGCCACCCCCCCCCCCCGCGGGG
>JAEYVZ010000069.1 GCA_023431405.1 Actinomycetes bacterium
AGCCTCGGCGGTGCGGCGGCGCGCCTCGAGGCGGCGGGGCTGCCCGTCGAGGGTGCCCGCCTCCACGGACTCGTGGCCGTCGGTGCGGCAGTCGACGCCGACGCCGCGACGGCGGCGGCGGCCGACCTCGGCGGCCGCGTGCTCATCGGAGGTCCTCCCGCCCACGCTCCCGCCGGCCCCGCCGCGGGGCTGCTGCTGTCGCTGCCCGCCCGCGCCGAGTTCGGAGCGGACGAGTGCGCGGCGTTCGCGGCGGCGCTCACCTCCTCGCCGAGCGGACTCACCCTCGCGATCGGCACCGCCGCGCAGGGCGTGGAGGCCGCGCTCGTCTCGTTGCAGGAGGCGATCGACCTCGCCCGCACCCCCGCTCCCCGACGAGGACGCGGGCCTCACGTGCTGCGTGCGCAGGACCGGCCGCTCGCGCGCCTGGTCACCGCGTTGCGCGACGACCACCGGGTGCTCGACCACGGTGAGCGGATGCTGGCCCCGCTCATCGAGTACGACCTCGCGCGCGGGGGCGACCTCCTCGACGTGCTCTCGGCGATGCTCGCCCACCCGGGCAACCGCACGGCCGCGGCCACGGCATCCCACCTGTCGCGCTCGGTGTTCTACCAGCGGATCGCGCTCATCCAAGACCTTCTGGGCGTCGATCTCGACGACGGCGAGATCCAGACGGCACTGCACCTCGCGCTCCTCGTCCGCCGATCCGCCGCCAACTGAGCGCGGCCGGCCTCGGCGCGATGTGCGGGATGCGGGGCGCGGGCCGTCAGGCCAGGTAGACCTTCCGCAGCGTCTCGCGCACTCGCCAGACCGTCTTCATGCCCGCCTCCAGCCGCACGATCGCACCGGGGGCGAGTTCGATCGACGGCAGCGCCGGATCGACGAACTCGACCGTCGCAGACCCCGCCACCACGACGAACACCTCGTCGATCTCGGTGTCGGTCATGACACCGGGGGTCATCTCCCAGACGCCCAGGCCCATGTCCTCGTCGAGGTCGACCGAGCCGGTCGCGGGCGCCCCCTCGACCACCTGTGAGGCGGCCACCGGGGTGAGGGTGAGCGGGACGTCTGTGGCCGTGACGAGCACGCCGGGATCCATGTCGATCATGAGTCGAACCCCAATCCGAGGGCGTCGAGGGTCTTCAGCAGCACGTTGCGCCTGCCTTCGTTGTGGTCGGCGCGGTCCATCGACCAGCGCGTCGCGTTGATGCCGATGGCCGCCGCGGGCTCCGGCGGGAAGGGAAGCGGGCGCCTGCGCACCATCTCGAGCTCGGTGCGCTCGTTGCGGACGCCGTCGAGGAGGTCGAGCATGACGTTTCCCGCGAACCGGGTCGAGCCCACGCCCAGGCCCGTGAACCCGGCGGCATAGGCCACGCGACCTTTTCGCGCCGTGCCGAAGAACGCCGTGAACTGCGTCGAGCTGTCGATCGCGCCCGCCCACTGGTGCGAGAAGCGCAGGCCCTCCAGCTGCGGGAACGTCGTGAAGAAGTGCGCGGCGAGCTTCTCCCACACGTCGGGGCGGTTCTCGTACCGCGGGTCCACCCGACGTCCGTAGTGGTACAGGGCGTCGTACCCGCCGAAGAGGATGCGACCGTCGAGGGTGGGACGGTAGTAGTGGAACTGATTGGCCATATCGCCGATGCCCTGCCGGTCTCGCCAGCCGATGGCATCCTGCTGCTCCGAGGTGAGCGGCTCGGTCATGAGCGCGTAGTCGTACACCGGCACCGTCATGAGGCGGTTGCGGCGCAGGAGCGACGGGAACACGTTGGTTGCGAGCACGGCATGGGCGGCATCGACGCGACCGGTCCCGGTCAGGACGCCCACGCCGGTCGCCGACGTGTCGAGGCCCGTCACGCGCGAGCGCTCGAAGATGCGCACACCGCGCTCCTCGGCGGCGCGGGCGAGCTCGGCGGCCAGACGCGCCGGGTGCACGAGCGCACAGCTGCGCTTCTCCCAGATGGCGGCGAGGTAGGTGGGGGAGGCGACGCTCGCGCGCACGGACTCCCCGTCGAGATACTCGATGTCGGGATCGCCGGCCGCCTCTTCGCGCCACTCGTCGAGCCACGCGAGCTGGTGCGGCTCGATGGCCGGCGCTAGCTGGCCCGTGCGCTCGAACTGCACGTCGAGCCCGAGGTCGGCGACGGTCTTCTCGATCTCGTCGAGGTTCTCCATGCCCAGGCGCTCGAGCGTGTCGATCTCATCCGGCCACCGGCGCTTGCCGTTCTCGTGGCCGTGGGTGAGGCTCGCCTCGCAGAAGCCGCCGTTGCGGCCGGAAGCGGCCCAGCCGACGCGGTTGGCCTCGATCACGGCCACCTCGCGACCGGGATCGCGGAGCTTGGCCAGCAGGGCCGTCCACAGCCCGGTGTAGCCGGCGCCGACGATCACGAGGTCGGCGCGGTGGGCGCCGCTCAGCCGCTCGCGATCGGGGCGCAGCGGCTCGGGGAGGTCGTCGATCCAGAACGTGCGGGACGACGTGGCGGCGAGGCTGTGGCGGACGACGCTCGCTGCCGGGGGTTGGCGTTCGAAGACCGTGGTGCCCACGGATATCACTTCCTTCTGTGCGCGGCGCGCGATGGGGGCGGTCGGGGTGACCGATGCTGTCGGGGTTCGGGCCCGCGGCTGCGACTCCCTCGATTCTGCCCGATCGGGATGCCCCGTCGGGTGCACCTGCCGGGGACGGCGGGCGGCGACCGGTGCGGGGGAGTCAGGCGTCGTCGGCGGCGTAGACCCGCACGCCGTCGACGAAGGTCTGCAGCACGCGGGTCGCGCCGATCTGGTCGGCAGGCCCCGCGAACGGATCGCGGTCGAGCACGGCGAGATCGGCGAGCTTGCCGACCTCGATCGTGCCGGTGTCGTCGTCGAGGTGGTTCACCCATGCCGACCCGGCCGTGTAGGCCGTGATCGACGTGGCGAGGTCGATCGCCTGCTCCGGGAGGAACGGCTCGTAGTCGCCCTCCTCGTACCCGGGTGCGGCCTGGCGGTTGACGGCCGTGTGGATCGCCGCCATCGGGTTCGGCGACGACACCGACCAGTCGCTCCCGGCGGCGAGCACGGCCCCTGACCGCAGGAGATCGCCGAAGGGGTACTGCCAGGCATCGCGCGGCGCGCCCAGGAACGGAAGGGTGAGATCGACCATCTGCGGCTCGAACGTCGCCCACAGCGACTGCATGTTGGCTGCGACGCCGAGTGCACGGAACCGGGGGACGTCCTCGGGGTGGATCACCTGGATGTGGGCGATGTGGTGCCGGCGGTCGCTGCGTCCGTTGCGGGTGATCGCGTGCTCGACGGCATCCAGGCATTCGCGCACCGCGCGGTCGCCGATCGCGTGGAAGTGCACCTGGAACCCGAGCGCGTCGAGTCGCGGCACGGCTTCGTTCAGGACCTCCGGCGCCACGAACGAGATGCCCGAATTGTCGGTGAAGTGCCCGTGACCGTCGCAGTACGGCTCCAGCATGGATGCCGTGAAGTTCTCGGCCACGCCGTCCTGCATGACCTTGACGCTCGTCGCCCGGAAGCGGCCGTGACTGAAGCGCTCGCGGCGCTCGACGAGCGAGGGGATCTGTTCGAGCCCCTTCGTGCGGTCCCACCAGAGGGCGCCGACGACCCGACCGGTGAGGGTGCCGTCGACCGCGGCCTGACGGTAGGTCTCGCCCTGGTCGATCAGGTCGCTGTAGTCGCCGATGATCGCGTCCTGCCACGCCGTGATGCCGTACGAGTGCAGGTAGCGCTGGCCGGCGACGAGCGCGTCGCGCAGGAACGCGGCATCCGGGTCGGGGACGAGTCGGTTCACGAGCGACATCGCGCCCTCGTGCAGCGTGCCGGTCGGGTTCCCGTCGGCGTCGCGCTCGATGCGGCCGTCGACGGGATCGGGGGTGTGGCGGTCGATGCCCGCGCGACGGAGCGCCTCGGAGTTGACCCAGGCGCCGTGACCGTCGCGGTTCGGGAGGAACGCGGGCCGGTCGGGCAGCACGCGATCGAGCGCGGCCGCCGAGGGTGTGCCTCCGGGGAAGGCCGACATCGCCCAGCCGCCGCCGAGGATCCATTCCTCGTCGGGGTGGGAGGCCGCGTACGCCGCGACGGTGTCGAGATACTCCCCCTCGGTGGCGGCATCGTTCATGTCGCACCGCAGGAGTTCGAGGCCGCCCGAGACCGGGTGGACGTGCGCGTCCTGGAACCCGGGGACGAGCATGCGTCCCGCGAGGTCGACGACCTCGGTCGAGGGCCCGATGAGGTCACGGACATCGTCGCCGCCGACCGCGACGATCCGCCCGCCCGACACGGCGACGGCCGTCGCCTGCGAGCGCACGGTGTCGGCCGTGAAGACGGGGCCGCCGGTGAAGACGAGCTCGGCGTGGGTCATGAGGGTCCTTCCTTGCGCGGGGAGCGCGCGGGGCGCGGCAGGAGGCGGGGCAGCCGGTGCGCGGGGCTGCGCTCAGGCGCCGCCCATGGTGCGGGCGATGTCGGTGGCGGAGTCGCCGGCGCGGCGGAGCACCAGGGCCACGACGGCCAGGGCGATGAGCGTCAGCAGCAGCATGATCGTCGAGACGGCCGCGACCTCCGGACGCAGACCCGATCGCACCGCCGACAGCACGTACACCGGCCACGGCGTCGTCCCCGACACCTGCACGAAGGCGGCGACGATCGTGTTGTCGAGGCTCAGCGTGAAGGCGAGGAGGAATCCGGCCACGACGGCCGGCATCGCCAGGGCGAGCGTCACGCGGCGGAAGGTCGTGAGGGGCTTCGCGTACAGGTCGCTCGAGGCCTCCTCGAGGTTGGCGTCCTGGCCGACCAGACGCGCGCGCACGATGTACGAGACGACTGCGGTGGCGAACAGCGAGCTGCCGATCGACAGACGCACGATGCCGTCGTTGAACATCGCCAGACCCCAGTCCTGTCCGAGGGTGACGAACCACGGCAGGAGGGCCACGGCGTCCACGATCTCGGGGGTGACCGACACCATGAGCAGCATCGCCAGGAACCACCACACCCACTTGCCGGGATGCCGGGCCATCGCGATGCCGGCCAGCGTCCCCAGCGTCGTCGCGATGACGGCGGAGATGAGCGCGGTGATGATCGACACACGCACCGCGTTCTGCACGGCGGGCTTGTCGAGGATCGTGCGGAACGCGTCGAGGCCGAACCCGTCGAACGAGACCAGCAGGCGACCGGTGTTGAAGGAGTAGATGACGATGACGATGATCGGCGCGAAGAGGAACAGCAGCACCAGCACGCCCCACACGTTGAGGGCAACGTCGCTCCACGACCGGACGCGACGGCGGCCGCTTCCGATCATCGATCCGTCGCGCTGACGGAGGATCGTCTCGGTCTTCGTGGTGGTCATGCACGCACCTCCGCCGTCGATTCGTCGGCCGCCTGCGCGGCGGCGGGCTCGGCGGGTGTCGCAGCGCTCCCCGGCGCGGTGGGCGCCGCGCCCAGCACGAGCCTGTTGCGGCTCCGGAACGGCAGGGCGACGAGCCACAGCAGCAGTGCCGCGACGCCGATCGTGGCGGCGATGACGAGCATCAGCACGACCGCCATCGCTGAGCCGAGCGCCCAGTTCTGCGCCGTCTGGAACTGGCTCGCGACGAGCTGCCCGACCATGTTGCCCTTCGCGCCGCCGAGCACCGTCGCGGTGATGTAGTCGCCCATGAGCGGGATGAACACGAGCAGGACGCCGGCCACGACGCCAGGCCGTGACAGCGGCAGCGTGACGCGGAGAAAGGTCGAGACCTTGCCCGCCCCGAGGTCTTTCGAGGCTTCGCGGACGGCGGGGCCGACCCGGTCGAACGCGACGAACAGGGGCAGGATCATGAGCGGCAGGTAGTTGTAGACGACACCGATGAGCACCGCGGTGCGCGTGTACAGCAGGTCGAGGGGGCCGCCGAGCAGACCCATCGACTGCAGGCCCTGGGAGAGCCAGCCCTCCGGCGCGAGGATGACCTGCCATCCGATCGTGCGGATGAGGAAGTTCGTCCAGAACGGGATCAGGACGAGCGCGATGAGCAGTCCGCGGCGGTCGGCGCGCACCTTGAACGCCATCCAGTACGCCACCGGAGCGCCGACGACGAAGCACAGGAGAGTGCCCAGCACACCCACCCAGAGGGTGTTGAGGAACGTCGCGAAGAAGGTCGGTGACAGCGCCTCGAGGTAGCGGTCGAGGGAGAGGATGTCGTTCGCGTGCGTGCCGAAGATCCCCGGCTTGTAGCCGAAGCTGAACCAGATGACCATCGCGACCGGCGCGATGAAGAAGATCGCGAGCCAGACCCACGCCGGGACGGCGAGGAGACCCCCCAGAGACCTCTTACGCACCCGCAGCGGCCTTCATCTCGTTCCAGATCTCCACGCGCACCGTCTGCGAGTCGTTGAGCTCCTGCTCGCGCATCGAGGCCAGCTGGTCGTCGGAGAAGAAGATGAGGTCGGTCATCTCCATGCCGGCCTCGGCGGCCGCGGCCTCGCCGTCCTTCGCGCCCACGTTGTAGCCGATGTAGTCGAGGTTCGCGAGCAGGTTCTCCGGCGTCATCGAGAAGTTGATGAACGCGTGCGCGGCCTCGGGGTTCGGCGCACCGGCGGCGATCGCCCAATTGTCCATCCACAGCTCGGTGATCGGACCGGGGAGCACCCACTGCCAGCGGTCGGGGTCGGCTTCGAGCAGGCCGAGGCGCGCGTCGCCGTTCCACGCCTGCATGAGCACCTGGGTGCCCTGCGGGATGGCGTTCGTTCCCGGGTACGAGTCGAAGGCGGAGATGTGGGGTGCGATCTCCTCGACGAGGAACGCGCGGCAGGCCTCCAGCTCGCCGGCATCCTGCGTGTTCCAGTCCATGTCGTTGGCCCAGAAGTAGGCGCCGATGATGCCGGCCGGGTCGTCCGACATGCTCGTCTTGCCGCTCGCCTCGTTCTTGGCGGCGTCGAAGAAGTCGCCCCACGTCTTCAGCTCGCGCGTGATGACCGTCTTGTCGTAGACGAAGCCGGTCGTGCCCCACGCCTTGCAGACCGAGTACTCGTTGTTCGGGTCCCAGGCGCGGCCCAGGGCCGAGGGGTCCATGTTGGCGAGGTTCGGCAGGAGGTCCTTGTTGAACTTCGTCAGGAGGCCGTTCTCGATCATCTGCGGGATGAACACGCCGGTGGGAACCACGATGTCGAAGCCCGATGTCCCCTTGGCGGCGATGAGCTTCGCGATGAGCTCCTCGTTCGAGCTGTACGAGTCGAGCGTCACCTTCGGTCCGAGCTCGCTCGTGAAGGCCGAGACGACCTCGGGCGCGTCATAGTCGCCCCACGTGTACACCGACAGCGAGTTCTCCAGCGCACCGCCGCTGGCCTGGCCCGTGGGCGACGTGCCCGCGCCGCCCCCGGGCGCACAGGCGGCGAGCATCGCGGTGCCGCCGGCGATCGCGGCGAGGGAGAGGAAGCGGCGACGCGACAGCTCCTTCGCGATGATCGGCACGGCGCTGTCGTGGGCGAGGAGGCGAAGCTGGGTGCGGGAGTCGGTCATCGTGGCC
>JAEYVZ010000054.1 GCA_023431405.1 Actinomycetes bacterium
CCCCCCCCCCCCCCGCCGCTCCCCCACCCCACCATCGCCCCGGCCCTGACAGCCAGACCCACGGAGAGACCATGAGTTCCACCGCAGACCGCTTCCTCTTCCCGGAGACCTTCCTCTGGGGCGGCGCCACCGCCGCCAACCAGCTCGAAGGCGCCTACGACGCCGATGGCAAGGGCCTGTCGGTGCAGGACGTGATGCCGCGCGGCATCGTCGGTCCGCGTACCGCCGAACCGACGCCCGACAACCTGAAGCTCGTCGGCATCGACCACTACCACCGGTACGCGGAGGACATCGCGCTGTTCGCCGAGATGGGCTTCAAGACGTACCGCTTCTCGATCGCCTGGAGCCGCATCTTCCCGAACGGCGACGAGGAGGAGCCCAACGAAGCGGGCCTCGCGTTCTACGACCGTCTGCTCGACGAACTCGAGAAGCACGGCATCGAGCCGCTCGTGACCATCTCGCACTACGAGACGCCGCTCCACCTCGCCGAGACGTACGACGGCTGGACCGACCGCCGCCTCATCGGCTTCTACGAGCGCTACGCCCGCACCCTGTTCGAGCGCTACGGCTCGCGGGTGACGTACTGGCTGACCTTCAACGAGATCAACTCCCTCCTGCACGCGCCCTTCATGTCGGGGGGCATCAACACCCCCAAAGACGAGCTGCGGCCCGAGCAGCTCTACCAGGCGATGCACCACGAGCTCGTCGCCTCCGCCCGCGCCACACGCATCGCCCGCGAGGTCGCACCGAACGCGCAGATCGGCTGCATGGTGCTGTCGATGCCCGTGTACCCGCTGACCCCGTCGCCGCAGGACATGCTCGCCGTGATGCACGCCGACCACGCCAACCTCGTCTACGGCGACGTGCACACCCGCGGCGAGTACCCGGGCTACTTCCTCCGGACTCTCCGCGAGCAGGGCATCGCCCTCGACATCACGGAGCAGGACCGCGAAGACCTCCGCAACACGGTCGACTTCGTGTCGTTCAGCTACTACATGTCGGTCGCCGAGACCGCAGACGCCGAGCTCAAGAAGAAGGGCGAGGGCAACATCATGGGCGGCGTCGAGAACCCGACGCTCGCCAAGAGCGAATGGGGCTGGGCGATCGACCCCATCGGTCTGCGCCTCGTGCTGAACCAGTTCTGGGACCGCTGGCAGAAGCCGCTGTTCATCGTCGAGAACGGGCTGGGCGCCAAGGATCAGCTCGTCGAGGTCGACGGCCGCAAGACCGTCGTCGACGACTACCGCATCGCCTACCTCAACGACCACCTCGTGCAGGTCGGCGAAGCGCTGCAGGACGGGGTCGACGTCCTCGGCTACACCACGTGGGGCTGCATCGACCTCGTGAGCGCGTCGACGGCGCAGCTCAGCAAGCGGTACGGATTCATCTACGTCGACCGCAACGACGACGGCACCGGCTCGCTGGAGCGCTACAAGAAGAAGTCGTTCGATTGGTACGCCGAGGTCATCCGCTCACGCGGCGCCACCCTCGCGCCGTGATGACGCACCCCGCCCGTCGGCGTGCCGTCTTCCTCGACATCGACGGCACGATCATGCACGAAGGCCGATACATCGCACCGTCGACGGTGGAGGCCATCCGCACCGCCCGTGCTCACGGACACCTCATGTTCGTGAGCACGGGTCGCGGGATGAAGGAGCTCACCCCCGCGATCCTCGACATCGGCTTCGATGGGGCCGTCACCAACGGCGGCGCCTTCGGCATGATCGGCGACGAACTCGTCGTCTCCCGGCTGTTCACCGCGGATGCCGTCGCCCACCTCGAGGAGCGCTTCGCCGCCCACGGCGTGCACTGGTACTTCCAGAGCTTCGACCGCATGTTCGCAAGCCCCGAGCTCCCCGCGCTCATGACGCGGTACGTCGACGCGGATCGCCGCCGGCACGCGGAGCGGGCGAGCGCGGAGGGGAAGCCCGCCGACGAGGCGGAGTTCTTCAGCGTCGGCATGAAGGTGTTCGACGACCCTCAGCACTTCGCCGCGGCAGAGATCGCCAAGGCCGTCATCCTCAGCGACGACCCGGATGCCGTGGCCGCCGCGCTCGCGGAGCTCGACGGTGCTTTCGCTGTCGTGGGCGGGACGATCCCGCTTCCCCTCGGGAGCTCCGGCGAAGTCGCACCCGCCGGAGTCCACAAGGGGGCGGCCGTCATCGAGATCCTCGCCCGCCTCGGCATCGACCCCGCCGACGCCATCGCGATCGGCGACAACGCGAACGACATCGAGATGTTCGAGGTGTGCGGACTGTCGATCGCGATGGGCAACGCACGGCCGGAGGTGCAGGCGCTCGCCGACCAGGTGACGACCGCGGTCGACGCCGACGGCATCCATCACGCGTTCGTCCGCAACGGCCTCATCTGACACCGCCCTCGCCCGCGGCGGGGCGCGGGAGTACGGTGGCGGCGTGAACGTCAGTGTCGCCGTCGCGGGGCCGGCGCATGGATGCCGAAGACCGCGCTGAGCTCGATCGCCTCCGCCGCCTCGTGTACGGCCCGGGCGGCGATGCTTCGCCTGCCGCGACGGAGCGCCTCGCCGCGCTCGAAGCGAAGCTGCGTGCCGCGCCGCCCGCTTCCCCGCCCTCCTCGCCCTCCTCGCCGGCCTCGCCGGCCTCGCCGCGGCATTCGGGCCGAGAGCGCCCCACCCCGTCGAGCGCACCCGCCGTTGCTGAGCAACGACCGGAGCCCTCGACACGGAGTGGCGCGCTCGCGGCGCGCCCCGACGCCGAGCGCCGCCCGGACGCGGAGCCCCGCCGCGCGCGTCTTCGCACCGTGCTCGCGCTGATCGCCGTCGTGATCGGCGTGCTGGCGGCGTTCCGGCTCATGGCGGAGCTGCCCCGGCCCGAGCCGGAAGCCCAGACCGAGGTGGTCTCCACCCGCGCCGCGTGGTCGCTGGCGCGCGACCCCGACGCCGTCGTCATCGAACGCATCCCCGTCGGCACCGAGGCCGGTGACTCCGCGGATGCCCCCTGGTTCCCCACGAGCGGCACGATCACCGACGCGGTGCACGTGGCGACGCTCTACGGCTGGGAGGTGTGGAGCGCCGAGGCGAACGGCATCATCCAACGGGAGTCGTGCCTGGCCGTGCGGCGCCTCCCGGTGGTGCGCGGCAGGTGCGTGCCGGCAGTGCTGCGTTCGACGAACGTGCTCGCCGTCGACCTCTCCTACAGCGACATCGCGGCGACCGCCCGCCCGCCCGGGATGACCGACGCACAACGCGTGGGATTCTGGCGCACCGGCGACAGCGGAATCTGGGTCATGCTCGCCGACGAGTCGCCGCTACCCTGATCGTGTGGTGCCTCTCGAGAACCTGCTGGCGTTCACCGTCGCCGCCGTCATCCTGATCGTGATCCCCGGCCCCGCCGTGCTGTTCTCGGTCGGTCGCACACTCGTGCTCGGCCGCGCCGGCGGCCTCCTCAGCGTGCTCGGGGTGACCCTCGCCCTCATCCCGATCGTCGCCCTCGTCGCCTTGGGCGTGGGGAGCGTCATCGCCGCCTCGGCGGCGCTGTTCACCGCCCTGAAGGTGGCCGGCGCGCTGTACCTCATGTACCTCGGCGTGCAGGCGATCCGCCACCGTCGCGACGCCTCCCGCGAGATCGAGCTCGACTCCCTCCCCCGCTCGCCGTGGCGTCAGCTGTGGCAGGGATTCATCGTGGGGGTGACCAACCCGAAGACGATCGCATTCTTCGTCGCGGTGCTGCCTCAGTTCGTCGACGTGCGGTCGGGATCCACCGCCCTGCAGATGATGGAGCTCGGACTCGTGTTCGCCGTCATCGCCTTCGTGTCCGACTCGATCTGGGTGCTCGCCGCCGCGGCCGCACGCACCTGGTTCGCCCGTTCGCCCCGGCGCATCGAGACCCTGTCGGCCACCGGGGGGACGATGATGATCGGGCTCGGCGGAGTGCTGCTCGTCACCGGACAGGAGCACTGAGCCTCAGAGACACTGAGCCGCAGGGCGATACACCCCCGTAGGGCCGGCACAGGGGCCGCACATCCGCGCCTTGAGAGGATGGATGCGTGACCTCATCGGCATCCGCTCAGCGCATCGTGTTCATCGACGTCGACGGGACGATCCTCGAACACGGATCGGTCATCGCCCCCTCGACGGTGGCGGCGATCCGCACGGCCCGCGCCCGCGGCCACCTCGTGTACCTGTGCACCGGGCGGTCGCACGGCGACATCCACCCCGATGTCGAGGCGATCGGCTTCGACGGCGCGATCACCAACGGCGGCGCGTTCACGACGGTCGGCGACGAGATCGTCTTCCGTCACACGATGCCCCGCGCCGACGTGGAGCGTCTGCAACGCCACTTCGCCGAGCACGGCATCCACTACTTCCTCCAGTCGCACGAGGAGGTCTTCGCCAGCCCGGGCGTCCTGGCGATGATGGCCGAGTTCACGCGTCTGCGCACACAGCGCCGCACGGAGGATCTGAAGCGCATCGGCGCCGACACCGAAGACGACCTGCTCGATGCCGTCATCCGTGACGCCTCGGCCCGCTACTCCACGCTCGACGAGGCCGACCTCGACGCGATCGCCAAGGCGGTGTTCGTGAGCGAGCGCTCCGACAGCGTCGACCGCGCCCAGGCCGACCTCGGCGACAGGTTCCACGTGATCCCCGGAAGCATGCCGCTGCCGGGTGGCTCCAACGGCGAGATCTCGCTGCGCGGCATCACGAAGGGCGCGGCGATCGTCGAACTGCTCGAACGGCTCGGCATCGATGCGGCCGATGCCGTCGGCATCGGCGACAGCTGGAACGATGTCGAGATGTTCCAGGTGTGCGGCACCTCGATCGCGATGGCGGGGGCCGACCCCGAGCTGCAGGCGCTCGCCGACCGCGTCACGACCGGTGTGCTCGACGACGGCGTGCGCAACGCCCTGGTGGCTGTCGGCCTCATCTGAGCCCGCCGCGGCCGTCGCGACCCGGTCAGAGGAAGATGTCGGGGAACAGCTCCGAATCGGGGGTGCCGGGCGTCGCGGCGTAGCGGGAGAAGTCGGTGACACCGGCCCCGCGCAGAACGTCCTCGACGATGAGCGTCTGACCCGAGTACTCACGGGCAGGCCGGGTGAGCACCTCGTAGGCGGCGTCGGCGTAGATCTCCGGCGTGCGGCTCACCTTCATCATGCGGTCGCCGCCGAGGGCGAACTGCACCGCCGCCGTGGCGATGGTCGTCTCGGGCCACAGGGTGTTGGCGGCGATCCCGCGATCGGCGAACTCGGCGGCGAGGCCGAGCGTCGCCATCGTCATCCCGAACTTGGCCAGGGAGTAGCCGGTGTGCGCACCAAGCCACTTCGGCGTCGTGTTCAGGGGCGGCGACAGCGACAGGATGTGCGGGTTCTCGGCATCCATGAGGATCGGCAGCGCCGTGCGCGAGAGGAGGAACGTGCCGCGCACGTTGACGTCCTGCATCAGGTCGTACTTCTTGGCAGACAGCTCGAGCGACCCGGAGAGGTCGATGACCGACGCGTTGTTGACGACGATGTCGATGCCGCCGAACTCTCCCTGGGTCTTCATGACGGCGCCGGTGATGTCGTCGTCGTTGCGCACGTCACCCACGATGGGCAGGGCGTTTCCGCCCGCGGCGCGGATCTGCTCGGCGGCGGTGTGCACCGTGCCCTCGAGCTTCGGGTGCGGGTCGTCGGTCTTCGCGAGCAGCGCGATGTTCGCCCCGTCGCGGGCGGCGCGCAGGGCGATCGCGAGGCCGATGCCGCGACTGCCGCCCGACATGAGGATGGTCTTTCCGGCGAGACTCATGACTTCTCCTGCGGGGTGTTCGAGGTCTGGTCGAGGGGAGGTGCGGGGGATGTCGGGGGCCGGGGCGTGCGTGACGCCGCGGCGAACGCGGCCACGCGCGCCTTCGATTCGTCGGTGTCGAAGCGGGCGCCGATCGTCGACGCCTCATCGTCGAGATTCTCGGAGAACGGGCGGCCGGCGCCCGTGCGCACGAGCCGCTTGGCCTGCCCGAACGCGGCGGTGGCGCCGTCGAGCCACGACCGCGCGACCTCCGCGGCGCGGGATGCCGGATCGGCGACGACCTCGGTCACGAGCCCCCAGTCGAGGGCGGTGGCAGCGTCGATCGTGACGTCCTGCAGCAGCAGCTGCAGCGCGCGACGCTGTCCGATCGCGGCGGGCAGCAGGGTGGAGACGCCGAGGTCGGGGGTGAGTCCGATGTTGGCGTACTTGCTGACGAACTTCGCCGACTCGCCCGCGACGATGTAGTCGGCGGTGAGCATCAGACCGAGCCCGCCACCGGCCACCGCGCCGTGCACGGCGGCGACCATCGGCTTGTCGGATTCGACGAAGGTGCGGATGCCGTCGTGGATGACGCGCGCGGCGGCGGTGACGTCGGCACCCGTCGCCCCCGACGTTCCCATCTGCACGACGTCTCCGCCGGCGCAGAACGCCGGGCCGTGGGCGTCGAGGACGATGACCGCGACGGCCGGGTCGGCGGTCACCTCGTGCGCGAGCTCTCGCCACCGCGCGCCCATCTCGAACCCCATCGCATTGAGCGAGGCAGGACGGTTGAAGGTGAGTCGTGCGATCGCGCCGTCGCGCGTGTAGAGGATCGAGTCGCTCATGCGCGGTTCTCCGTCTGACGAGGGGGCGGTGATCACTTGGGGGCCATCCGGATGGCCCCGTCGAGGCGGATCGTCTCACCGTTGAGGTAGCCGTTGTCGACGATGCTGAGCACGAGTGCGGCGTACTCGTCGGGCCGCCCGAGTCGCTGCGGGTACGGCACCTGCTGCCCGAGCGAGTCCTGCGCTGCCTGGGGGAGGCCTGCAAGCATCGGGGTCTCCATGATGCCGGGGGCGATCGTGCACACGCGGATGCCGTAACGGGCAAGCTCCCGGGCGATGGGGAGGGTCATGGCGTGCACGCCGCCCTTGCTGGCCGCGTAGGCCGGCTGACCGATCTGGCCGTCGAAGGCGGCGACCGATGCGGTGTTGACGATGACGCCGCGGTCGCCCGAGCCCGTGGGATCCGTCGCGCTCATGGCGGCGCTCGCCTGGGCGACCACGTTGTAGGTGCCGATGAGGTTGACGCGGACGATCCGCTCGAAGTCTGCGAGCGGCGTGGGATTTCCGTCGCGGTCCAGCACCTTCGCGGGCGGAGCGATGCCGGCGCAGTTCACGACGACCCGGAGCGGCGCCGCCGCGCTCGCGGCCCCCACCGCTGCGGCGACCTGTTCGGCATCCGTGACGTCTGCTGCGACGAACGTGCCGCCGAGTTCGGCGGCGACCGACGTGCCTGCGGAGGAGGGCAGGTCGACGATCACGACGTGTGCGCCGGCCTCGGCCAGACGCCGCGCGGTGGCGAGGCCGAGGCCGCTGGCACCGCCGGTGACGAGGGCGGATGCTCCGCTGATGTCCATGCGCTCTCCTTCGAACGGGGTGGTATCCGAGACCACAATACGCGGCACTCCGTGTCGCCGCGTCGCCTAAGACCGCCCCTCGGCGACGACCACGATCTTGCCCACGGTGTGTCCCGCGTCGATCCAGGCCAGCGCATCGCGGGCCTCGTGGAGCGGCCATGTGCGTTCGATGGCGGGCGTGAGGCGGCCGTCTGCGGCGAGCGAGAGCAGGTCGGCGGTGACCTGCGGCTTCGACAGCGCCGCGACGGGCCGGATGCGCGCGCGCACGAACAGCGACCGCAGCATGCGCGGGAACGGACCGAGCGGCGCTTCGTCGCCTCCGCCCACGAGCGCGATCGTGCCGCGGCGGCCGGCCTCTCTCCTCAGCAGGGCCGCGAGGGTGGGCAGCGGCGGCTGGCCGGCGATGTCGATGATCGCGTCGAAGGATGCCGCGGGGAGCTCTCCCAGATCGGTCGTGCGGTAGTCGAACGTGCGCGCGGCGCCGAGCGCGGTCAGCACTTCTCCGGCGCGGGCACCGGCCGTGGCCCATACCTCCGCGCCGCGGGCCGCGGCCAGCTGCACGGTGAAGGTGCCGACACCGCCTCCCGCACCCACGACGAGCACGCGGTCGCCTTCGCGCACGCGGCATGCGTCGAGCGCGGCGACCGCCGTGTTCCCGGCGATCGGCACGGTCGCCGCAATCGTGGCATCCACGTCTGCGGGGCGCACGACGAGCCGCGACGCCTTGACCACCGTGTAGTCGGCGAGGGTCTCCTCACCCGCCCCGACGACGGCGTCGCCCACACGGAACGTGTCGACGCGTGCCCCCGTGGCGACCACCGTGCCGGCGACGTCCATGCCTCGCCCCGGCACGCGCGGCCGGCGCAGGCCGAAGAAGAGGCGCAGCATCGCCGGTGTTCCGCGCATCAGGTGCACATCGGCGGAGTTGAGGGAGACGGCTTCGACGCGTACGAGCACCTCGTCGCGGCCGGGAACGGGCACCGGCACCGACTCGGCCGCGACGAGGTCGGGGGCGCCGTAGGCGTGCTGCCGCCACACGGTCATCGTGCGCGGGAGAGTGGGAGTGGTCATCTCAGTCCTCCGTTTCGGACGGGTAGGAGAACACGTCGTCGAGCGGGACGCCGAAGACGCGGGCGATGCGGAACGCCAGTTCGAGGGTGGGCGAGTACTTGCCCTGCTCGATCGCGATGAGGGTCTGCCGGGTGACCCCGATCCGCGTCGCGAGCTCGGCCTGGGTCATGTCGCCGTGCGCGGCGCGCAGGGCACGGATGTCATTGGTGACGCGGGTGGGCTTGACCATCAGACGAGGCCTCGCCGATAGGCGACGACGCGGGCGATGCTGCCGACGAACGCCGAGAGGGCGAAGCCGAAGAACACGGCGTTGGCGATCCAGAACGTGTCGGCCTCCACGGCGCACAGGACGATCGCGGCGAGTCCGCCGATCGCCGAGAAGGCCTGTCCGACACGGTCGCCCATGCGGGCGATATCGCGGTCGCGCTGGTCGGAGCGGCCGACCCCGTCGGGGTCTCGCATTCCGGCGAGGATCCCCCAGACGATGCTCACGAGGATGGTGCCGACGATGCCGCCCCCGATCGTCCAGAGCATGAGGGGCGCCCAGTCGATGTCTTCGACGGGCCCGCCCGCCGCGCTCTGCAGCACCGCGATGACGTAGATCGGGATCACGATGACGAGGACGATCAGTCCCGACCAGGTGTTGCGCTCTTCGTAGACCACGACGATCCTCCGTGTAAAAGATTGTTGACACGGTGAGCATGACAGAGGTTCGTGGCCGTGTCAATGATTCTTTACATTTCCTCCCGCCGGTCGATGGCGGCGCGCGAAGCCGCGACCTCGACGGGCAGGATGGTCGCATGTCGATCCCCGCCGACCCCGTCGCCGTCCCCGAGGTCGTCGCCCGGCTCGCGGGCGGCGCGCGGCTGACGCCGGTGTGGATCAATCCCCTGGGCGGTGTGACCTTCCGCACCGACGACGCCCGCTTCATCAAGCACGGCCCTCGCGGCGCGGAGTCGAGCATGGCAGGCGAAGCCGAGCGCCTGGCATGGGCGCGCCCCTTCACCCCCGTTCCCGAGGTGCTGGAGGCCGGCGAAGACGCGTCCCACGAATGGCTCGTGACCCGCGCCATGCCCGGCCTGTCGGCCGTCGACCGCCGCTGGATCGCGGAGCCGGCGACAGCCGTGCGCGCGGTCGGACGTGGCCTGCGCGCCCTCCACGACGCACTCCCGGTCGACGCGTGCCCGTTCGACTGGGGCGTCCCCCGGCGGATCGCGACCGCGGCAGGGCGCGGCATCCGAGTGGCCGAGGCACTGCACACCCCACCCGCGATCGACCGCCTCGTCGTCTGCCACGGCGACCCCTGCTGCCCCAACACCCTGCTCGACGACCGCGGCGACTGGACCGCGCACGTCGACCTCGGAGCCCTTGGTGTCGGCGACCGGTGGTCCGACATCGCCGTTGCCGCCATGAGCACGGAGTGGAACTACGGGCCGGGCTGGGAGGACGCGCTCATCGACGCGTACGGCATCGAGCCCGACCGAGAGCGCCTCGCCTACTACCGCGACCTCTGGAACGCGACCTGATCGCTCGCCGACCGCCGACCCCCGCGGTCACGACGGTCACGACGGTCACGACGGTCCGAGGATGAAGTTCCACGTTCCGGCGAGCACCGCCGCCGTCACCGCCGTGGCGGAGATCGCCGCCCCGACGGCGACCAGCGCCCATTCCGCCGCCCCGAACACCGACTCCCGCGCCCACGTGCGCGCGCCGGGAGCGCCGAACCCTCGCGCCTCCATCGCCGTCGCGAGCTTCGACCCGCGCCGGATGGAGAGCACGAGCAGCGCGAAAGCCATTCCGAGGAAGCGCCGCAGGCGCCCCCGGTCGGCGACGCCGCGGGCGCGACGAGCCAGTTCCAGCGCGCGCCAGTCGTCGAGGAACAGACCCACCATCCGCAGGCCGGCCAGTGCCCCCAGCACGAAACGCGCCGGGAGCCGCACGATCTGGGCGAGCCCATCGGCGAGGTCGGTCGGGTCGACCGTCACGAACAGCACCACCGACGGCAGCGCCACCGCCAGCACCCGGAAGAAGGTCGCCACGGCGAGCTCGAGCGACCCCTCGCTCACGCGCATCACGAACCACTCGAGGTAGATGCGCCCGGACGTCTCCCCGTAGAGGGCGATCGTCAGCGCCGCCAGCGGAGCCGCCACCCACACCGGCAGGGTGCGCAGCCAGAACTCTCGCCACCGCAGCCCGGCGAAGACGAACAGCACCGATTCCAGGGCGAGTGCGACCGCCGCCGACAGCCAGTCGAGGGTCAGCACGAGCGGCACCGCGATCAGCCCGCTCGCGGCGAGCTTCGCGACGGGATTGATCCGGGCGACGCGTCCGGTGCGCGCCCGCGCATCCAGGAGCGTCATGCGGCGAAGCCTCCGGCATCCTGCCCGGCGGCACCTGTACGCCCGGGGCCTCCCGCCGACCGTCTCGCCGGCCCTTCGGGGCGGTCGGCGGCCGGGAGTGCGAACCGGCGCGCGTGCAGCGCATCGATGACCGCCTCGTCGTGCGTGATGGCGACGATCGCCGTGCCCTCGTCGCGCAGGCGGGCAAGGAGCGCGACGAGCTCCGACCACGTGCGGGCGTCCTGCCCGAAGGTCGGCTCGTCGAGGACGAGCACCTGAGGCGCCGTCGCGAGGGCTGCGGCCACGGTGAGGCGCCGCTTCTCCCCGCCCGACAGCGTGTACGGGTTCGCGCGCGAAAGAGACGCGAGGCGGAGCCGTTCGAGAAGCTCGTCGACGCGCATTGCCGACTCCGCGTCGCCGAGCCCCAGCGCGCGAGGGCCGACCTCGAGCTCCTCCCGCACGGTGCGTGCGAGCAGCTGGTGCTCCGGATCCTGGAAGACCGTGCCGATGCGGGTGAGCAGGTCGCGTGAACGCCAGCGCAGCGGCACCGGGCCGAGTCCCTGCGCGAGCGCATCGGATGCCGTCAACCGGCCGGCCGCGGGCGGGAGCAGCCCCGCGAGGGTGAGACCGAGGGTCGACTTCCCGGTCCCGTTCGGACCGGTCACGGCCAGCGCCGCACCGGCGTGGACGTCGAGGGCGATGCCGGTCGCCACCGGCGCCCAGCGCACCCTCTCGACCGCGAGCCCTTCGGCCGACAGCAGCACCGCCCCGGGCCCATGTGAGGGCGGAGGCGGGACGGCGGGAGGGATGCCGGGCACCCACACGCCGCCGGCCGCCAGCTCTGCGCCCCGCGCGGTGAGCACGTCGGCCGGAGACCCGTCAGCGATCACGCCGCCCGCGCCGAGCACGATGACGCGGGTGACGACCGGCAGCCACACCTCCACGCGGTGCTCCACCACGACGAAGGTCGCCCCCGTCGCGTCGAGCGATCGGGCCACCGCGTCCCGCACCTCGGCCACGCCTCCGGGGTCGAGGTTCGCGGTCGGTTCGTCGAGCAGCAGCAGCCCGGGACGCATCGCGAGCGCGCCGGCCAGCGCGAGACGCTGCTTCTGCCCGCCCGAAAGCGCCTTGGTCGGACGGTCGAGCGGCACGTCGAGGCCCACGGCATCCAGCGCCGCCCCCACACGCTGCCAGATCTCGTCGCGCGCGACACCGAGGTTCTCGCACCCGAAGGCGACATCGTCGCCCACCCTCGCGAGGATCACCTGCGAGTCGGGGTCCTGCAGCACGAGCCCCGCGCGACCGCGTGCGTGCGCGGCGGGAAGTCCATCGATCAGCAGCTCACCCGACGACTCACCCTCGTCGTCGCCGCCGAGCACCCCTGCGAGGCCGTGCAGCAGCGTGGACTTCCCCGCACCCGACGCTCCGAGAAGCAGCACCCGCTCGCCCGGCGCGATGTCGAAAGACACCTCCGACAGGGCCCACGCGCGCCGGGAGGCGTGCCGCCAGCCCCAGCCGCGCGCTGTCACGCGCGACGGCTGAAGACCGGGACCGATGCCGCTCACGGGGGTGTCAGACGAGTTCGCGGCGCTCGCGCCCCGAGGCGAAGCGATCGAGCGCGCCGGTCGCGGCGAGGCCACGGGCGAGCACCCACGACAGCGCGCCGGCGACGACCGCGCCCGAGACCGTCGAGCTGATGAGGTAGACGACGGTGAAGGTGGCATCCGCCCCCGGATACCAGAGCAGGAGGTTGTTCACCGCGCCGAAGACGGCGGCCCCCGCACCCGCGAGCACAGCGACCGGCAGCGACCACACGCGGTAGAAGAAGAGGAGGAACACCACCTCGGCCCCGAGCCCCTGCACGAGACCGGCTTCGATCGTGAGGAACCCGCCCCACTCGTTTCCGATGAACGCCGACAGCACGGCCGCGAGGGTCTCGGTGTAGAGGGCCGCACCCGGTTTCCGGATGATCAGCGCACCCAGCACCCCCGCGAAGAGCCAGGGGCCGTCGAGCAGCCCCTGCAGGCCAGGCAGCAGCGGCACGAGGAGTGCCTTGGGCGCCTGATAGCCGATGCTCCAGAGCCAGAAGATGACCCCGCACGCCACCCCCAGCACGCTGGCGACGACGATGTCGACGACGCGCCAGCGCAGACGAGCAGTGGTGGAACGGACGGTTTCCGTGGACGCGGCGATGCGCATTTCTCTCTCCTCCCTGCGCCGGCATGATCCGGATCAGGTTCGACGGTCGAAGCGTGGGTCGCTTCCTCTCAGCCCGGCTCACCGGACTCCCGTGGTTATGCCGATGAGTATAGCCACGGAACTCCGCGGTACGTTGTTCTGCGTGACTTCGTCGGATGCAGCCCCCACCTCCCGACGCGCACTCCGAGCCCAAGCGGCCGCACGCGACCGTGGCGCCGCGGCCGGGGAGCCGTCACCCGAACGCGTGCCCGCCCGAGCGTCCGCCGCGGAGCCGGCGCCCGTCCCCGCCTCGGCTGCTGCGTTCGAGGCCGCATACACGTCGGAAGCCCGGCAGGCGGAGCCCGAACCCGTCGCGGCGACCGAGCCCGCCGCCGCTCCGGATGCCGTCAGCGACGAACCCGCCGACGACATCGCGGGACGCCGCATCGCGCTCGCCTGGGTCGATCCCGAGGCGGTCGCCGCCCGTCGGGCGCCCGCCGACCTCACCGCGGCATCCAGCACATACGTGCCCGTGCTCCCCGACCTCCTCCCCCGTCGCCGCTCGGCGAAAGGCGCGCTCGCGCCGCTGGCCGTCATGCTCGCCCTCGCCGGCGGCTACACGGCCGCCACGCAGCTGTGGACGCTCGACAACATCGCCCCGGTCGTCGGAGAGGTGACGGCCCCCGTGCTGAACGCCCCCGCATCCGGCGTCTCGTGGCCAGGCGACGGGATCGCCGCCGTCGGCGTGAACGGCATGGGACACACCCTGGCCTCCGACACCGAACCGACCCCGATGGCGAGCATCACCAAGGTCATCAGCGTGCTCATGGTGCAGGAGCGCGAGCCCCTCGAGCCCGGCGACGAAGGACCGTCGCGAGAGATCTCCTACAGCGACCGCGTCGACTACTGGAACTTCCTCGCCCGCGGCGAGTCGGCCACCGACGTGCCCGTCGGCGGCACCCTCACGCAGTACCAGCTCATGCAGGGGGCGCTCATCGCCTCGGCAGGCAACTACACCGAGATGCTCACCCAGCAGTTCTGGCCCACCGACGAATCGTTCGCCGCCGCCGCCGAGAAATGGCTCGCCAGCCACGAGCTGCAGGGAATCACGGTCGTCGAGCCGACCGGCATCGACAGGGGCAACACCGCGGATGCCGCCTCCCTCATCCGGCTCGCCTCACTCGCCCTCGCAGACCCCGTGGTCGCCGAGATCGTCGCCACGGAATCCGCCGAGATCCCCGGGGTCGGCACGATCGAGAACACCAACCCGCTCGTCGGGGAAGACGGCGTGGTGGGGGTCAAGACCGGCGGCCTCATCGGCAGCTACAACCTGCTCGCCGCCCGCGACCTGACGGTGGGCGACCAGACGGTGCAGGTCTACGCGGCGGTGCTCGGCCAGCCCACAGAACCCCTCCGCGGCACGGTCGCGGCAGACCTGCTCGCACAGGTCTCCGACGAGCTGTCGGCACCCACCGCGCTCGCCGCGGGGACGCCCGTCGCTTCTGTCACCACCGCCTGGGGAACCGAGGCGCAGGTCGTCACGGCGACGGATGCCGCGGTGCTGCTGTGGAACACCGCCCGCGTGCAGGCCACCACCGACATCGACCTGGGCGCAGCGCGCGCCGGAGGCGATGTGGTGGGCGAGCTGGTCCTCGATGGTCCGGTCGACGACGCGACGACTGCTCTCACCCTCTCGGACGATCTCGGGGAACCCGACCCGTGGTGGCGCTTCACGCACCCGCTGGAACTGTGGGGCTTCGCCGACTGAGCCCCATGCGCACGGGGACAGCACGCGGACCCGCGCCAGGGAACGCGCCTCAGAAGGGCCAGACGAGCGGCACGTAGAGCACCGCCACGGCGAGGAACACCAGCGACAGCGGGATGCCGAGCCGCCAGTAGTCGCCGAACCGGTAGCCTCCCGGCTGCATCACCATGAGGTTCACGGGTGTCGCGATCGGGGTGAGGAAGGCCGCCGCCCCCGCGACGGTGAGCGCCATCATGAAAGGCTGCACGCTGGCATCCAGGCCCTGCGAGACGGCCACCGCGATCGGCGCGACGACGAGCACGGTCGCGACGTTCGAGATGAACTGACCGAGGATCATCGTGAGCACGCACAGCACGAGAAGCGCCAGGTGAGGTGAGCTCGAGCCGATCACCGCGAGCACGACATCGGCGACGATCCCCGCCGCGCCGGTGGAGATGAAGGCCGTCGACAGGGGCACCATGCCCGCGATGAGCACGACGGTCGTCCACGACACCGCACGGTAGGTCTGCGGGATCGAGAGCACGCGCGTCAGCACGAGCGCCCCCGCCGCGAGCAGCCCGGCGACGGCCGGCGGGACCCACCCCGTGGCGAGGAGGACGACCATGACCGCGAGGATCACGAGCGCCCGCCGGGCACCGCGGCCGAGCGGCACCGCCCGCTGCAGCGACTGCGGCGCCGTCACCGCGATCACGTCAGGAGATTCCGCATAGCGCTCCAACGCGCCCCACGGTCCCTGCACCAGCACGGCATCCCCGGCTTGCAGCGTGAGCGACCCCGCCACCGCCATCCCGCGCGAGGAGTTCGGCCCCTCCTCCTCCCCGCGGCGCAGCGCGAGGATGACGAGGTTCTCATCCCGTGTCGTCATGCCCGCCGAGACGGTCTTGCCGATGAGCGTCGAGCGCGGCGCCACGAGCACCTCCAGCACGCCCTCGCGCGCGCTGAACAAGGTCGCGGTGTCGAGGTCGACCTGATAGCTCTCCCGCAGCGTGCTCGCGTGGCTGCGGTGATCCGGCGCCGCCGCCGTGAAGTGCTCCGGTGTCCGTTCGGGAAGAAGGCGGTTGCCGAGCAGCACGACCAGCAGCGTCGTGAGCAGCACGAGCGGGATGCCGGCCAACGCGAACTCGAAGAACCCGAAGGCCCGACCGCCTGCCGCCGCCGCGGCATCCGAGACCACGACGTTGACAGGAGTGCCGGTGAGGGTGAGAAGCGACCCCGCGCTGGCGGCGAAGGCCAGCGGGATCAGCATCTTCGAGGGCACGATGCCCGCGCGCACGGCCACCACCACGACGACCGGCAGCAGGGAGGCGACCGCACCGTTGATGCTGATGAACGCGGCGAGGACGGCGACCATGAGCGCCACGATGGTCGTGAGCCGGGGGCGGCTGGTACCCGCCCGCGTGATGACCTGATGCCCCATCCAGGCGGTCACGCCGGTCGCATCGAGCGCCTCGCTGACGATGAACAGCGTCGCGATGAACACCACGGTCGGGTCGCCGAAGCCGGAGAGCGCTTCCGGCAGCGTGAGCACTCCCGTCGCCCACAGCGCGACCGCGACCCCCACCGCGACGACCGCGAGCGGGATGCGCGAACTGATGAACGCGACGATCGCCGCCCCGAGGATGAGGAACGTCCAGGCTGCCGGTTCCATGATCCGACTCTACGGCCCGAGCCGAGCGCGCGAACGGCCCTCCCCGACGGCGGGGGCCTCTCCGACGGCGGCGCAGCGTCTCAGCCGTCGCTCAGCATCCGATACTAAAATATCAACATGTCAATAACCGAGTGGGGCGACCCGACCTCCTCGGCCGAGCAGAGAGGAGCGACCCGGTGCTCGCCATCCATCACGACCCCGGCAAGGCCCGCATACGGCCGTCGCTCCTCGCGACACTCGTCCTGCTCGGCGGCCTCGTCGCGGCCGCGGCCCTCCAGCTGTTCACTCTCGGCGGGACGGTCGTGCGCTCGTTCCAGCCTGTCTTCGTGGACGCCCCCGCCCTGGAGGAGCAGATCGCAGAGTGGGCCGCGGCCCGCGACGACCAGCCATTCCACGTGACCTGCCCCGTGGAGGGAATCGCCTTCGACCGCCACGATGTGTTCACCTGCGAGGCGACGAGCACCTTCGGCAGCGCGTGGGACATCGAAGTCACCGTCGAAAAGGGCGAGACGTTCTCGTGGAGGCTCGCCGACGCACTGCCCGCCGACCACGACGTGGCCTGAGCGAGCGGCCGGCGACGCGGCGCACTTCCCGCAGCCCCGGCGCCACGCCCCCCGCTACGCGAAACGTACGGTCTGCTGCAGACGAGTGCGCACGTCGAAGAGCTCGTTCCCGCCGATCTCCCGCGCCCCCGTCACGCCGCGCCGGAGCACGGTGGGAAGCGCCCCGCGCGCGACCACCGCCACCGCGAGCCCGCGAACCCGGCCGAGCTCCTCGATCGCCGCCGCGACGTCGTCGTCGGGGAGCACGACGATCGCCCCGCTGAACTTCACCCGGGCCGCACGCGCCACGGCGCGGGCACGCGCGACAAGCGAGGCGACAGGGGCGCCGGCCACGGCATCGCCGGTCAGTTCTCCGCGACGGGTGCGCACGGGCGCGCCGAAGTCCTCCGACAGCACCGCGTAGAGGCCACTCGGCCCGAGCACGATGTGGTCGAGCTTCGCGTCGGGATCACGCGGATCGGCCTGCACGTCATGCCACACCGTGTAGCCCATGCCGAGATCGGCGACGATGCGGGCCGTGGCCTCCTCGGCGAGCGCATCGGCCAGCAGCCGCCTCACCTCGCGGGGTGCGGTCCGCACCAATGCGGGATCGTACGGGTCATCGAGGGCGACACCGCGGCCGACCCACTCGCGCATGAGGGTGAGGTAGCGCTCGCGGCGCCAGCCACCCGGCTGCCCGAACGAACGAGCGCGCGGCCGCGTATCGGCCGGGGCGGATGCCGGACGCCATACGGGTGCATCGGCCGAACCCGGCGCGTACGACACCGGCGAGGCGCCGAACCCGTGACCGCGGTCGTACGCGGCGCGCGCCTCCGGCGTCCCGATGAGCTCCCACGCCCGTTGCACCTGCACGAACAGGGCCGCGTCACCACCGGTGTCGGGATGGGTCTGCCGAAGCCTCAGCCGGTAGGCGCGGCGAAGGGTCTCCTCATCGGCATCCGGAGCCACCGCGAGCACCTCGTACGCAGACGCCGAGAGCGGACTGTCGAACACGAGAGTCAGTCCCAGAGCGCCAGGTCGGGAGTGTACGCGAGGGCGTCGGCCCCGATTCCGTCGTCGAGGTCGGCGAGCGCGGCGGGGCGCCAGGACGGTGAACGGTCTTTGTCGACGAGCTGGGCGCGGATCCCCTCGACGAGGTCGGGCTGTGTCATGGCGAACCACATGACGAGGCCGTACTCCTGCGTGAGCGCCGCGCGCAGGTCAGGCAGCTCGCGAGCCCGGCGGACCGCCGCGAGAGTCACCGCGAGCGCCGTCGGCGAAAGGGAGGCGAGGGTGTCGGCCGCCTTCGCCGCGTCGTCTTCCGGCCGAGCCCGCAGTCGCTCGATGATCTCAGCGACCGTCTCGGCGGCGAACGCGTCGTCCACCCATCCGCGGGCCTGCTCGAGCCGCGACGGCGATGCCGTCTCGTCGAACAGCAGGACCAGCTCCGTCGGGGTGTGCGGGTCGGCGCGCGTGATGAGCGCGTCGTGCAGGTCGCCGAGGCGCTCCGAGGGCACGACGTGGTCGGCGAATCCGGCATAGATCGCGTCAGCGGCATCCATCGACGCGCCCGTCAGCGCCAAGTATTCGCCGATCCGGCCGGGGGCGCGACCGAGAAGCCACGTGCCTCCCACATCGGGCGTGAACCCGATGCGCGTCTCGGGCATGGCGAGCTTCGAGCGCTCGGTGACCACGCGCACGGCGGCGTGCCCCGCGAGGCCGATGCCTCCCCCCATCGTGATGCCGTCGGCGATGACGACGATCGGCTTCGGATACTCGGCGATGCGCGCGTTGAGCGCGTACTCGGCACGGAAGAACAGGGCGGTGTCGCCGGGTCGACCGGCGACGATCTGCTCGTACAGCCCGCGCACGTCTCCCCCCGCGCACAGCCCGCGCTCGCCGGAGCCGTCGAGCATCACGACGAGGATGTCGGGGTCGTGCTCCCACTCGTCGAGGGCGGCGCCCAGCGTCTCGATCATTCCGAGGTCGAGCGCATTGATCGCCTCGGGGCGGTCGAGCGTGAGGTGTCCGACGCTCCCGTCGCGGCGCACACGCACGCGCGCGGGCGCGGGAGTGGACGAGGATGCGGACGGGGACGGCGTCGTCGGGTCGACTGTGGAGGAGCTCACGCGATCACGCTACCGGAACGCCCGCGCCCGATCCTGGTGCCGACCCCCTCGCTTCAGGGACGCCGGACTCCCCTATCGAGGGGTCGGAAACGGCGCCGTGACGCGACGCGCGAACCCACCCTCCCACGCCGGCGCCGCCGGATCGGCCAGGATAGGAGGGACAGCCCGCAAGACGAGAGGCCCCCCATGCCCGAAGGACATGTCCTCGAGTTCACCGGCGTGACGAAGCGATTCGGCGCCGTGACCGCCGTCGACGGCTTCAGCGCGCGAGTGGAACCCGGCGTCGTGACGGGCTTCCTCGGCCCCAACGGCGCCGGCAAGACCACCAACCTTCGCATCATGCTCGGGCTCATCGCGCCCACGAGCGGCACCGCGACCATCGGCGGCAAGCGCTACGCGCAGCTGAAGCACCCGCTGCAGACGGTCGGCGCCGCGCTGGAGGCATCGAGCTTCCACCCCGGCCGCACCGCCGCCAACCACTTGAAGGTGTACGCGCAGGCGGCCGGCATCCCCACCTCGCGCGTCGACGATGCTCTCGGCATCGTGGGCCTCGCCGATGTCGGCGGCCGCAAGGTCGGCGGCTTCTCCCTCGGCATGCGCCAGCGCCTCGGTCTGGCCTACACGCTCCTCGGCGACCCGGGCGTGCTGGTGCTCGACGAGCCGTCGAACGGGCTCGACCCGGAAGGCATCCGCTGGATGCGCGGGTTCCTGCGCGACCTCGCACGCCAGGGGCGTACGGTTCTCGTGTCGTCGCATCTGCTCGCCGAGATCCAGCAGACCGCCGAGGCGCTCCTCATCATCGCCCGCGGCCGACTCGTCTTCCAGGGCGGGATCGACGAGCTCACGGCTCGCGACGAGTACGCGACGGTCGTCGATGCACCCGACCGCGCCGCGCTGACCTCTGCGCTGACCGGTGCAGGGCTCACCTTCGACGTGCTCCGCACCGGTCTCACCGTGCGCGGCGCCGAACCCGCAGAAGTGGGTGCCGTGGCGGCAGCGGCGGGGGTGGCGCTGTCGTCGCTGCAGCGGCGCGGGCCCGCGCTCGAAGAGGTGTTCCTCGACCTCGTCAACGGGGTCCGCGTGCACGCGTCGGCGACCGCTGCCGGCTCGGCCGCTGCGGCCACGCCGGTGCCCGTCGCCGTGATCGATGACGCGCCGGAGCACGCTGCTCCCGAACCCGAGGCCGAGACCGCACCCGAACCCGAGCCCGAGGCCGCACCCGAGGCCGAGCCCGCACCCGAGGCCGCCGAGGAACTCGCCCCCTCCGACCCGGAGACCGCCGAGGACGAAGCCGTCGAGACGGCCGACGCGGACGCCGACGAGGACGAAGATGAAGACCCCGTCGCCGCGGCATCCGCGACCTGGGATGCCGATCAGCCGACGACGGAGGCCGACGCCGAGGCGGATCGTTTCTTCTCCCAGTACGACACGCCGACCGGCGACGCCGACACTCTCGCCGGCGACGACGAGACCGATACGCACCGTGACGACGAAGGCGGTGAGCAGCGATGAGCCTCGCGAACGCCACACGCTCCGAGCTGACCAAGCAGTTCTCCACCTCCCTGTGGTGGATCCTGGGAATCGTGCTCGTCGCCTACGTCGGCAGCACTGCGGGCGGCCTCGCCGGCTTCTTCGGCGCGCTGTCCACCGGCGCCCTGTCGGGTGAGGCGGTGAACGGCCCCGCCGTTCCCGAGGGGATGCTGCCGCCGCTCATCTACAGTCTCGCCACCGCGATCGGCTACATCTTCCCGCTGCTGATCGGCACGCTGCTGGTCACCAACGAGTTCCGCCACAAGACCCTCACCCCCACGTTCCTCGCCACTCCCCGCCGTGGCGTCGCCCTGTCGGGCAAGGTGCTGGCAGGTGTCGTCATGGGTGTGATCTACGGCGTGCTTGCCCTCATCTCGACGGTGGGCCCGGGCGCCGGGCTCATGGCGGTGTTCGGCATCTCCGCAGAGCTCGACCGGGCAGAGACCTGGGCGCTGCTCGGGCGCATCGTCATCGCCTTCGTGCTGTGGGTGCTCGTGGGCATCGGCGTCGGCACCCTCGTGCGCAACCAGGTGGGCGCCGTGGTCGGCGTGATCGCCTTCACGCAGTTCGTCGAGCCGATCGTGCGCACCGTGGCAGGGTTCGTGGCGGGCGTGGGGGATGCCGCGCGCTTCCTGCCCGGGGCCGCCTCCGACGCACTCGTGGGGTCGAGCATCTACTCGACGCTCGGCGATGTCACCGGTGGAGCAGCACCGCTCGAATGGTGGCTGGGCGGCCTCGTCCTTCTCGGCTACGCCGTGTTCTTCCTCGTGCTCGGCGGCCTGCTGAGCTGGCGCCGCGACGTCACCTGATCGGCCTGCAGAGCTGACCGTGCAGCGCTGATCCGCCTGCGGGGCTGATGCGCGGCCGCACCCGATCGCCGGCCGACCGTCAGACGGCCGGGGACGGGCGCGGCGCGGGCCGCCGCTTCGGGGTGGGCCGCCGTACCGGCACCGTTCCGGTCGCGATGTCGGACACGTCCGTCGGCACCGCGTCGGTCTCGAGCTGCAGCGCCTGCAGCAGCGCGACCCCGTGCCGGGTCGACAGCACGACCCGCTGCACGTCTTCACCCTCGACGGCCTCCGGCTCCACGTCGATCACGACGGCGGCGCGGCGGCGCCGAACAACGACGAAGTCGGTGCTGCCTGCCGATTTCCAGGTGCCCATGGCGAGAAGACCCGGCACGTATGTTCCCGGGCTCGGCACACCGCGAAGCCAGGTCCACGGGTCGTCCGTGAGTTGCACCTTCGAGATGCGCGGTCGGTCGATGCGCAGGCTCGCCGATCGGAACGAGAGCGCACGCTCCCAGGGCGTGAGCACGATCTCGAGCTGCGCGGAGTCGAGCAGCAGAGTCACCATGCCTTCAGTCTGCCAGCGTCATCGGGCCGGTTTGCTCACAGAGAGGCAACGATCCGCAGCGTGGCACGCAGGGGCCGCGAGTCGGCACGGCGCCGTGTGTGAGAGCGGCCCCAGGTGTCAGGTCAGAGAGCGAACTCATCGGTCGCGTGCGGCAGCGGGAAGGTCGAGACGGCCTCGATGAGTCCGTCGACCGTCTGCTCGCGGGCGACCACGCTCACGCCGAGCCCCGCCTTGCGTGCGTCTTTCGCCGTGCGCGGGCCGATCGCCGCGATCACCGTGTCGGCGGGGATCTCGGGGAACTGCTCGTGCACCTGTTCGGCCACCGACCCGCTTGTGACGAGGATCGCGTTGATGCGGCCCGAACGCACATCGACAGCGACTTTCTCCGACACGGGCACCCCGACGGTGCGGTAGGCGATGACGCTGTGCACGTCGTGCCCGGCCTCGGTCAGACGTCGCGTGAGCACGGGCTTGGCGATCTCGCTGCGCAGGGTGAGGATGCGGCGAGGCTCCGGCTCGAGGGCGATGAGCTGCGACGCCATGCCCGCCGCGGAGTTGTCTTCGTCGGGCACCAGGTCGACGCGGTAGCCGACGGCGGTC
This sequence comes from Actinomycetes bacterium, assembly GCA_023431405.1. Lineage (GTDB taxonomy): Bacteria > Actinomycetota > Actinomycetes > Actinomycetales > Microbacteriaceae > Microbacterium. The sequence goes on from JAEYVZ010000054.1 coordinate 22,538, forward strand.
AGCGCTGCGGCGGTGGTCTCACCGACGGCGGCGACCTTCGTGTTCGCCGGGATCGTCGCGCGGTAGGCGTACAGCACGTCGACGGTGGTCGCGCTTGTGAGGGTGACCCAGTCGAAGGAGCCGGCGGCGAGGTCGGCCAGGGCGGTCTCCAGCGTCGCCTGGTCGATCGACGGGGCGAAGTTGATGAGCGGCGCGATGACCGGCGTGGCGCCCTGAGCGCGCAGGGTGGCCGCCACCGAGTCACCCCAAGGGCCGCCGCGGGGAACGAGCACACGCCACCCCTTGAGGGGCTTGTGGGGCGCGTGGGCCGAACTGTGTGCGTTCATAGTGACTCTCGTGGTGCTGGGGGGTCGGACGCACGTGAAACGTCCGACAATGCGATACCCCAAATGACGCGGATGAGCGTGCGTTTCGGGTGTGCATCGCCGGCAGATCCGCTTCATTGCCACTGCCTGTTAGAGGGATACTACCCCTGACCGGGATGAAGTCGGCCAGAAGGGCTCCACTCAGCGCGTGTAGAGCCGCACGATCCCCCACACCGCGAGTCCGGTGGCCACGGCGAGTGACACGACGCCGACCATCGCACCGGTCGGGTTCTCGCGGGAGAAGCGACGTGCTTTCGCGACACCGCGCTCGGTCGCCTGGCCCACGCGCTTGGGGACGTTGGCCTTCTCCTCGATGGCCGCGAGCGCAGCCTTCAGCTCGGCGCGCGCCTTCTCCACCGGATCGGTGATGCCGAGGGGCACCGCCGTGCGCGGCACTGCAGCACCGGGCACGGGAACTCCGCCGGACGTGGTGACAGCCTTCTCAGAACTCATCGATGACTTCCTTCACGATGCGCGCGTCGGTGGCAGCCGCCTTGACGGGATTGCCCGAACGCTTGCTCAGACGACGGATACGGGCCAGGCCCATGAGCGCGAAGATGACGACACCCACGAGCGCGAGCAGCAGCACGATGAGGCTCGCGAGCCACGCCGGCATCCACGACGACATGCCGATGATCGCGAACGCCCCGAGGGCCGGCAGCGACCAGAACAGGAAGAACAGGGCGACGATGAACCAGACGCCCCCCATTCCGACGTCTTTGCCGGCGCTCGCGACCCACTTCTTGGCCGAGTCGATCTCGGCGACCACCAGATTACGCACCAGCTCCGGGACTTCGCCCAGAAGCGTCAGCAGGCTGTCGTCCGCCCGATCGCGGAAACCGCGCGACGCTCTCATGTCAGCGCTCCGCCGCCTTCTGCGAACCGGACTTCGCCTGCGTCGCCTTGTCGTCGGCCGCCTTCTTGGCGCTGGCGGCGGTCTTCTTGACCTCCTCGGCCGTCTTGGCCGCCGTCTTCTTGACTTCTTCGGCGGTGGTCTCCGCGCCGCTGACGACCTCATCGGCGGAGTCTTTGCCTGCCTTGATCGCCGCGTCGAGACGCTGGCCGGCGGTGCCGTTCTTGGTGGCGGCGCGGGTGACCTTCACGGCGCCGTCCCACAGGGCGCTCGGAAGCGCCATGGCGGCGGACTTTCCGAGGTCGCTCAGCTTGCCGACCTGCTTCTGGACGGGCTCGGTGTTCCACACCTGCTGGAAGCCCGTCTTGATCTGCTCATAGCGCTCGCGTCCGGCACGCGACCCGAGCACGTAGCCCGCGGCGAGGCCGACGACGATACCGATCTTGCCCCTCATGGGGTCTCCTCACACTGGTGACGGTCTTGCTTTGGTCAGTCCAGGGTAGCCCCGTATGCCGGTGCGGGCATGCCCCCCTTTCCCCACGGCATGCGGAGTGCTAAGAGGACGCGTCGTCCGCGCCGCCCAGAGCACCGCACGGCGCACGCGGAGCGTTTCCGCGACGGCATCGGTCATCACATCGGCGATGACGTCGCCGGCCGCCCACCGCCCGGTCACGGCGACTCCCGGCACGTCGCGCAGCGCGGAGCGCACCGCGGCCACCCGGTCACCGTGCCCGATGCGTGCGCGCGACGACGTCTGCCGGCGCACACGGACGGCGCAGACCACGTCATCCGGCGAGATCTCGGCACCGAAGGCCTCTGCCGCGGCGAGCCGTGCCGCATCGACGACGTCGGCATCGGTGCGGGCGCCCCCTGCGGAGGCCGCCGCGGCATCCGCGGGCACGCGCAGCACCCGTACGATCCGCTCCCCCGCGGGCACGGCGGTGGACAGCCACGGCCGGGACGCCGTGAGGTCGGTGACGCGCCACACCTCGTCGTGAAGCGGGAAGACATCGGCTCGCGCGGGCGCGGGCATGCGCACGCGGAGCGTCACCGCCTCGGCCGTGCGCGGCGGATCTGCGGGCGGAAGATCGGCGTGACCGGCGAGAAGGCGCCGCGCCATGGGCTCATCGACCGCGAGCACGGCGACGTCGGCGACGAACGGAGCGTCGTCATCCTCGGCCGCGTTCCCCGCCTCCGCCGCTGCGCCCGACGCGACCGCGGAGACCGCCCAGCCTCGCCCGCGACGCTCCAGCGTCTGGGCGCGCGTGCCGGTGCGGATCTCCACGCCGTAGTCGTGCAGCAGCGCCGCGAGCGCCGGAACGAGCGCGAAGGCGCCGCCCACGAGCATGGCGCCGGCAGGTTCCCGCCCGGCCAGTGCCCCCACCGCCCCGGCGAGGGAGCCCGTGCTCGTCAGCGCCGCGTTCAGTCCGGGCGCCACCGCCTCGACATCGGTCTCATGCGGTTCGAGGTGGAGCGTCGCGCGTGTCACGGGCGCCACCAGCCGGTCGCACACGCGCTCCCCCATGCGGGTGCGCACGAGCGCGCCGAGATTGCGCTCGCGGCCGATCGTCAACGGAGGACGCAGCCGGTCGACGTACGCGCGCCACGAGCCCCGCCAGCCGATCACGCGGCGCACGGCGGCGTCCCATGGATTCGCGGGGATGCCGACGAGCGCGTCGCCGGGAATCGCCACCGCGTCGCCCCCTCCTGCGCCGAGCCCGCCGATCCAGCGGGGCACCGCCTCGACGGGCTTCACGCGGTCGGCGAGGCCGACTTCCGTGAGCAACGCGTGCCCCTCGGGCGTGACCGACCCGACTTCGTCATCGAACGCATCGACCCCGACGCCGTCGAGATCCACGGAACGAAGCCCGCCTCCGAGCTCACCGTGCTGCTCCAGCACGGTGACCGACATCCCCACCTTCGCGCACTCCAACGCGGAGACCAGGCCGGACAGGCCGCCGCCCACGACGACCACACGGGTGTCTCGGGCATGGGCGATCAGGTCGCGCGCAGAAGCGGTGGGATCGAGCGGCTCCGACATGGCATCCATCTTTTCATCCGGCGAAACGGGGCGGAGATGCCACCATGTACACATGGCATTGCACATCACGGGCGACGACGACGCCGACCGCCTGCTGACCGACGACCCTCTCGCGCTGCTGATCGGCATGCTGCTCGACCAGCAGATCGCGATGGAGACCGCTTTCGCGGGTCCGCTGAAGATCGCCGAGCGCACGTCTGCGGGAGACCGCCTCGACGCCGCCACCCTGGCGGCACACGACCCCGACGCTTTCGCGGAGGTCTTCTCGCAGACCCCCGCCGTGCACCGCTTCCCCGGGTCGATGGCATCGCGCGTGCAGGCGCTGTGCCACGCCGTCGTCGATGACTGGCAGGGTGACGCCTCGCGCATCTGGGCGGATGCCGACGGACCCACCGTGCTGAAGCGCCTCAAGGCTCTGCCCGGATTCGGCGACCAGAAGGCGAAGATCTTCCTCGCACTGCTGGGCAAGCAGTACGGGTACACCGGTGAAGGCTGGCGCGAAGCGTCGGCGCCGTACGGAGAGGAAGGGTCGTACCGTTCCGTCGCCGACATCGTCTCGCCCGAGTCGCTCGCGAAGGTGCGCGAGCACAAGCGTGCGATGAAGGCCGCCGCGAAGGCGGGCTGACCCATGGCCACGCTTCGCGCCACCGCTGTCGCGGTGTGCCTGTCCCTCGCGCTCGCGGGAGCCCTCGCGGCCCCCGCGACCGGTTCCCCCGGCATCCAGCCGTCCGCCGGCGCCGACTCGTCCCCCGCCACCGCAGCCGGCATCCCCGCCCAGTCGCTCGTCGATGTGCCCGGCGAGGACCGGCCTCGCACCGCGCCGCCCCGCAGCGCGGCCGGCGCCGTCATCGACGATGTTCCGGAGCGGACGCCCACCGACGTGGCCGACGGAGCGCTCGCGACGGTGATCTCCGCCATCGAAGACGAGTCCCCGCTCCCCGCCGACCTGAGCGAGCTGGTGAACCTGCAGGGCGACCTGCTGCGCGTCGAGGTGACCTCGGCCGCGGCGGGAGACGCGCGCGCGGCCATCGCCGCTGCAGGCGGAGTGAACATCCAGCCGGTCACCGAGACGCTGCTGGTCGCCGACGTGCCCGTCGACAGCATCGCCGGTCTGGAAGGCTCCAGCGCCGTCGCATCGGTGGCGCTGCCCACCCCCACATCCGTTCCTGGGGAGCTGGCCGATATCGCGCCGCTCACCGTCGGCACCAAGGGCGGAGACGTCTACGCGAAGACGCAGGCGGAGCGCTGGCACCGCATCGGCCTCCGCGGCGACGGCGTCGCGGTCGGGATCGTCGACTACTTCAACCGCGCGGCCTGGAAAGACGCCCGCAGCAAGGGAGAGGTCCCGGGAACGGCAGGCACCTTCTGCAACGACAACGGGCGCGCCTGCGACATCTACTCAGTGCCGCAGCCGACGGGACTCCACGGCATCGCCGTCGCCGAGGCCGTCCACGACATCGCCCCCCGCGCGAAGATCTACCTCGCCACGGTCTCGACCAACGCCGACATGCGACGCGCCATCGACTACTTCGCCTCGAAGGGCGTGCGGATCATCAGCCGCTCTCTCGGCGGGTTCTACGACGGCCCGGGCAACGGCACCGGCAATTCCGCCTCGCTGGTCGACTACGCCGCCGAGAAGGGCATGGCGTGGTTCAACTCGGCGGGCAATGCCGGCGCGTACCTCGCGACATACAGCGACGGATCGAAAGACTGGGTCGGCGGCTACTGGCGCGAGAAGTTCCGCGACACCAACCGCAACGGCTGGCACGAGTTCACGCTGAACGTCGTCGACCAGAACACCGGCGCGATCACGACCGCGACGTCGGAGCTGATGTACATCTCGTGCTCGCCGTACTTCCGTCTGCGCTGGAACGACTGGCGCGCCTCGGCGCCGTCGGACTACGACATCTACCGCCTCGACCCGACCACCGGAACCGCGATGAAGCCCGGCTACCTGCCGAACCGGCAGACGAAGAGAGGCGACAAGCCGCTCGAGCTGCAAGCCGGCAGCGCGCGGTACTTCGACTGCCAGGGCGAGGAATGGTTCACGGTGGGGATCTACCGGGTCCGTGCCGGCAGCGGCACCGCCGACGACATCCTCGAGCTCCAGGGCAACTCCGGCGACATCGCGGAGGGCGCGAGCTCCCGCGGCAGCGCGAGCAACGCCTTCGTCGACAGCAAGAACCCCGCCATGGCGGCGGTGGGAGCCGTCGACCCCGTCGCGGGCGCCACGATCGCCGGGTACAGCTCGCAGGGACCCACGAACGACGGACGCATCAAGCCGGAGATCAGCGCCGGCTCCAACTTCACGAGCCGCGCCTACACCTACGGGGGATACGGCGGCCGGTTCAACGGTACGAGCGCCGCCACCCCGGTCGTGGCGGGCGCTGCAGCCCTCGTGCTGCAGCGATTCCCGAGCCTGACCCCGGCGAAGCTCGTGGACTACCTGCGCACCTCGCACACCACCGACCGCGGAGCCGCCGGTGTCGACAACGTATACGGCACGGGCGAGCTCATCATGCAGACGATCCCCGTCGCCTCGTTCAGCTCCACCCCCGCCCCGAAGATCTCGGGAACGCGCGCCCGCGGCCACACCCTGTCGGCCACCACACCGGCATGGAAGCCGTCGGCATCGTTCACGTACCGGTGGTACCGCGGAACGGAGCCGATCGCCGGCGCCACGAAGCCGACCTACCGACTGACGACGGCGGATGTCGGCAAGAGGATCCGGGTCGTCGCCACAGGCACCCGCGGCGGGTACGCCACGACCACGGCAGCGTCGTCGCACACTGCTCCGGTGGTCGATGTCTTCGCGAAGGCACCGAAGCCCAAGATCGCCGGCACGGTCGCGATCGGGCGAACCCTCGCGGTCACCGTCGGCACGTGGTCACCGAAGCCCGCACGCGTCGCCTACCAGTGGAAGGCGAACGGCAAAGCGATCTCGGGCGCGACGAAGAAGACGTACCGCGTGAGGGCCGCGGATGCCGGCAAGCGTCTCACCGTCACCGTCACGGCGACGAAGTCGGGCTACAAGACCACCGCCGTCACGAGCGTGCCGACCGGGAAGGTCGCGCGCTAGCGACGCGAGCCGCGCGGGCGGCTCCGCGGTTCAGGCGCCGCGGAGCCGCTCCGCGAGGTACGCCTGCACCGCGGCGAGCGGCACCCGCTCCTGTGCCATGGTGTCGCGGTCGCGCACCGTCACGGCGTGGTCGTCGAGCGAGTCGAAGTCGACCGTGACGCAGAACGGCGTGCCGATCTCGTCTTGACGGCGGTAGCGACGGCCGATCGCCCCCGCGTCGTCGAAGTCGACGTTCCACCCCTGCGAACGAAGGTCGTCGGCGAGCTGACGCGCCATCGGCGAGAGGTTCTCGTTGCGACTGAGCGGCAGCACGGCGACCTTCACGGGCGCCAGGCGGGGGTCGAGCTTCAGCACTGTGCGGGTGTCGGTGCCGCCCTTCGCGTTCGGCACCTCCTCCTCGCGGTACGCGTCGACGAGGAAGGCCATCATCGATCGGGTGAGACCGAAGGAGGGCTCGATCACGTACGGCACGTAGGTGGTGCCGGAGGCCTGGTCGAAGTAGGCGAGCTTCTGGCCGGAGGCCTCGATGTGGCTCGACAGGTCGTAGTCGGTGCGGTTGGCGACACCCATGAGCTCACCCCACTCCTTGCCGGGGAAGCCGAAGCGGTACTCGAAGTCGATCGTGCCGGCGGAGTAATGAGCGCGCTCGTCTTCGGGAACGTCGAACTGACGCATGTTCTCCGGGTCGATGCCGAGGTCGACGAACCAGTCCCAGCACGCCGCGACCCAGTGCTCGAACCACTCCTGAGCCTCGGCGGGCGGCGTGAAGAACTCGATCTCCATCTGCTCGAACTCGCGCGTGCGGAAGATGAAGTTGCCCGGGGTGATCTCGTTGCGGAAGGCCTTTCCGACCTGCCCGATGCCGAACGGCGGCTTCTTGCGGGACGCCGTCAGCACGTTGGAGAAGTTCACGAAGATGCCCTGCGCGGTCTCGGGGCGCAGGAAGTGCAGTCCCGATTCGTCATCGACGACGCCGAGGTAGGTCTTCACGAGGCCCGAGAACGCCTTCGGCTCGGTGTACTGCCCCTTCGTGCCGCAGTTCGGGCAGGGCACGTCGGCGAGACCGTTCTCTGCCGGGCGCCCCTTGCGCGCCTCGAAGTCCTCGAGGAGGTTGTCGGCCCGGAAGCGCTTGTGGCACTGCAGGCACTCCACGAGCGGATCGGTGAAGGTGGCGACGTGACCCGAGGCCTCCCAGACGCGCTTGGGGAGGATGATCGAGGAGTCGAGGCCGACCATGTCGCCGCGGCCGCGCACGAAGGTCTGCCACCACTGCCGCCGGATGTTCTCCTTCAGCTCCGTCCCGAGAGGGCCGTAATCCCAGGCGGAGCGCGAGCCGCCGTAGATCTCACCGGCCTGGAACACGAACCCGCGGTGGCGGGCGAGGGCGATGACTTTGTCGAGGCGGGACTGCTCGGCCACAGGTGGCTCCAAATGGTCGGTTGCGGGGAGTGCTGGCGAACGCCGGGCCGTGGGCACACGGCATCCGACAAGTCTAGCCGCGCGCCGTCGCGGCGACCCGCGAGAGGCGGACGTGCCCGCCGGGCACGGATCTGCGCCCGACCTCCCGCCACTGCTTGTGGCACGGGCGGACGCGTCGTACCGTGGCATCCTCACGGCGCACGGTGTCGCGACGATGCCTCACCGTCTCTGCGTCGCGAGAGGGGCTCATCGGCCGACGGGAGGTCTCATGAGCGAGGAAGAGACGATCGACATCAGCGGCGAGCAGGACGTCAGCGGCGATCAGGACGTCAGCGGCGAGCGGGAGCTCGGATCCCCGCGGCTGGCTGCGGCCCTCGAAGCCGCCGACGCGGACGCGATCGGTCGCGCTCTGCGTCACGACGTCGTGATCATCCCGCTCCTGCGTGCGGGCGACGAGCTCCAGGTACGCGTCTTCCGCCAGCAGCAGCCCGCTGCGACCGACGACGAGGCACCGGATGCCATACGCTCCCACGGGTACGACCTCGCGGTGTTCTCGTCGGTGCCGGCGCTGGCCGCGTTCATCGCCGACGATCCGAATCGAGACTTCGACGTACAGCGCGGTACGGTGCTCGCGCCGTTCCTGCGGGACAACCGCGCCCTCATCGAACGGGTCGTGTTCGACCCGGCCGGCCCGAACCCCGTGGCCGCCTCGACGGATGCGGTGCTCGCTGCGCTCGTCCCCCGCGACGACGACGACCACGCCGCCTGGGGGGCTCCGGACCACTGACCTCCCCGGCATCCCGCGTCCCGGAGCCACGAGGAGACCACGATGGCGCCCGCCCCAGCGTGGGACGGGCGCCATCGGATGATCGCTGCGGCGGACTCGGCTCAGGAGACGAACTTGATGGCCAGCGGGTACGTGTACCACTGGAGCTGGTTCGCCTTGATGGCGGCGATGATCGAGAACACCAGGTTCACGACCCACACGGCCAGCAGGATCAGCAGGCCGATGCCGATGATGCTCAGCACGGAGCCGACCAGCGAGGCGAGCGCGATCGTGATCTGGAAGTTCAGCGCCGTCGCGGTGTGTGCGCGCACGAACGGACCGCGGTCCTTGAGGACCAGGTAGCCGATCAGCGCGGGGATGAAGTAGAAGAAGATGCCGCCGATGTGGACGAGCGTCGCCCACAGCTTCTCGTCTGCCGGGGTCATCGGCTGAGGTGCTGCCTGGGCGCCGCCGTACGGGGGCTGCTGCGGAGGTGTAGTCACGGCATCAGCATAGGGGTACGGAACCGGCGTGCGCATTATCTCACGAGCCGGATGCCGGGGCGTGGCGCGTGCGATGCGGTGGGCCCGGGGAACGAATCGGTGGAGAACGCTGGGAACCGACGCGGTCGAGCCGATACGTTCGAGGGAATCGCCAACAAAAGGAAAGCAGGTCCGGAGTGGAGTTCCTCGCCGCCGGCGGAGCAGTCGTCCTCATCGGGGTCGGCGTCGTCGCCCTCGTCATCCTCCTCATCATCTTCCTCATCGTCGTGCGCGCCTGGTACAAGGTCGCCAAGGCCGACCAGGCGCTCGTCGTGGTGGGAAAGAGCCAGAAGAACGCCTCGGGAGAGTCATCTCGCATCTCGGTGATCACCGGGGGCGGTGCCCTCGTCAACCCGCTCACGCAGCGAGCGGAGATGATCTCGCTGCGGGCCCGTCAGATCAAGATGGAGCCGACGGCCCAGGCGTCCAACGGCGTCACGGTGAACGTGAGCGGCGTCGCGCTCGTGAAGATCGGCTCCGACCCGGAGTTCGTGCGCCGAGCCGCCGAGCGCTTCCTCTCTCAGGACGGCGCGATCGAGCAGTTCACGACCGAACAGCTCGAGGGAGCTCTGCGCGGCGTCGTCGCAACCCTCACCGTCGAGCAGCTGATGAAAGACCGTCAGAAGCTCTCCGACCAGATCGCCGAAGGCATCAAGAGCGACCTGCTCGCACAGGGCCTCATCCTCGACTCCTTCCAGATTCAGGGCATCACCGACAAGAACGGGTACATCGACGCGCTCGGCGCCACCGAGGTCGAACGTGTGCGTCGCGAGGCCGAGGTCGCCCGCATCAACGCCGCACGCGAAGTGCGCGCGCGACAGATCGCCACCGACGAGGCCACCCTCATCGAACAGACCGCGTTCGACAAGAACACGGCTGCCGCCTCGGCCGAGGTCGGCCGCGCCCGCGCCGAAGCGGAGCAGGCCGAAGCCCTCGCGCGTGCCGAGCGCGAGCAGGCCGTGCTCCTGCAGCAAGCCGAGAACAAGCAAGCCCAGCTCGACGCCGAGGTGAAGAAGGTCGCCGACGCCTCGCTGTACGAGCGTCAGCGCGCCGCCGACGCCGCCGCCTACGCCGAGGTGAAGGCCGCCGAGGCCCGGGCGCAGATCGCCGCCCAGGAAGCCGAAGCCACGAAGCTGCGCGCACAGGCCGACGCCGACGCCGTGCGTCTGGCCGGTGAGGCGCGCGCCGGCGCCATCGAAGCCGAAGCCGAGGCGCTCGCCCGCAACCAGGAGGCGCTCCTGGCGCAGCGTGCGCTCGAAGCCCTCGTCCCGATGATGACCGAGTTCGCCCGCGGGTTCGAGAAGGTCGGCTCGGTCACCGTGCTCGGCGGAGAAGGCGCATCGAGCCACATCGCCGCCGAGTCGGCATCCGGCATGCGCGCGACGTTCGACGCTGTCGAGGCGGCCACCGGCATCGACCTGCGCCAGATCATCCAGGGGCAGGCGACCGGTCGCGGTGTCGCTCAGGGCATGCAGGCGGGAGGCGTCGTCGACGGCGCGTCAGCGGCCCGCAACGGCGACCACAGCCACCCGCAGGAGTCTGCGCGTGACACTGCCGCGCCGGCCACTGATGCTGGCGCAGCACTCGCCCGCGCCGCCGACGCCGGTCGTCAGTTCGCCTCCGGAAGCGGCGAAGGCGCCTGACGTGCGTGCGGGTTCGGTGTCACTCCGACCCGAACCCGCACCACCCCGCCACCCAATCGAGCAGGCGTCCGCGCAGTTCTTCTGACGCCGCCACGTCGAACGACCCCTCCTCCCCGTCGACCTCGACGACGAGACGGAAGACCGTCCCGCGCTTGTCTTCGAGCACGGCGTGCGGGTCGCACCGCGCAGGCACGAGGGGCAGGGCGACGCGCGACACCGCCTGGCCGCGAGCGACCGAGAGCCCGAGCCGCAGCATGCCCCCGGTGCCGAGGCGTTCGAACGTGAGCAGATTCGTCTCACGGATGCCGACGAGAGCGACGGCCGCAGCGTCCGTCTCCTCTCCCGCCTCCGGCGATCCGTCTGCCGTCGGGTCGATCACGAGCTCCAGCGAGGCGGGCTCGCCGGGTTCCGAACCGACGAACCGGCCGAACGAGATCGACGCGGCGCGGCTCACGTGCTCGCGCACGCATTCGCGTTCATGCAGCGCGGCCACGAAAGGCACCGGGTCGGTGATGGGCGCCGTCACCGACTGCGACACCCCATCGATCTCGAGGTCGAGCGTCACGGTCGCATCGAAGGCGGCATCCGGCCCACCCGTACGCGGCCCGCAGGCAACGTCGGCGAGCTGCACGCGCACATCGATGGCACGGCCCGGAGCCAGCGCCGACGTGCGCTCGACGACCCGTTCGGCGGGCGCCTCGAAGCGGGAGTCGACCACGCTGACGGCACCGACCCGCACCGCGGTCGACGATCCGTTGACCACCCGCACCGACGCCTGCCGCGACGCGACATCAGACCTCGCCTGACGCAACTCGACCGTCACCCCCGCCGGAAGAGCCCCGGCGGTCGGCGGTGACGATTCCACGGCGGGTGGGGCCGGCACGCAGCTCGTGCACAGGAGCACACCGGCCACCAGGGCCGCGACCCTTCGTGAGCGCACACCGCCCCGACGTGCACGGGCTGCGGACATACGCCGGCTCATCGCGCTACTCCGCGCCGCCCCGGCGAAACCGCGGGCTGCTCACAGCTCCACCTTCTCGACGGTGACGTTCGCCAGCGCCGCCTCATCGACGTCGACGCCGATCCCGGGACCGGTCGGGACCTGCACGAACCCGTCGTCGAGCACGAGCGGATCGGTGACGATGTCGCGGCGATAGAAACGGGCGGATGCCGACACGTCGCCGGGCAGGGTGAACCCCGGCAGAGCGGCCAGAGCCGCGTTCGCCGCGCGTCCGATGCCCGTCTCGAGCATCCCGCCGCACCACACCGGGAGCCCGGCGTCGCGGCACAGGTCGTGCACGCGGATCGCCTCGAGGTAGCCACCGACCCGGCCCGCCTTGATGTTGATGACCGATGCGGCGCCGAGTGCGATCGCATCGCGCGCAGCCTTGGCCGACACGATCGATTCGTCGAGGCACACCGGGGTCTTCAGCCGCCGAGCGAGCGTCGCATGATCGACGATGTCGTCCTCCTGCAACGGCTGCTCGATCAGCAGCAGCCCGAACCGGTCGAGTTCGGCGAGGAGGTCGTCGTCGGCGAGCGTGTACGCCGAGCTGGCGTCGACCTGCAGGGGGATGTCGGGGAAGGCCTCGCGCACCGCCGCGGTGTCATCGACGTCGCGGCCCGGACGGATCTTGATCTTGATGCGCCGGTACCCCTCCGCGAGGTATCCGCCGACCACCTCCACGAGGGCGGCCGGGTCGCGCTGGATGCCCACCGATACCCCACTGGGGATCCGATCGACCACCGCGCCCGCGTACGACGCGAACGAGCGCCCTTCCGCTCGCAGCGACGCGTCGAGCACGGCGAGCTCCAGCCCGGCCTTCGCCATGCGGTGACCGACGAACGGCTCCAGGATGCCGGCGACGTCCTCGGGAGCGACCCGGCCCCGCGCCCGCAGGGCCGGAACGAGGAAGCGAGAGGCTACGTCCCACGCACCCTGCGTGTACTCCGACGAATACAGCGGCGCCTGCTGGGTGACGATCTCGCCCCACCCGTCGCCGTCGGACGTGCGGACACGAACGACGATGACCTCACGAACCGTCTCGGTGCCGAACGAGGTGGTGAACGGCGAGACCAGGGGCATGTGCAGCACACGCAACTCGACACCCTCGATGGTGACGGGCGCCGCAGGGGACTCGACCGGCATGGGGCCACAGTAGCGGCCCACCGCGGCGGTGCGTCAGAGGAGGTCCCGGATGCCGCGGCGCAGCGCGCGGTCGCGTTGCGGGACCCACGTCGACCGCCGCGCCCGCCGGCGGCGCTGCGACGGCCGTACCTGTGCGACGACGTTCCTGATGGTGCGCATGTCTTCCTCCTGCTGACAGAGAGACATCGCACCCCCGTCCTGATAACGCGACAAGGGATTCTGATGAAGCGGAGAGGCGGAATCGACGCTCAGCCGCCCGGCTGGCTGCTGTCACCCCGCCCCTCGAGCGGCCGTCAGAGCTGGAACAGGTCGGGATCGTCGGCGCGGCGCGGGCGCAGCCGTGACGGAAGCGGCCAGGGCAGCTCCCACCGACGCCCCGGTGCGTCCAAGGCACCGAAGTCCTCCGATTTCACGACGATCCGTGCGGGCGTCACCTCCACCAGCCGCACCGGTACGGCATCCGCTTCCTCGCCGTCAGCAGACTCCAGCATCCACGCGTCTGCCAGGTAGTGGAGCCCCGCGTCCTCGAGCGCACGCTCCGCGTCGAGCCATTCCATCGGGTCGCCCACGGCGCGCCCGAGGAGGTCGATGGGCACCCACAGCTCGCCTTCGGCTCTGATCCAGCCGACAAGCTCGCCGTCGCCGCGGCGGTGGGGCGTCTGGCCGGGCTCACTCACAGCGGCGCGCCCTCCGCCTCGGAGACGTGGGGGCGGTCATCGATCATGCGGCCAGAATACGCGCGCGGCCGGCACCACCGAGACCCCGGGACGGCCCGTCGGGCGTCCGGCGTCTGACACCCTCAGGCCCGCACGAACAGGTAGCCGCGGTCGTCGAATCCGCCGACGACGAAGCCGTCCTGCAGCAGACCCTGGAATGCGTCGCGCACGCGGTAGCGCCATTCGAGCGCTTCGCTCGGGTCGGTGCGGCGGAGGCTCTCGATGTCGGCCGGCACCGAGACCGCCGTGACGACATCCTCCTCGTGCGGCGGCTGGGCGGGGGCGGCGAGGGCCCACGACACCATCAGCCGGTCCGACTCATCGCCGCGATTGACGCCGTCATCCATCGGCCCGTAGTGGTCGACCAGGTACTCCGTCACGCGCGCGCCGAGCACATAGAGGTTGAAGTGCGCGTTGCGGGCGACGAGCGGGTCGTACGTCCAGGTGATGTGCCCGACCTCGTGGTCGAACGCCCACGTGCGCTGGTGCCGCTTGAGGAGGCGTCCGAGTCCGTGCGACCGGTAGCCCTCCAGCACACCGGTGATGTGCGAGTGCATCGACCGTTCACCGGGGGCGGCGAAGAAGGCGACGGATGCGCCGATCATGCGATCGCCGTCGTACAGCCCGACCGCGTAGTTGCCGGAGTGGGCGAGCGCCTGCAGCAGGTTCGGCGGCATTCCCGTGCGGTCTCCGCCCCACACCTGTGAGAGCACCTCGGATGCCGCGAACACCTCCTCGATGGTGTCAAGCGGACGGATCTCGATGCCCTCAGGAGTGGGGGCGTCTTCGAAGTCGGCCATGGCGCCCACCCTATTCCTCCCGGCGAGGCACCTCCCCCGGGTCCGATTCGTGCGGCGCGGGCCCGCGTCCCGTCGGCGCCGATAGCCTGGTGGGATGCATCGCGACGAGGACGCCCGCCGGCGCCTCACGCGAACGCCGCCGCAAG
>JAEYVZ010000086.1 GCA_023431405.1 Actinomycetes bacterium
CGGGCGAGACGGGCGCGGGGCCCGCGGTGCGCACCGCGGTGACCGCGTCGTTGACATCGAGGCCCCTTTTCTTCATCGCCCGTGCGCGCTCACCGGCTGACCGCAGACGCGGATTGACGTACTCGTCGATGCCGAAGTTGATGAGCGAGAGAGCGACGCCGATCGCGGCGATGCACAGGCCGGGAGGCAGATACCACCACCACTGATTCTGACGGAATGCGCCCTGCGCGCCCGCCCAGTTGAGGATCGTTCCCCAGTTATAGGTGTTCACCGGGATCACCCCGATGTACGAGAGCGTCGTGAGCCCGATGATGGCCGCGGTGACCGTTCCCACGAAGCTCGCCGCGATGAGCGCCATGAGGTTCGGCAGCATCTCCACCGCGATGATCCGCCGAAGAGGCTCGCCGTTCGCCCGCGCAGCCTGGATGAAGTCGCGACCGCGCAGCGACATCGTCTGCGCCCGCAGCACGCGCGCCCCCCACGCCCACCCGATGAGGCCGAGGACTCCCGCGATGACGATGATGGGCGGGTCATCGAACGCCGACGCCACGATGATGATGAGTGGGATGCCGGGGATGACGAGGAACACGTTGGTCAGTGCCGAGAGGCTCTCGCTCTTCCACCCCGACAGGTACCCGGAGGTGACGCCCACGATGATCGCGATGAGAGTGGCGATGAGGGCGGCGAGGAAGCCGACCACGATGACGCCGCGGGTGCCGTGGATGACCTGGCTGAGTACGTCTTCTCCGATGTGCGTCGTGCCGAGCCAGTGGGCTCCAGACGGCGGCTGCAACCGCGCCGAGTTGTCGACCTTGGTCGGGGAGTAAGGGGCGAGCACGTCAGCGAAGACTGCCACGAGCACGAAGAAGCCGAGGATCGACAGGCCGGCGATCGATTTGCGGTTGCGGAACATCGCGAAGGCAGCCGAGAGGCGGGAAGTGAAGGTGGCCGCGCGCGCGGGGGATGTGGACATGGGTCAGGCCTCCGTCTGGCGCGTGCGCGGGTCGAGGAACGCGTATGCGAGGTCGGCGAGGACGTTGGCGACGAGCACGGAGAGTGTGATGATCAGGAAGACCCCCTGCATCAGCGCGTAGTCCTTCGCGTTGGTGGCGTCGAGCAGGAGCTTCCCGACGCCCGGATAGCTGAAGACCATCTCCATGACGATCGTGCCGCCCACGATGAACCCGATCGACAGGGCGAAGCTCTGGATCTGGGGCAGGACGGCGTTGCGTGCCGCGTAACGCCACAGCACGCGACGGTTCGGCATCCCCTTGGCCTGAGCGACGGTGATGTAATCCTCGTCGAGCACGGTGAGCATCATGTTCCGCATGCCGAGCATCCACCCGCCGAGCGAGGCGGCGACGATCGTGAGCGCGGGGAGCGTGCCGTGATGGATGACCTGGCCGATGAACTCGGCCGACAATTCGGGCGACATCCCGACGCCGTAGGCCTTGCCGATGGGGAACCAGCCGAGGTTCACCGAGAACAGTGCGATGGCGAGGAGGCCGAGCCAGAAGTACGGGATGGTGCTGAGGAAGGTCGTGATCGGGATGAGCGCATCGAGCCGGCTGCCGCGGCGCCAGCCGACGATCGCGCCGCCGATCGTGCCGATCGCGAACGACACGATCGTCGCGAAGCCCACGAGGCCGATGGTCCAGGGAAGGGACTGCGCGATCACCTCCGTCACGGGCCGCAGGCCGTGCAGCAGCGAGACTCCGAGGTCGCCGCGCAGCAGGAGGCCCCAGTAGTCGAGGTACTGCTGCCACAGGCTCTTGTCGGAGTCGAGTCCGAGCAGCGCGCGCAGCGCCTCGGCGGCCTCGGGACTGACCGTGCGATTGCGCGCGAGGTACTGGTCGACCGCGTCGCCCTTCATCAGTCGCGGCAGGAAGAAGTTGATCGTGATCGCCGCCCACAGGGTGAACAGATAGAAGGCCGCGCGGCCGCCGAGGAACCGCCACGGGATGCGTGCGCGACCCTTGCGCGCGACGGTCGCGGTGGTGCCGACCTCGAGCGGATCGGCAGCCGCCGGTGGGGCGGCGGGGAGGAGTTCATCGGGTGGCAGCTGAGGCTCCACGGCGGTCATCGGACACCTCCGGTTCGTGCGGCGAAGTGCTTCTCGGGGTCGGGGGATGCGGCACGCAGCTCCTGCGTGTAGGGGTCGGTCGGACGCAGGATGACATCGTCGGCCGGTCCGCGTTCGACCACACGGCCCTGATTGAGCACCATGATCTCGTCGCTGAAATGGCGGGCCGTGGCGAGGTCGTGCGTGATGTAGAGCACTCCGAGGCCCTCCTCCCGCTGAAGGTCCGCCAGGAGGTTCAGCACACCGAGTCGCAGCGAGACGTCGAGCATGGAGACGGGCTCGTCGGCCACGAGCAGCCGCGGCCGCGAAGCGAGGGCACGCGCGATCGCGACCCGTTGCCGTTGACCGCCGGAGAGCTCGTGCGGGCGGCGGTCGATCACGGCATCCGGATCGAGACTCACCCGCGTCAGAAGTCGGCGCACCTCTCGCTCGATCTCGCCTGTGGGTACGACCGCATCCAGCCGCAGCGGCCGCTCGATGTGGTAGCGGATGGAGTGGTATGGGTTGAGCGAGGCGAACGGATCCTGGAAGACCATGCGCAGCTGCTGTCGGTACGCGCGCAGGCCCCTCCCGCGGCGCGCGATCGGGGCGCCGTCCAGCCGCACCTCGCCGCTGGTGGGGAGCTCCAGCTGGGTGAGGATCTTCGCGATCGTCGACTTGCCGCTCCCGGACTGGCCGACAAGGCCCAGGGTGCGCCCCGACTCGAGCGTGAAGCTGACATCGTCCAGGGCGCGGATATGGCCGGCGCCGCGCACCGAGTAGACCTTCGAGACCGCATCGAATTCGAGGAGTGTCATCGCACGACCACCCCTCGTTCCCCGGTCAGCCGGGGAAAGGACGACAAGAGGGTCCGCGTGTACTCGTCCTGCGGGTCGCGCCAGATGCTTTCCGACGATGCCAGCTCGACGATGCGTCCTTCGCGCATGATCGCGATGCGGTCGCTGATCTCCAGCAGCAGCGGGAGGTCGTGGGTGATGAAGATGACGGAGAAGCCGAACTCGTGGCGCAGCTGCGAGATCTGAGTCAGGATCTCACGCTGCACGAGCACGTCGAGCGCCGTCGTCGGCTCGTCCATCACCATGAGCTGCGGGCGCAGCGCGAGCGCCATCGCGATCATGACGCGCTGCCGCATCCCGCCCGACAGCTCGTGGGGATAGGAGCGCAGGCGCGCGGCTCCCACTTTGACCACCTCGAGGAGGTCGGATGCCGCGGCGCGGCGCTGTGCGCGCGACATCGCCGGGCGGTGCACCTCGAACACGTCCTCCAGCTGCGCGCCGATCGTCGCCACCGGGTTCAGCGCATTCATGGCGCCCTGGAAGACCATCGAGATGCGGTCCCAGCGGAAACGCCGCATCTGCGTGGCGTCGAGGGCGTTGATGTCGATGTCGTCGCCGGACGCATCGTGGAAGACCACCGATCCGCCCGTGATGACGGCCGGAGCCTTCAGAAGGCGCTGGATGCCGTACGCCAGGGTCGTCTTGCCGCAGCCGCTCTCGCCGGCGAGTCCGAGGATCTCGCCGCGCTGCAGCTCGAGGGAGACGTTTTGCACCGCGCGGACGGGAGGATCGACGTCGTACACGACGGAGAAGTCGTCGACGGACAGCAGGGGGTCGCTCATCGGGGCATGCTCGCTTTCATCGTGCTCGCTTCGGTGCGCCGGAGGTGGGGCGGCTGGGACGCCGCCCGGCAGGAAGGAACGTTCCAGGCGATCATCCACTGGCTCGAAGACACCGGCAACGCCTACGGCATG
>JAEYVZ010000065.1 GCA_023431405.1 Actinomycetes bacterium
CCCCCCCCCCCCCCCGCGACCACGTCGTGGGATGCCTCACCGCGTTCTGCGGCGAATGCGAGTTCTGCCTGAGCGGCCGCATGTACATCTGCGCGGGCGCGGGCCTGAGCCGCGATCGCAGCGACACCCCGCGACTGAGCCGCGGCGGGCGAGCGGTGTCGCAGTTCGTGAATCTCTCGGGCTTCGCAGAGCAGCTGCTCGTGCATGAACGCGCCCTCGTGAAGATCGACCCGGCGGTGCCGCTCGACGTCGCCGCCGTCGTCGGCTGCGCGGTGACCACGGGAGTCGGCGCCGCCATCAACACGGCCCAGGTGCGCCCCGGCGAGACGGTCGCCGTCATCGGCTGCGGCGGCATCGGGCTCAACGTGATCCAGGGTGCGCGCATCGCAGGTGCGGGCCGGATCATCGCCATCGACCGTTCGGAGGCGAAGGCGCGCGCGGCGCTGGCCTTCGGCGCCAGCGACGCCCTGACCGCCGGCGACGACATCGTCGACGAGGTGCGGGAGCTCACCGGTGGCGGGGTGCAGCACGCGTTCGAAGCGGTCGGGCGCCCGCAGACCGCGGAAGCGGCTTTCGCGATGCTCCGGGCCGGCGGAGTCGCCACGGTCGTCGGTCTCCTGCCGGAGGGATCACGCATCTCGGTCAGCGGCACCGACCTCACCTTCGACCGCCGCCTGCAGGGCTCCAACATGGGGTCGAACCGGTTCCGCATCGACATCCCGCGCTACCTCGACATGTACGCCCGGGGTCAATTGATGCTCGACGAGCTCATCTCCGCACGCATCGGCCTCGGCGACGTCGACAAGGCGCTCAGCGACCTCGAGACCGGCGACGGCATCACCCGCTCGGTCGCGGTGTTCAACCTCTGATCGCCGCCCCGCGAGCAGCGTCGATCGGTTTCAGCTGGCGTCGGCGAGCGCCCGCGAGATCTCGTCTGCGCCCTGCCTGACGGCGGTGATGGTCACTTCACGCATGCGTGCGTCGAGGCGGTACATCGGCGCCGCGACACCGAGCGCGGCGATCGCCTGCCCGTGCAGTGAGATCGACGCTGCAGCCCCCCAGATGCCCTCGTCGATCTCCTCGAAGCTCTGCGTGTACCCCGCGGTCTTCACCGCCTCGAGACTCTCGTCGGTCAACAGCGCCGCCTCTTTCTCACTCAGCGCGGGAAGGATGTCGCTCAAGTAGCTGTCGCGCTCGCCTTTGGGCATGTTCGCCAGCAGGAGACGAGCCATCGATCCTTTGTGCAGTGACATCGGCTGACCACGATCGAACTGCAGTCTGACCGGCTTCTCCGACTCGACACGGTCGATGCAGAACACGAACGACTTGTTGCGCCGGGAGATGAGCACCGTCTCGCCGATGAGATCGCGGATGCGGGTCATGACGGGCAGCGCGACCTCCTCCAACGGCGTTCCCGCCTGCTCGGCTGCGGCAGCGAGTGTCTGGATGCGGCTGGAGATGCGGTAGGAGTTGTCGCCCGCCGTATCGAGGAGGCCAACCTCCCTCAGCAGCGCGACGTAGCGGTACATCGTGGATGTCGACACGTCGAGTTCGCGGCACAGCTCGGCCACGCTCCACAGCGGTTTGTCGGCGGAGAAGCAGAAGAGCACGTGGAGCATCTTGCGGGCGCTGGAGGCGCCCGTCACCTGTCGCTCACTCATCGCACCCATGCTCTGCACTCCCGTCGCACGATGCATCGCACGTTGTCATCCTCGAAGTCCCGCCCTGTACACAGCGTCGTCGAAGCGCGTGTAATCCACGTAACCTAACAGGTCATAGAGACGATCACGCGTCTGCATGAGCGACATGCTGCTCTCCTGCGAACCTGTCTGCAGGATCTCGCCGATGGCACGCTCGGCGGCCCCCATCGCCACGCGCATGAGGGTCATGGGGTAGACGGCGAGGTCGTACCCCAGGTCTGCCACCTGCTGGATGGACGGCGGGGTTCCGTGGCCGAACTCGTTGAGGTTGATCATGAGGGGCAGCGGGATCGCCTCTCGGAATGCCGCGTACTCCTCCTCGCTGCGCAGCGCCTCCGGGAACACCACGTCGGCACCGGCGTCGGCGAACATCTTGGCCCGGTCGATGGCGGCCTGAAGGCCGAGGACGGCACGCGCGTCCGTCCGGGCGATGATCACGAAACCCTCGTCACGACGCGCGGCGACGGCAGCGGCGATCCGGCGCAGTGCCACGTCGGGGTCGACGACGGCTACGCCTTCCGAGTGGCCGCACTTCTTGGGGTTGATCTGATCTTCGATATGGCATCCCGCCAGGCCCGCGTCTTCGAGAGTCTGAATGGTCCTCGCCGCGTTCATCGGCTCGCCGAAGCCGGTGTCGGCGTCGACGATCGCGGGCACATCGACCATCCGCGCGATCTGCTGGGCACGGGCGGCTACCTCGGTCGCCGTCGTCAGCCCCGTGTCGGGCAGACCTGCGTCTGCGGCGATCATGTGCCCGGAGATGTAGACGCCCGCTCCGCCGGCGTCCTGGATCATCTGGGCCGACAGGGCGTTGAAGGCGCCGAGCATGACGAGCGGGCCGTCTTCGCGCAGCAGCCGTCGCAGCTCCTGACGCTTCTGCTGGGGCGTCACGGTGGAGTAGAGCATGGATGTCCGATCGTCTCGCCGTCGCTTCGCGTACAGTTCCATAATGTAGAAACGCGCTTCTGCATATTGATAATAACCGTGGCGGGAAGGCTCGACGTGAAGGAAAGCCGTGTTGCCGGAGCGGAAAGCCCTCGGCGGCTCCTGCGGGTGCTGCTCAGCTTCACCGAGCAGAGACCGCTGTGGACGGTGCCGGAACTGGCTGCCACCCTCGGACTGAGCAGCTCCATGGCGTACCGCTACATCGGTCTGCTGCGAGAGGTCGGGCTCGTCGATGTCGCCGGCGACAACCAGTACCGGCTGACGGACCGCGCCGCTGCCCTCTCGGACGCCGCCGACGCGGCCCGTCCGCCCATCGGCGATGTGGCGCTGCCTGTGCTCATGCGCCTGCGCGACGAGATCGACGAGACCGTTCTGGTGTCACGACGCGACGGCTGGAGTGTCTACACGGTCCAGCGCGTGGAATCGCGCAAACCCGTGCGCCTGCAGTTCGACCGCGGCCAGGCCATGGCGCTGCACCGCGGATCGATGTCGCGCATCCTCCTGGCGGGACTCTCACCGCTCGCCCGCGAGCGGTATCGAGCCACCCTCGATGCCGAGACGGCAGCATCCGACATCCTGAGCGACGCCGCGCTCGACCGCGTCGCCGCAGATGGGGTGACCGAGAGCTTCGAAGAGATCGACGAAGGCATCTGGGGCGTGGCAGCGAGCGTCACCCTCGGGGTCGACATCGTCGGCTCACTGGGATGCGCCGCGCCCATCTACCGCACGGATGGCCCGCGCCGCGAAGAGATCCGCGCGCGCGTCGTCGACGCGGCGGCACAGTTGTCGACCCTCCTGGCCGCACGCGTCTCCTGACGGCAGCGGCCGAGGCGCCACCGTCAGCGCGGATCGACCCCGGTCACCTGCGCCACGAAGCCCGCCACTGCACCAGCGACGTCGTGCTCGAACCCGTGATACCAGTGGTCTGACTCCGCCAACCGCACGTACGACACCGCGTCCGCCTCGATCTGATCGACGAGACCGGCCCACAGCTCGTCGCGGCTCTCAGTTCCGCCCCACAGCAGCAGAACGGGAGACGATCGGGTGTTGACTCCCCGCAGCCACGCATCATCGGGCTGCGCCGCGCGCTCGATGAGCGAGCGGGCGCTGATGCCCCAGTACCACGACGGGAGCGGGATGAGCTCGTCCGGGCGATCGTCGTCTACGAGAGCGTGAGCCCGATCGAGCGCGGCCTCCAGTCCGCCTGGCTCCGGCCACCACCAGCTCAAGGCTGTCTTGTTGTCTGTGAGTGGCGACAGGAGCACCCGACCCACGATGTCGTCTCCCTCGGGAGTGTAGACGCCCGCGTAGTAGCCGCCGGAGGAATGTCCGGACAGGATGATGCGGGTGTATCCGTCGGCGCGCAGGAACTCCACCGCTGCGCGGATGTCGGCCTCCCCGTCGGCCAGTGACTCGTACATGCCGCCCGCCACGGGGACGTCGTCGCGGTCGGTGTTGTATGCCAGAGCGTGACAGCGCATGTTCAGCGACAGATGGGCGACCCCC
Source organism: Actinomycetes bacterium (assembly GCA_023431405.1). GTDB lineage: Bacteria > Actinomycetota > Actinomycetes > Actinomycetales > Microbacteriaceae > Microbacterium. The sequence continues at coordinate 4,152 of JAEYVZ010000065.1, forward strand.
GGCAGCAGCTGCGGCAGCCAGCGCGCGTGGATGTCGAGCATCGTCGCTCCTTTGCCGTGCAGGTGGAGCAGGGCGGTCTTCGAGCCCTCGGGATTCCGGGATGGATAGAGAAGGGCGTCGAGCTCCCACCCGTCGTCGGTGAGGAGCGTGACGATTTCGGCGCGACGGCGCCAGACAGGCATAGCGGACATCGGTGTCTCCGGGCTTCGGGTTCAGGCAGGTCGGGTGGGTGAGAGCGTCAGTGGAAGACCGTGCCGCCATCGACGACGAGGGTCTGTCCCGTGACGAGACGGGCAGCCGGCGAGGCGAAGAAACGGATCACGCCGACGACGTCATCCACGGTGATGTCGACCGGCAGCGCGCGGCCCGCGCGGAACGAGTCCTGACGCTCGCCCCAGACTCCGACGTTGCGGTTCGTGGCCACAAGGCCCGGGGCGACGGCGTTGATGCGCACCCCGTCAGCGCCGAACGCCGGAGCGAGTGCTTTCGTCATCCCGATCACGCCGGCCTTCGCAGCGGCGTAGTAGGCCATCTCCGGATGACCCTTCAACGCGATCGCCGAGGCGATGCTGACGACCGAGCCGCGCGCCGCGCGCAGTCCGCGGCGGCACGTCCACGTGACGCTGTACGCGGAGTTCAGGTTGATGTCGACCAGCTTCTGCCAGCGCTGCGGCGTGAGGTCGTCGAACGTCGCGAGCGGCCACACCCCGACCCCGTTGATGAGGACGTCGATCTCGGGGATCTCGTCAAGCTCTGCGACAGCGTCGGGGTCGGTCACATCGATCACGTGCGCGATGCCGCCGACGGACGCGGCGACCTCCGCGGCGTCGGGATCGAGGTCGACCACATGGACGGTGTAGCCGTCCTCCGCGAGAGACCGGACGAGCGCCCGTCCGATCTCGCCGGCTCCGCCGGTGACCACGGCTGTGGCACTCATCGCCCACCTCGCATCACGTCGATGGCCCGGGCGGTCGTGACGACTTCGCCGATCTTGGCCTGGATGTCGAAGAGGTTCGCACGGTGGGGCTCCTCCTGGCGGTCGCCGACCGCGTCGCCGACGACGATCGGGATGAACCCGTTCTGCATGGCGTCGGTCGCCGTGGCCCGGATGAAGCCGCTGGTGGTGAGACCCGTGATCACGAGGGTGTCGACGCCGAGCGCGCTCAGCGTCGCCGCCAGCGAGGTGTGGGCGAACGCGCTCGGGTACTGCTTGACGATCTCGATGTCGCCGTCGCGCGGCTCAAGTCCCGGAATGTAACCACTGTACGGGCTCTCCGGCGCGAACCACCGGAGCGCCGGCACCTTCCGCACGAAGATCCCGCCGTTGCGCCCTGTCGGGTCGTGCTCCACACGTGTGATGACGACGGGGATGCCGGCGGCGCGCGCGGCGGCCAGCACCTCCTTCATCTGCTCAACGGCCTCTTCGACCCCCGCGTACAGCGGGCATTGCGGGTCGGTGTACGCCTCGGCCGGGTCGACGACGACAAGAGCCGGCGCCACGCCGGGCTGCAGAGAGCCCTGAAGCCCGGCGTGTGCGTAGTCGGACGCGTCCATCAGATGCTCGCCACCTGCACCAAGTCGGCAGCCTGGACGAAGGCCTTGGCGGCGAGAACGGGGAGGATGCGGTCGCGAACGATCGCCTTGTGCTCCTCGTCATCCTGATACGCCTGCCAGGCGTCCTGCGATTCGAAGGTCAGGAAGAACACGACATCCGCGTTGCCTTCCCGCAGCCCCAGATCGTAACCGGCCTGCACACCGGTGAGACCATCGATGCGCCCGACGAGCCCGGAGAGTCCCTCGATGATCGAGCGCCGATCGGCGTCCGTAGCCTCGGGCACGAGCGTGAGCATTCCTACATGCGTGAACACGATGTTCCTCTCTCGGCTCAGTGCTCGGCGAGCAGCGACCCGAATCCTTCGATCTTGTCGTCGATCCCGTTGGTGCGGTACGCGTGCCACACCGTCGCCGTGTTGATGGCGATCACCGGCTTGCCGAGCTCCACCTCCATCTCCGCCGCCACCCGAGTGGCGGGAAGATTGGTGCCTGCCTGGATGAGCACATCGATGTCGGGAGCATCGACCGCGCGGAAAGCCGCCTTGATCTCCTCCGGGGGGACGTCACCGATCGAGGTGGCGGAGTCGCACTTCAGCCCGTGCACGTCGGAGACCTCGTAGCCGAGCTCCTCGAAGAACGCACGCACCTGCGCGTCGCCGACCGGCTGATAGGGCGTGATCACCCCGATCCGCTTCGCACCGTAGACGTCGAGCGCCGCCTTGCACGCGTTGGCGCCTGTCGTGACGTCGAGGCCGTTCGAAAGCTCCTTCATCCATTGCGCGAAGCGTGCCGCGCCGTCGCGCCCTCCCCAGAACGTCTCGGCGCTCATGCCCATGACGAGATAGTCGACCTCGGCCGTGACGACGTCGCGCACGGCACGCCCGATCTCGACGCGCAGGTTCTCCACGAACCGCACGAACGTCTCGTCGTCGCTGAGGACGGGGTCGGGGATGAAGATGCGGCCCGTGTGCCACGAGACGCCCTCGACACGCATCCAGTTGAACTCAGCCTCCACGACGGTGTTCGTCGAGGGGAGGATGAGCCCGAACTGGGCGCGGGGTGAGGTCTGACTGGTCATTGTTGTTCTCCTTCGGGTGAGGATCCGCGAGTGCGGTGACGGATGGTGTTCAGCCGGCGACGAGCGCGCCGGTCAGCACGAGTCCCACGCCGGCCAGCTGCAGGTCGGGGACGGGAGGAAAGCCGTCGCCTTCCGCGACGACGAGCACGAGCGGCACCTCGGGGACCGCTCGATGCACGGCATCGATGTCGGAGAGCTCCGTGAGGCCGACCAGTCCGACGAGGTCGGCCCCAGCGGCGACGTAGCGGCGAGCGCGCGCGATCACGTCGTCGACGGCGGGGTCTCCGGCCGGCCCGGTCGTGGCCATCACGAGCACGTCGCGGCGTGCGGCGGCGGCGGCCTCGATCCCTGAGACGACGACGTCGACGTCGATGCCGCCGCCATCGGGGATCTCGACCGCGGCGATCCCCGCCTGTTCGAACGCGACGACTGCGCGCACGACGTCGCCGGCGTCCGACCACTCGCGCCCGAGCGAGGCGATGACCGGGCGGGCGTCGGAGGATGCGATGGTGTGGATGCCCCCGCGCCACGACGGGACCGAAGCTGCGTCGAGGTAAGCGATGACCGCGCCCTCCTCGGCGCTCCCCAGAGCCGCCCCCACGAGGGCGTGCGCACCGAGCGCATCCGACAGGCGCTTTCCGGAGGCGACAGGAAGGGGCCCACGCACGGGCGTGAGACCGCGCTTCATCCGGCGGTTCGAGACCTCTCGCGACGAGAGCAGCGCCGCACCTCGAAGGTAGGCACGCATACGCGCAGGATCCGCGGAGATCTGCTGCATCTCCTCCATGCGGGCCGATCGCGCGGCGTTGTCGCGCTCGCGCATCTCCTCGTAGTTCTTCTGCGTGTTCTGCTGAACGTCGATGGCGGCGGCGTCGCGGCGCACGCGGGCGTACGTCTCCACCGCGCGGACCGGATCGCCGCCCTCGAGGGCGTAGAGAACGGCCTGGACCGCGGCCTCGGCGTCGTGGATGCCGCTGTTCATGCCCATCCCGCCGAGGGGGTTGTTGATGTGGGCGGCGTCGCCGACGAGCATCACCCGACCGCGTCCGAAGGTCGCGGCCAGGCGTTGGTGAACGGCGTAGATGGTGCTGTGAGCGACCGGATACGGCTCGGACCGCGGCGAGACCCCCTGCAGCCTCTCCTCGATGCGGGCGGGGTCGGAGGCCTGTTCGTTCGTCTCGTCGGGGTCGATCGGGAAGAGCACGCGCCAGTGCTTGGGCGTGCGAAGCAGCACCCCCCAGTCATCGGGGTCGTAGACATAGCTCACATACGCGAGCCCTTCGAAGTCGTCGCGGAACTCGTGCGAGGTCGAGGCCACGAGGAAGCGCTCCGGATAGGTGACGCCCTCGAACGCGATGCCCATGCTGCGACGCACGGCCGAGTTGGAGCCGTCCGCCGCGATCAGCCAATCCGCCCGGTAGCTGGCTTCGAAGCCATCGCCGGGCAGGTAGATGTAGGCGCACTCACGGCCCTCCTCGACCCGCTCGATCGGAGCGTCGAAGCGGAGCGTGACGTTCGGCATCTTCTCGAGGTGCCCCCGGATGATGCGGGTGAGATTGCTCTGCTCGCTCTGCACGCGGTACGGGAATCGCGTGTCGTCGGCGAGCACCTCCATGTCGAGGTGGGCGATGAGCTCGCGGTTGTGACCGCGGTACTGGAAGCCCGGCGCCTTGAGTCCTACGTCGAGAAGCTCGTCGACGACACCCAGCTCATCGAGGATCTCGAGACTCGACGGATGGAATGTGGAGGCTCGGGATTCGGTCGCGAGGTCTGGCCCCGCCTCGAGAACCGTCACGGCGAGGCCCTGGCGGGCGAGCATGAGGGCGGCGGTCATGCCGACCGGCCCCATGCCCGCGACGATGATGGTCGGTTGCGGTTCGCTCACGACTTTGCTCCTTCTGGGGTGGTTTGTGTGGTCCCCGTGCGACCGGGCAGCTCGACGTGCCGGGCGGGGAAACCCCCGACCGGCGCTCCCGAGACCACGAGCTGTCCGGCATCGACGGGAAGGATGTGGCCGGTGATCATGCGCGCATCGCCGGAGAGCAGGAAGGCGATCGCCTCGGCGACGTCGTCGGGCTCGGCGAGCGCACGCAGAGGCACGCGGGAAGTGAGGAAGTCCTCGCTCTGCGTCGAGCGCATCATCGCCGTCATCGGCGTCCGCACGACACCGGGCGCGACGCTGTTGACGCGGATGCCGTACGCGCCGAGCTCTGCGGCGAGAGCGCGGGTGAGAGCGGAGATGGCGCCTTTCGACGCGTGATAATGCGCCCCGAGGCCGGCGACCGAGCCGAAGGAGACGGTAGAGGACACCGTGACGATGGCACCGGGCCGGCCCGCGGCGATCATCGCCGCAGCCGCACTGCGGCAGGCCACCGCGGTACCGAGAACGTTGACGTCGAGGGTCGCACGCCACGCGTCGTCGGTCGACTGCGGGAAGGGCTGCTTCAGCGAGACGCCCGCGCAGGCGACCAGACCGTCGAAAGGCGTACGCCCGACCTCGTCGAATCCACGTGCGAGCTGAACGGGATCAGCCGCGTCGGCGACGACCCACGTGCCGCGGAGAGAATCCGGCAGCGCGTGCCACCAGGTCGCCGCATCCGGGGCTGCACGATCGGGACCGACCCGGTCGACGATCGACACGCGCGCACCTCGCTGCGACAGGAGCCGCGCGCAGGCCGCTCCGATACCGGAGGCCCCGCCGGTGATGACCACGTGCTTCATGCGGTCACCCCCGTCCGTTCGTGGAGGGGGAATCCTTCCGCCGGGGCCCCCGCTACCGACATCTGCCCACCGTCGATGGGGAGAACATGACCCGTGGTGAGGGCGGAAGCGGGCGAGAGCAGCCACGCGATGCCGGCGGCGACGTCTTCAGGCTCTGACAGCCGGCCCGCCGGTACGCGCGCGGCGAGACACTCCTCACCGAAGTGGGAGCGCTCCGCGGCAGTCATCGGGGTGCGCACGAGACCGGGGGCGACGGCGTTGACGCGGACCGCGTAGGCGGCGAGGTCACCGGCCATAGACCGGGTGAGTCCCGCGATCGCCGCCTTGGAGATGTGGTAGCCCACGCCGAGGCCGGCCACGTACCCCAGGCCGGCGGTCGACATAACGGTGACGATGCTTCCGCCCCGCTGCTGTGCGACGAGGTGCCTGGCGACCGCTTGCGCTGCTGCCAGCGTGCCACCGAGATTCACGGCGATGATGCGGTCGATCTCGTCGAGTTCCGCATCCAGGACATTCGGCGACGTCACTATCCCGGCGCAGGTCGCGAGTCCGTCGATGGGCGTGCGGGCGATGTGTCCGACCGCATCGCGCACGGCAGCGCGGTCGGACACATCGGCGACGCACCAGTCACCCCGGGAGGCAGGAGGGAGGTCGTCCCACCACGCGCACTCGTCTGCGGCCAGACGGTCGATGACGGAGACCCGTCCTCCGCCCGCCGCGAGTCGCTGCGCGAGGGCGAGCCCGATGCCCGATGCCGCGCCCGTGATGACTGTGTGCATCGTCGTGACTTACCGGATGCTCAGCGACTGGTCGAGGACGTACGCGCCGTCCTCGTAGTGGCCGATGGTGACGCCGAACGAGAGGTTGCCGTCGGGGCCGCCGTAATGGATGCCGCAGATTCCTTCGGTCTCCTCGGCCTCGGCGAGCGCGTCGCGCACCGCCGACGCCTCGACGCTGTCGGCGGCGTCGATGGCCTGCGCCAGCAGCTTCATGCCGTCGTACGCGATGGCCGCGTACTCGGTCGGCGGGGTGCCGAACTCCTCGTTGTAGGCCGCCGCCCATTCGGCGAGCGGCCCCTCGGTGGCTGCCGCCGGCACGCACTGGTTGCGGTTGTAGATCGACGTGAACGCGTCGGTGTTCATCTTCTCGAGCGTCCCGGGCTGAACACCGCCCAAGAAGGCGGGAAGCTCGATCCCGGCCGTGGCGAGCGCATTGCCGGCGACGATGAAGTCCGCCTGCTGGCCGTACACGAAGATCATCTCGGCGTCGGACGCACGGAGGTTGTTCGCATGGGAGGACAGGTCGACGTCGCCGCTCTGGTAGATCTCTTCAGCGGCGATCTCGAAGCCGAACTTCTCCGCTGCTTCATGCAGGACCTCGGATGCGCCCGTGCCGAGTTCGCCGCTCTCACGGAGAAGTCCGATCTTCTTGACCTTGAGGGTCTCCGCGGCGAACTGCGCCGCCGCCGTCGAGGTGATGGCATCCGTGGATGTCATGTCGAACGCCCAGTCGCTGCCGGCGGCGAGACGGGAGTTGGTGCCGCCCATGATCACCGGGATCGCGGCGCGGTCGACCTGGGTCATGACCGCGAACCCCTGTGTGCTGACGGGGAAGCCGATCACCGCGACAGGGTTCTCGCTCGTGATGCGGTTGAAGGCGTTGAGCGCGGCCGTATCGTCGGCGCCGAGGTCCTCCTGGACGATCTTGATCTTCGCGCCGTCGATGCCGCCGGCCTCGTTGATCTCCGCGACGGCCATCTCGATGCCGTGGGTCATCGGCTCTCCGAGGACCGCGGAACCGCCGGTGGTGGGCAGTGCGACGCCGATGAGGATCTCATCGGGGCCTTCGGCTTCCGCCGTTCCGGCACAGCCTGCGACCGCGAGCGCCATTGCTGCGACGGCCAGGACCGTCGTCGACCGTCTCATTGCTGAATGTGGTGCCATGACAGTACTCCTTCGTGCTTCTCTTCGGGTGGGTGGGACGACTGAGTCGGGCGACTCAGGAGCCGAGGTACGCCTTGCGGACCTCGGGATCGTTGCGCAGGTCATGTGCAGAGCCCTCGGCGACGAGGCGACCGGTCTCGATGACGTAGCCGCGATCCGAGTGGCCCAGCGCCAACTGCGCGTTCTGCTCGACGAGGAGCACCGACAATCCGTGCTGCCTGCTGTATTCGCCGATGAGACCCACCACTTCCTTCGCGAGCTTGGGCGACAGCCCGAGCGACGGCTCGTCGAGCAGGAGCAGACGGGGCTTGGCGATGAGGGCGCGCCCCATCGCGAGCATCTGCTGCTCTCCACCCGACAGCGTCCAGGCGAGCGCATCGCGCCGTTCGTCGAGACGAGGGAAGATCTGGAAGATCTCTTCGATCTTCGCCTTGAGGGCAGCGCCACGCAGGTCGCTCGCGGCGGAGGCGACATCGAGGTTCTCGGTCACGGTCAGTCCGGGGAATACCCGCCGCCCCTCGGGCACCAGGTTGAGCCCTTCGCGTGCGAGACGGTCGGTCGAGCGGCCCACGATGGAGACACCGGCGAAGCGGATGTCTCCGCGCCCGGGGCGGATGAGCCCGACGATGCCCTTGAGCGTCGTCGACTTCCCTGCCCCGTTCGCACCGATGAGGGTGACGACCTCGCCTTCGTCGACGTGCATCGTCAGCCCGCGCACGGCTTGGGCCGCGCCGTAGCTCAGCACGAGGTCGTCGATCTCGAGAATCCTGCTCACTGGTCGTCCTCACTCACTCCGAGGTATGCCGCGAGCACATCAGGGTGCTGGCGGATCTGCGCGGGCGTGCCCTCGGCGATGACGGAGCCGTTGTCGAGCACCGTGACCTGGCCCGCGACAGAGGCGACGAAGTCCATGTTGTGCTCGACCACCAGCACGCCGAGCTCGGGGCGGAGGATCCGGGTGACCAGTCCGGCCAGCCCTTCCGTCTCTGCGTCGTTCATCCCTGCGGCCGGTTCGTCCAGGAGCAGGAGCGTCGGCTCCAGCGCCAGCGCCCGCGCGATCTCGACGAGGCGGCGATGACCGTAGGGAAGCGTCCCCGCCTGGCGATCGGCATCACGGTCGACACCGGCCATGTCGAGCAGTTCGTGCGCCCGGTCGCGCATGCGCAGCTCGGCACGCCGGAACTTCGGCAACATGGCGATGGCGGAGAGAAGTCCGTAACCGCGGTGATGGTGCATCGCGACCAGGACGTTCTCGAGCACGGTCATGTCGTCGAACAGCCGCAGGGTCTGGAACGTCCGGGCGACGCCGTGCCGCGCCGCATATGTACGGCCGCGCCCCGTCATCGAGAGTCCGTTGACCGTGACGCTGCCCTCGTAGCCGGTGTCGACCCCGGAGACGCAGTTGATCAAAGTGCTTTTGCCACTGCCGTTCGGGCCGATCAGCGCCCGGATCTGACCGGCGGCGACGGTGAGCGAGACTCCGTCGAGGGCGGTGACCCCGCCGAACCGCCGAACGAGACCGTCGGCGACGAGGGCCATGGGTGATGCGGAGGTCATGCGTGCTCCTCGCTTTCGGATGCCGAGCCCCGGCGGGGGCCGAAGAGACCGGCTGCTCTGCGCACGAGGTCGGGCACGAGCTTGATGATGCCTCCCGGGACGAAGGCGACCATGAACAGGAGCAGCAATCCGTAGGCGAGGAGGTAGTACTCCTGCACCGGCCTCAGCAGCTCGGGCAGCACGGTGAGCAGGACAGCACCGAGCACGACACCCCACGGGCTCGATGCCCCGCCGACGACGATCATCGCCAGCATGGCCACGGAGAGCGCCAGGTCGTATGTGCCCGGGCTGATGTAGGTGACGAAGCCGGCGTTGAGCGTTCCGGCGAGCCCGGCGAAGGCCGCCCCGATCGTGAACGCGAGCACTTTGGTCTTCGGGAGCGAGACGCCCATCGCCGCCGCAGCGACATCGCTGTCACGGACGGCACGCATCGCGCGGCCGAAAGAGGAGACGCGGATGCGGTTGACGATGAACACGGATGCCACGGCGATGACGCCGATGAACACGGCCCACTCCGGCACGGTGGTCAGCTCGAATCCCGCGATGAGCGGGGAGGTGATGTTCCGCACGCCGTTCGCTCCGCCGGTGAGCCACGACCAGTTGATGAGGATCAGCGCCACCACCTGACCGAAGCCGATGGTCGCCAGCGCCAGGTAGTGACCCTTCAGGCGCAGGGCGGGGATGCCGAGGAGCAGGCCGACGAAGGCCGCGGCGATCGTTCCCAGGATGATCGCCCACAGGAACTCCAGCGAGAAGCTGGCGACCAGCAGGCCTGCAGTGTACGCGCCGATCGCGTAGAAGCCCGCGTGCCCGAGCGATACCTGGCCGTTGAGGCCGAAGGTTACGTAGAGGCCGATGACCGCGATCACCATGATCTCGGCGTTGACCGCGACCTGCAGCCAGTAGTTGCTTTCGATGCCGAAGGCGACGGTCACGACCACCACGAGCATGATCGGCCAGACGATCCATGAGAAGCGGTCGCCGCGGCGACGCGCGCTTCCGAAAGCACGCTCGGCACCAGGACGGGAGAAGGTCTCGGATGTCATCACAGCTTCTCCCCCACCTTGGAGCCGAACAGGCCCTGCGGACGCACCAGCAGGAACAGGATCATGAGCCCGAAGGCGATGAGGTCCTTGCTGTCGGTGCCGATGAACGAACCGGCGAAGTTCTCGACCACGCCGAGCAGGAAGGCGGCCAGTGCGGCCCCGCCGATGTTGCCGAAACCTCCGATGACGCAGGCGGCGAACGCCTTGAGCGCCAGCAGCATCCCGACGTGGATCGACACGGTGAACATCGGCGCCACGAGCACGCCCGCGGCGCCGGCCATCGCCGTGCTGATGATGAACGCGATGACGACCAGCCGTCCGGTGCGGATGCCCATGAGCTTCGCGGTGTCGGCGTCCACGGCGGTGGCCTGCAGCTGCCGTCCGAGTCGGGTCTTGTTGAGCGTGTACGTGAGAGCGAAGATCAGCGCCACCGAGACGGCGAAGATGAACAGCGAGACCGAGCTGATGCGCGACCCGAACAGCTCCAGCGACACGTTCGGCACGAGCGAGTCGACGGTGCGGGGGTCAGGCCCCCAGATGAGGTGGGCTGCCTGCTGGAGCACGATGCCGAAGGCGACGGTGGAGATGATGAGGGATGCGTGCGGCTTGTTGCGAAGCGGGCGGTAGGTGACCCGCTCCATGACGATGCCCACGAGCGCTGCGACCCCGACACCGAGGAGCGCCGCTGCGATCAGCGGCATTCCCGAGACGGCGGAGAAGGTGGAGGCGACGAACGCGCCGAGCATGACGAACTCCGCCTGAGCGAAGTTGAGCACGTCGGCGACCCGGTACGTCAGCAGGAAGGCGACGGCCAGCAGCGCGTAGATGCCGCCGATCGCCAGTCCGCTGACGAGCGACTGGACGATCATCCGACGTTCGCCGAGGTCTCGACGAAGACGTCGTAGAGATGCGGCTGCCGGGTGGCGAGCGGGTCGAGGTGGTACCCCTGCATCTTGCTATGCGCGTCCTGGAGATCGAGGTCGTGGATGATGTTCTCCTCGAACCCGGGGCGCGACCAGACGCCCGTGGGGTACCGCATCACCGCGATCGGCTGGCCGGGGATGAAGCGGTCGGCGACGATGATCTGGCTGCCGAATGCCGCCGGGTTGTCGAGTCGGGCCGCGGAGACCAGGTGCGTGCGGTTCTCCTCCGTGCGTTCGGTGGCGGCCATGGTCGCCGCTTCGACTCGGTCCCACGAGACCGGGTGTGCGACCACCTCGGCACCGCGCAGCGCGAGGATGCGCGAGATCTCCGGCAGCCAGATCTCGTTGCCGATCATGAGACCGATCTCGCCGATGGGTGTCGAGGCGACGACGAACTCGTCGCCGGGGGTGGCCCAGGTCCGTTCGACCTCGTCGAGGTGCGCCTTGCGGTAGCGGGCGTGGATCGAGCCGTCGCCGGCGACGAGGTACGCGGTGGAGTAGAAGTCGTCTCCGTCGCGCTCTACGAGGTTGACGACGACCCACACGCCGTGCTCACCGGCGGCGGTCGTCACGACGTCGAGCGCTGTCGACGACAGCTCGGCGGCGGCAGCCGGGTCTGCGGCGACCTCGCCCGGACGGAGGATGAACAGTTCGGGGAACACCCCGAGCTGCACCCCGCGCTTGGCGGCGTACGCGATCTGGCCGGCGGCGCGGGCGAGCGTCCATTCGGTGGTGTGATACCAGGACGTCTGCAGCGCCGCGACACGCAACGGACGCACGGGGGCGTCGTCGGGCACCGGACCGTAGTCGACGGCGTGACTGTCGATGGGCGCCACGAGTTCGGCGTACAGGTCGGGCCGGCGGAAATCGTCGAGCGCTCCGATCCCCGTGAGGACCTTGGGGAAGCTGGTGGACGGCGTGATGTCGGCCACGATCAGCCCTGCTTCGCGCTCGCCCGCGTTGGCGAGGATCTCACCGGTGGGCGAGATGACCTGCGACCCGCCGGTCCACGGATAGGCGTCACCAGGACCGGAGACGGTGTTGGCGGCGACGTGCCACACGTGGTTCTCGATCGCGCGCAGCGGCTCGTGGACGCGCATCTCGTCGGGGCCACGCGAGTTGAGCGAGTTGAGAAGGATCTCAGCGCCCTTGAGGCCGATGATGCGGGGGACTTCCGGCACGATGCCATCGGCGCACAGGAGGAGCCCGATGCGCCCGAAGCGGGTGGGAATGACCTCGAGCTGCTTGGTTCCCGGAGTGAAGAGCGTGTACTCGTAATCCCAGAACACCGTCTTGTGGTGCACGTGGAGGATCTCGCCGTCGATGTCGATGAGCACCTGCGCGATGTGCACGTCGGGGAACGACTCACCGCGGATGTCGACACCGAGCGCGACCATGATCCCCAGTTCGGCGGCCGTCTCACGAACGCCGGTGATGAACGGGCCGTCGATCGCCTCGCACTGCTCGAAAGCGGCGTCGCGAGTGGTGAAGTCACGCACCCGATTCGAGTTCTCGGGCGTGACGATCAGCTGGGCGCCTTGGGCGGCGGCGTCGCGCAGGTACCCTCGAACCAGTTCGAGATTGGCCGCGACGTCGGGGCCGGAATAGAACTGGGCCGCGGCGACGCGGACTGTTGCGGGCGTGGGCGTTCCCTCGGGCAGCGGGGACGTTTGCGTCATAGCAATCCTCGTCATTTTCATATTCTGGGAATATCATTCGCTTGTAGTGCGAATGCGGCTATTCTTGGGTACCCGCTGAAGCCGTGTCAAGCAATCTGCTTCGGCATACCCGGAAGGGCACCATGGACGCACTCCCCCCGCGCACGCTCGCGGAGAAGATCATCGCCAGTCACCTCGTGGTCGGAGACGATGACGTGCAGACGCTGTACGTCGACCTGCACCTGGTCCACGAGGTCTCCAGCCCGCAGGCCTTCGATGGCCTGCGGGCCGCCGGACTCCCGGTGCGTCGACCCGATCTGACGATCGCGACAGAAGACCACAATGTGCCCACGATCGCCATCGAACGCCCCATCCCCGACCCGGTCAGCCGGACCCAGATCGAGACGCTCCGCACCAACTGCCGCGAATTCGGGATCCGGCTGCACTCCCTCGGCGACATCGACCAGGGGATCGTCCACGTCGTCGGCCCCCAGCTCGGTCTCACTCAGCCAGGACTCACGATCGCCTGCGGCGACTCTCACACCTCGACCCACGGCGCATTCGGTGCTCTGGCCTTCGGAATCGGCACCAGCGAGGTCGAACATGTGCTCGCCACCCAGACCATCACGCTGCCCCGTTTCCGATCCCTCGCCGTCACCGTCGAAGGCTCCCTGCCCGCCGGCTCCAGCGCGAAGGACCTCGCGCTGGCGATCATCGCCCGCCTGGGCTCGACGGGCGGCCAGGGCGCGATCATCGAGTACCGGGGCAGCGGCATCGATGCCCTGTCGATGGAAGGTCGGATGACGCTGTGCAACATGACGGCCGAGACCGGTGCCCGGGCGGGCATCATCGCCCCGGATGCCAAGACGCTCGACTTCGTCGCCGGACGCCCGCACGCACCGCAGGGTGTGGACTGGGACCGGGCCGTCGCGCACTGGCGCACGTTGCACACGGACGAGGGGGCGCTGTTCGATCAGGAGATCACCATCGACGCCTCGGGCGTGTCCCCCTTCGTCACCTGGGGCACCAATCCCGGACAGGGCGCACCGGTGACCGGAGTCGTCCCCCATCCCGACGATCTGCCCACCCCGGAGGAGACGGCGGCTGCACGGCGCGCATTGGACTACATGGAGCTCTCGCCCGGTACACCGCTGCGCGACATCGCGGTCGACGTCGTCTTCATCGGCTCGTGCACCAACTCGCGCCTCGAAGACCTACGGGACGCCGCCGCCCTGATGCGGGGGCGGACCGCGGCGCCGGGGGTGCGGGTGATGGTCGTCCCCGGCTCGACGCGCGTGCGCATGGAAGCGGAGGCGGAAGGCCTCGCCGACGTCTTCCGGGCCTTCGGAGCGGAGTGGCGTCACGCGGGGTGCTCCATGTGCCTCGGGATGAACTCCGATCAGCTCGCCCCCGGGCAACGATGCGCGTCTACGTCGAATCGCAATTTCGAAGGCCGCCAGGGAGCGGGCGTGCGCACGCACCTCGTGTCGCCTGCAGTGGCGGCGGCCACCGCCGTGCTCGGCCGCCTCGCCTCCCCCGCCGACCTCCCGCCTCGACCGGCCGAGCACTCCGCATCGCAACAGACGAGCGCGCCGTGAGCGGGGGTGCGCACGATCGCCTGTCGCTCAACCTGGCCACGGTCCGCGGCACCCCTCTCGGCCGGGCTGTCGACGCCGCGACTTCTCACGGGATTCGTCGTCTCGGCCTGTGGCGCGAGAACCTCATCCCCCACGGACCTCGGCGTGCCGCTCGGCTGATCGCCGACGCCGGCATGCGCATCTCGGGGCTCTGCCACAGCGCACCTCTGGTCGAGCTCGATGAGCTCCGTCGGCGCGCCGCTCACGACGACAATCTGCGCGCGATCGATGACGCGGGCTCCCTCCGCGCCGAAGGCGGCGAGGAGACGATCACACTCACGATCGTCGCCGGCGGGCTGCCGGAGGGCAGCCGTGATCTCGCGGGGGCCCGCGAGCGCGCCCGCGATGCCCTCGGCGCAGTGGCCGACCATGCCCGCGCCGCCGGGGTTCGACTCGGCATCGAGCCGTTCCACCCCGTGCTGGCCGCCGATCGCGGGGTGATCGCCTCGCTGCATGAGGCGGTCGTCCTCGCCGAGCACTTCCCCTCCGACGTCGTGGGGATCGTGCTCGATTCCTGGCACGTGTGGTGGGACGCCGACCTCACCGACCTCATCGTGCGCTCACGCGAGCGACTCTTCGGGGTCCAGGTAGCCGACTGGCTACCCGGTGACCCGCTCGTGCGCGGGTTCCCCGGAGAAGGGGCGATCGACTTCACCGCGTTCCTGGGCGCCGTCGACCGGGCAGGCTACCTCGGCGCGATCGAGGTCGAGATCTTCTCTCCGCGCGTGTGGGCCCAGTCCGCCGACATCACCGTCGCGCGAGCGGCATCGGCTTTCGACGATGTGATCGCGCCGACGCTGTCAGAGTGACGTTCCCGCGGTAGAGCCGCGGACGATCAGTGACGGCTCCAGCACGATGCGCTCCTCCACACGCGCCCGGTCGCCGATGCGGGCGACCAGCAACCGCGCAGCCTGTTCGGCCAACGCACCGGTGTCCTGTCTCACCGTCGTGAGGTCGAACGCGCCCCACCGGGACATGTCCACGTCGTCATACCCCACGACCCACACGTCTTCGGGGACCCGCAGTCCCATCGACCGCGCGCCGTCGATGGCGCCGAAGGCGAGGACGTCGTTGCTGCAGAAAACGGCATCCGGCGTTCGGCCCTCCGACGTCAGCAGCGCGCGCATCGAGGCGTAACCGCTGTCGCGGGTGTACGCGCCGTGGGCGATCTGCCCACTCCCGAGCTCCGCACCGACGGCGGCGAGGCGGGCACGGAAGCCCGCCAGTCGCTCTACGGAGGTGCTCGCATCCTCCGTGCCGCCGATGAATCCCGCGCGCCTTCCGTGGGCGATGAAGTAATCGGCGACGAGCGCGGCCCCACGGACGTTGTCACTGACGACCTGGTCGGCGGCGACGCCGTCGACCGTACGGTTGACGAGGACGAGCGGACTGTGCCTGTCGAGCGCGTCTCGCAGTTCGCGCGAGCGCTCGGTGGCTGTCGTGAACACGACGCCGTCGACGGTTCCCTGACGGATCGCCTGCAGTGCGGCATCGTTGCGTTCGCCGCCCGAGACCCAGACCGCTGTCCGCAGTCCCCGCTCGTCGAAGCGAGCGGTCAGAGCCGCCAGCAGCTGTGGGTAGAACGGATTCTCGAGGTCGGCCACGACGACGCCCACGGTGTTCGATCGTCCCGTGCGCATGCTCCGGGCCGCGGCGTTGAGGCTGTAACCGACGGCCTCGACCGCGGCGAGGACCTTCTCCCGCGTGGCCGGTCGCACAGCGCCTTCGCCGGACAGGACCCTCGACACGGTCGCCTGGGACACTCCCGCCACGCGGGCGACATCGCGACTCGTCGCCATCAGACCTCCCGGACAGACCATATCGCCGCCTGATGCGCGAGCCGATCCAGACGGGGACGGGATCACCTCTTGCATGACTTTATGAATACGTACACAATTGCACCAGATCCCCGCAGTGCGGAGCGAACCCGAGCTCGGCTCGCCGGCGGATCCCTTCAACGAAGAAAGGCACCCCATGTCGCGCACGCCCTCCCGGAACCGAGTCACCCCGTCCACCCTCCTGAAGGCGCGCGATGAGATCGGGGCCGCCACGGACACCGGCAGCGTGCGCGGCATCGTCGAGGGTGTCATCGGCGACATCCGTGAGCGCGGCGACCGCGCCGTGCGTGAGTACTCCGAGAAGTTCGACCGATGGTCACCCGAAGAGTTCCGCCTCAGCGACGCGCAGATCGCCGAGGTAATGGCCCGGGTTCCCACTCAGGTCGTCGAAGACATCATGTTCGTCCAGGCGCAGGTGCGGCGGATGGCCGAACGCCAGCTCGCGTCGCTCACCGATTTCGAGCTCGAGACCTTCCCCGGTGTCATCCTCGGGCAGAAGAACATCCCCATCTCGGCCGCCGGCGCCTACGTTCCCGGCGGCCGCTTCCCGCTCCTCGCTTCAGCGCACATGACGATCGTCACCGCCAAAGTCGCCGGAGTGGACCGCGTCGCCGCCGCGACCCCTCCCATCGACGGCGGCATTCCCGACGCGACCGTCGCAGCGATGCACCTGGCCGGCGCGGACGAGATCTACATCCTCGGCGGCGTGCAGGCCGTGACCGCGCTCGCCGTCGGCACCGAGACCATAGCCCCGGTCGACCTGCTCGCCGGCCCGGGAAACGCATTCGTCGCCGAAGCGAAGCGGCAGCTCTTCGGCGAGGTCGGAATCGACCTGTTCGCCGGCCCCACCGAGGTGCTGATCGTCGCCGACGAGCACGCCGATCCGTTCGTCGTCGCGGTTGATCTGCTCTCCCAAGCCGAGCACGGACCCGATTCCCCGGCCGTGCTGATCACGACCTCGAGGGAGCTCGGCGAGCAGGTCATCGCGCACATCGACGCACTGCTTCCCGGCATGCCGACTCGGGACTTCGCGGAGCGCGCGTGGAAGTCCTTCGGCGAGGTCCATGTGGTGGAGTCGCTCGAGGAGGCCTACGCGCTCGCCGACGAGTACGCCTTCGAGCACGTGCAGATCCTCACCGAGGAGCCTCGCCGCGCGCTGGAAGCCATGAAGCACTACGGCGCCCTCTTCCTCGGCGAGGGGACCTGCGTGTCGTACGGCGACAAGACGATCGGCACCAACCATGTTCTGCCCACGCGCGGCGCGGCGCGCTATACGGGCGGCCTGTGGGTCGGCAAGTACCTGCGCACGGTGACCTACCAGGAGGTGACCGACACCGCGTCGAGTGCGATGCTCGGCGAGATCACCGGCCGGGCGGCGCGAGTCGAGCGGTTCGAAGGGCACGCGCGCTCGGGAGACGTGCGGGTGGCCAAGTACCGTGGCATGAGCCTCCCCTGGAAGCCCTGACCCTCCCTCAGACACGCGAAGGACACTGATGCTCGACTTCCGACTCGACGGCCGCACGGCCCTTGTCACGGGCGCCGGTCGCGGCCTGGGACGCGCCATCTGCGACGGGTTGCACGAGTTGGGCGCGACGGTCTACGGCACCTCCCGCGACGCACGATCGGCGGAGCAGATCGCTGAACGGTACGGCACCACTCCCCTCCATGTGGACATCACGGATCCGGCCGCTGCGGAGACCGCTGTCACGAGGCTGTTCGACGACGGCGTCGGCCCCGACATCCTCGTCAACAACGCGGGCATGAACATCCCCCAGCCGGCTTTCGAGGTGACATCGGAGGCCTGGGACGCGATCTACGACGTCAACGTGCGCAGCGTGTTCCTTCTCAGCCGCGCAGTCGGCCGGCAGTGGATCGCGCACGGCATCCGCGGCTCGATCGTCAACATCAGTTCCCAGACCGGCACCGTCGCCATAGAAGGACGCGCCGCATACGGATCCAGCAAGGGCGCCGTCGACCAGCTCACCCGAAGCCTCGCGTTCGAGTGGGGCGCGCACGGCATCCGGGTCAACGCCGTCGCACCGACCTTCGTCCGCACCGAGCTGACGGCGAGCACCCTGGCCGATGGCGCCTTCGCACGCACGCTTCTGTCCCGGATACCGCTGGGCCGATTCGGCGAGCCCGAAGAGGTCGCCGCCGCCGTGGCGTTCCTCGCGGGCGACGCGGCTTCGCTCATCACCGGCCACGTGCTGATGGTCGACGGCGGGTACACGATCCACTGACACCGCACGCGCGGCTGACGCCCTCCGATCCACGACGATTCGTGGCTGATCTCCAGCACTCGGGCCTACGCTGGCGACACACATCGAGGAGGAGTCATGCGCGCACGTCTCGCCACGGCATCCGTCATCGTGCTCCTGTGCGCCCTCACGGGGTGCGCGTCGGGGAGCCCTGCGCCAGGAGGTTCCATGTCTGAGCAGCCCTCGTCGGCGTCGCCGGCACCGAGCCCGTCGACGACAGCGGGAACGCGCGGACCGATCGGCCCGACCGGCACCCCCACCGACGTGCCTGCCGACCGATGGACGGCGATCCAGAACGACCTCAAGACGCGTGGCGTCGACGGGGTCCCCGAGCTCGTCTCCGCCGAGAGCATGGTGTTCACCGACGGCTCGCTCGGGTGCCCGAGCCCCGGCCAGTCGTACACGCAGGCCCTCGTCGACGG
>JAEYVZ010000098.1 GCA_023431405.1 Actinomycetes bacterium
CGCCGGCGCCTTCGGCTGCCGAGTCCGCACCCGAGCCTGCCGCGCCCGCCGCGGCGGCTTCGGGCGGCCGCCTGTTCGCGAGCCCGCTCGTGCGCAAGATCGCCCGCGAACGCGGCGTCGACCTGACCGGCATCGCCGGCACCGGCCCGAACGGACGCATCGTTCGCCGCGACCTCGATGCCGTGCTCGCACAGCCGGCCCCTCAGGAGGCAGGCACCCCGGCCGCCGCGGCCACAGCCACCGCCGCCGCTGCCCCCGCCGCTGCCGCTCCCGGGGCGGGCTACACCGACGTGCCGCACACCGGCATGCGCCGCGCGATCGCCCGCCGCCTCACCGAGAGCACCAACACGGTGCCGCACTTCTTCCTCTCTGCCGACTGCATCGTCGACGAGGTGCTGGAGCTGCGCGCCCGTGTCAACGAGCGCTCCGACGTCAAGATCTCCGTGAACGACTTCGTGCTGAAGGCGGTCGCCGCGGCGATGGTCGATGTGCCCGAGGCGAACGCGATCTGGACCGACGAGGCCACCCGTCGCTTCACCGGCGTCGACATCGGTGTCGCGGTGTCGATCCCCGGCGGGCTCGTCACGCCCGTCGTGCGGGGAGTGGAGAGCCTCACCCTGAGCGCGATCAGCCGCTCCGTGCGTGACCTCGCCGAGCGCGCCCGGGCGGGCCGCATCAAGCAGCAGGAGCTCGAAGGCGGCTCGTTCGCCGTGTCGAACCTCGGCATGTACGGCACGTCGCGGTTCTCGGCCATCATCAACCCGCCCCACTCCGGGATCCTCGCGGTGGGGGCGGCGGAGAAGCGCCCGGTCGTCGGCGCCGACGGTGAGCTCACCACGGCGACGGTCATGACCGTCACGCTGTCGGCCGACCATCGCGTGCTCGACGGCGCCCTCGCGGCGCAGTGGCTCGCGGCTTTCACCGAACGCATCCAGCACCCCCTGTCGCTGCTCGTGTAGCGACGATCTTCCTCACCTCGACGGCAAAGGCGCACGATCGTGACATCCCTCTCCTCCTCCGAGACCGGCTTCGACCTGCACGCCCCGCTGACGCGCGAGCGAT
This sequence comes from Actinomycetes bacterium, assembly GCA_023431405.1. Classification (GTDB taxonomy): domain Bacteria; phylum Actinomycetota; class Actinomycetes; order Actinomycetales; family Microbacteriaceae; genus Microbacterium. The sequence continues at coordinate 1,063 of JAEYVZ010000098.1, forward strand.
GGTCGTCGTTCATCGACGGCGTGTTCGTCGAGGCGGAGGGAGACACGTTCGACGTGCACGAGCCGGCCACCGGCGCCGTGCTGGCCACGGTCGAGGCCGCCGACGACGCCACGGTCGACCGTGCCGTCGCGTCGTCGGCGGCAGCCCAACGCGAGTGGGGGGCGATGTCGCCCCGCGAGCGTGGTGCCGTGCTCCGGCAGGTGGCAGAGCGCATCCGCGCCCACGCCGACGAGCTCGCGACCCTCGAGGCGCGCGAGGTCGGGAAGCCGCGGCGGGACGCAGGCCGCTTCGACGTCTCCTTCAGCCACGCGGCGTTCGACTACTTCGCGGGCCTCGCCGACACCCTGCACGGCGAGATCCTCGACCAGGGACCGATCGAGGCACGCATCGTGCCCGAGCCGTACGGCGTGGTCGCGGCGATCCTCCCCTTCAACTGGCCGCCGATCCACTTCGCGAAGAAGTGCGCACCGGCCCTCGCCGCCGGGAACGCGGTCATCATCAAGCCCGGCGAGCAGGCTCCGCTGACAGTCCTGCGCCTCGTCGAGATCGCGAACGAGGTGCTCCCGGCCGGTGTCCTCAACGCCGTCACCGGAATGTCTGCCGGTGCGGCCCTCGCGGGGCACCGTGGGGTGCAGCGCATCACGTTCACCGGGGCCACGGCCACAGGACGGAAGGTGCTGCGCTCAGCGGCGGAGAACCTCACCTTCGCGACCATGGAGCTCGGCGGCAAGAACGCCCTCATCGTCCTCGAAGACGCTGACGTCGCACAGGCTGTCGACGTCGCCATCGAGGGCATGTTCTACAACCAGGGCGAGGCGTGCACCTCGACCGCGCGCATCCTCGTTCACGACGCGGTCTACGACGCGTTCGTCGAGGCGTTCTGTGCCAAGGCGACCGCGCTCGTCGTCGGTGACGGGCTCGACTCCGCGACCGACATCGGTCCGATGGTCGATGCTCGCCAGCGCGACCGCGTGCTCGCCTACCTCGACACCGCCCTCGCCGAGGGTGCACGCATCGCCGCGCAGGGGACGATCCCCGACGACCCTGCTCTGGCCGGCGGATACTGGGTCGCCCCCACCGTGCTGGTCGACGTGACGCCCGACTCCACGTTCGGTCAGGAGGAGGTCTTCGGGCCCATCGCGGGCATCATGCGGTTCACCGACGAAGATGAGGCGATCCGCATCGCCAACGACACCGACTACGGCCTGACCGCCGCGATCTGCACCCGCGACGAGCAGCGTGCGTGGCGGCTCGCCCACCGGCTGGAGGCGGGGATGGTGTTCGTCAACAACTACATGCGGCGCGCGTTCCTCGGCTCACCGTTCGGCGGCGTGAAGGGAAGCGGCTTCGGGCGCGAGAACGCGGCTGAGACGCTGCGGGAGTTCGTCCGCTCGAAGAACGTGCGGTTCCGCTCGGGCCGTGGTGTCGTTCCCGTCTGGCCCCCGGTCGACTGACCCCGACCGCGCGGACAGGGCTGCGTCGTTGAGCGGTCGCGGCGAGTCGTCAGCGGCGGGCAGCCGGTCCCGACGCGCTCGACCGCACGAGCTCGACGGCCGCCGCCAGTGCCGCCGCGTCGTGGCGTTCCGCTCGGAGGCGCGCGAGGGTGTCCAGCGCTGCGCGATCGAGGCCGCCGCCGACGACGATCCCCGTGTCGGGAGCGCGGAGCACGTCGCGGTGACGGCGCGCAGAGGCCGGCGAGAGGCCCAGCAGGCGTTCGGCGGCATCCGTCACCAGCTCGCCGTGTCGACCCTCGACGATCTCGTCGCCCGTATCGACCAGGATCTCCGCGAGCGCGTCGGCCGCGGCGGCCCGATCCGCCGGGAGGGTGGACAGACGGCACGTCACCGCGCCGAGGTACGACCCGAGCTCGGCGACCGCGCCGACACGGCGGCATCCGTCCTCCTCGGCGCGCAGTTCGTTCCCCGCCCCCAGGATCGTCACGTCGCACTCGCCGGCGGAGAGGGCCATGCGGCGGCGCGGGGTCGAACCGAGCGAGACCATGTCGAGCCGGTCAGGGTCGGCGCCGTGCAGCCGCAGCAGCTCGCGTGCCGCCAAGGCGAAGCCCGAGACGGGCACATCGACGCCCAGCAGCTGCGCGTCCGCCAGCTCGTCGAGGCCCGGCCGCAGCCACAGCGACAGGCCGAGTCCCCGGTCGAGAGCGGCCGTGACGGTGAGCGGGATGCGGCGGCCGAGAGGGTGCGACGCGAACCCGGCATAGAGCAGCACGTTGTCCGGGCTCGTGATGGCAAGGTCCAGGTCGCGCTGGGCGAGCGCATCGAATTGGGCGGGGGAGGAGAGCACGGCGTGCTCCTCCACCTCGAGATCCGCCTCGGCGAGCCGGCCGAGCGTGCGGGCGACATCGAGCACGACCGAACGGGTGAACGTGCCGATCTCCACGCGCGCCATACCGCCCCGCCTTCCTCGCCGGTCGCCCCGCTGCGAGGCGCAATCGATTGTAGAGTGGCGGAGCCTTCGCAGGGAAGTCTCGGGGCTGAAGGGGAGGCCACGCGGTGAGCGCAGCGGCGGGCGGGCGGTGGGCGCGGCTGGTCGGCGCGTCGCTCATGGTGGCGGCCTTCCTCGCCTTCTACGACCGAGCGCTCCTCGCTCCCATGATCACCGCCGCTGCGAGCGACCTGCGCACCGAACCCGCCGTCATCGCGCAGGCCGTCACCGTGTACGTGCTCACCTATGCGGGTGCCCAGGTGCCGTGGGCGGCGGTCTCGGGCAGGCTCGGGCAGATCCGCACCCTGTCGGTCGCGTGCGGCATGGCAGCCGTCGGGGCCGCCCTGTCGGCGTTCGCGTGGGATGCCGCGTCGCTGACCATCGCCCGGGCCGTCAGCGGCGCGGCGCTGGCGGCGATCGTGCCGACGATCCTCGTGCACATCGGCGACACGATGCAGCTGCACCGCCGCGCCGTCGCGGCGGTCAACCTCGCCACGGCGCTCTCCCTGGGAATGACCGTCGGCTCGGCGGTGTCCGCAGCCGTCGCCGAATGGTGGAACTGGCGCGCGTCGTTCGTCTCGAGCTCTCTCATCGGCGTCGTCGTGTGCGTCGTGTTCGCGGTCGCCGGTCGCTCCGCGGCTTCGCCGTCGGTCGGGTTCTGGTCGTCGTTCCCGCGCCTGGCCCGAAACCCCTGGGTGTACGTCGTCCTGATCCTCGCGGTGCTCGAGGGGGCCGTGCTGGTGGGCGTCATCAACTTCATCCCCGTCGCGCTGGAGGCCGAGGGTGTCGCGGTCAGCATCGCCGGGTTCGCGCTGGCGGCCTTCGGCATCGCGGTCGTGGCGTGGAGTGTGGTCGTCCGCCTGATCGTGCGGCGGTTTGCCGCATGGTGGCTCCTCGGCATCGGCGGCATGGCCGCGGTGGCGGCCTTCGCGGTGCTGTGGGCGCTGCCCGGGCTGGTTCCCGCGGTGGTGGCCGTCGTCCTGCTCGGCTTCGCCTGGTCGTGCGCGCACACCCAGTTGCAGACCTGGGCCACCGACGTCATGACCGGCGCGCGGCCCCTCGGGATGGCGCTGTTCGCGGTGTCGCTCTTCGGCGGCGGGGTCATCGGGTCTTCGCTGGGCGTGTGGGCGATCGCCGATTCCGCCTACGCCGCGATGTTCGCCGTCGCGTGCGGCATGTCGGCCGCTTTCGCCGTGGCCGCAGCGTCGCTCAGGCGTGTCTACCGCCCGCGCGAGGGTGTCTGAATCCGGCATTGGCTAAGGTCGGCTCATGGCGAAACGGGTCACCCTCGACGACGTGGCGGAGCATGCCGGAGTGCACAAGGCCACGGCATCCCGTGCCCTCAATGAGCGCACCCAGCATCAGGTGAACGCCGAGACGCTCAAGCGCGTGCGGCGCGCAGCGCGAGAGCTCGGCTACCTGCCCGATGTCGTTGCCCGGAGCCTGCGGACCGCCTCCACCCAGACGGTGGGGATCATCATCCCCGACATCATGAACCCGATCTTCCCGCCTCTCGTGCGCGGCGTCGAAGACTTCCTGCAGCCGCGCGGCTACAGCGCGCTCATCGTCAACACCGACGGTCTCTCGCACACCGAGTCGGAGGCGTTCGACTCGCTCCTGCAGCGCCGTGTCGACGGCTTCATCCTGGCCACCGGGCGCCTCGCAGAGCAGGACTTCCTCGTGGAGGCGCGCCGGCGCGGCATCCGCATCGTCATGGCCAACCGCGACGCCGACGCGGGCTTTCCGGTCGTGATGGCCGACAATGCCGCCGGCATCGCGGAGGCCGTGCGGCATCTCGTCTCGCTCGGGCATCGCCGCATCGTGCACTTGGCCGGCCCCGACGACTTCTCCACGACCCGCACCCGTGCACGGGCCTTCACCCAGGCGACGGCAGAGGCGGCTGTCGAGGGCGAGATCGTCGCCGGCGGGCCGCTCACCGCGGAGGCGGGGGAGCGGGCCATGGACGCGCTCATCGCCCGGCCCGGGCCCCGGCCCACCGCCATCGTCGCGGGCAACGACCTCATGGCGCTGGGGGTCATCCGCTCGATGCATGCCCATGGGCTCGAGTGCCCGCGCGACATCAGCGTCGTGGGGTTCAACGACATGCCGTTCGCCGGTGACTTCTCGCCCGCCCTCACGACCGTGCGCGTACCGCTGCGCGACATCGGCATCCAGGCGGCGCGCACGCTCCTGACGGCCATCGAGGGATCCGACGCCACGCCGCAGGAGCGCGTGACGGTCACCCTGCCGATCTCGCTGGTCGTGCGGGAGTCGACCGGGCCTGCTGCGGGCTGATCGCCCGGCGCCGTCTGAGCGTCCTTCCATTGACATTGGATGCAATGGCGGCTTAAGATGAGTGCAATCGATTGCAGAAATCGGGGCAATGGCGCCCGAAGATTCGTGCGTCAGAGGCAACTAACAGAGAGGTTAGTTTTCATGCAGAGGTCCGCTATCACACGGGTCCTGGGGGCGCTCGCCGGCGTCGCCGCGACCGCCCTCGTCCTGTCCGCGTGCGCCGCAGACGCACCCGCATCCGAGGGAACCGACGCCGGTCCCATCAGGATCGGCGCATCCCTTCCGCTCACCGGCGAGTTCAGCCAGGGAGGACTCGACACCCAGCAGGGCTACGAGGTCTGGGTCGAGCTCCAGAACGAGGCCGGAGGCCTCCTCGGACGCGACGTGGAGATCATCGTCAAAGACGACGCGACCAACCAGAACACCGTCGTGACCAACTACAACACGCTCATCGATCAGGACGGGGTCGATCTCCTGCTGGGCAGCCAGTCGTCGCTGCTCAACATCCCCGCCTCCGCCGTCGCCGAGCGCGCCGAGATGGTCTTCGTCTGCCCGTCGTGCGGTTCTCCCGACATGTACAACCGCGGTTTCGAATTCATCTTCTTCTCGCAGCAGGCCGTCGCCACCGACCAGGCGCGGGTGTTCGCGGAATGGGTGGCCGCGCTGCCCGAAGACCAGCGACCCAAGACCGCCGCGTACCCGTCGCTCGACGACCCCTTCGCCGGTCCCGTCGTCAACGGCGCCGAGGCGATCCTCTCGGCCGCCGGCATCGAGACGGTCTACAAAGACGTGTATCCGGCCACGACGAAGAACTTCGACTCGATCGTCAACTCCATCAAGGAGGCCGACGCCGACATCATCGTTCAGGGCGCCCAGTACGAAGACGGCGTGAACTTCGTCCGCTCGCTCCTGCGCGCCGGCTACAGCCCGGAGATGCTCTACCAGTCGTCGTCGCCGACCTACGGTGCCCAGTACGTCGAGGGCGTCGGCAAGGAGAACGCGGAAGGCGTCTTCTTCTCCTCCAGCTACCACGTGGCCGCCGAGACCCCGGGAAACCCCGAGTTCGTCGCCAAGTACAAGGAGATGTTCGGCGGGGAGCCGCCGGAGGACGCCGCTGACGGCTTCGCCGCCGCGACCGTGCTGGCCGCCGCCGTCGAGGCGATCGGCTCGATGGACGACCAGCGCGCGCTCGCCGACTGGATCCGCTCCAACGAGGTGCCCACCATCCTCGGAACGCTCAGCTGGAACGAAGACGGCAGCCCGAAGGGCGACTTCCTCGTCGGCCAGTGGCAGGACGGCGTCTCGCAGGTCGTGCTCCCCTCGGATGCCGCCACGAGCGACACCATCCTCCGCTGGAAGGGCTCGGCGTTCTGATCGCCGGAGACAGGTGAACCCATGATCCCCCTCGTTCAGACGCTCATCCTGGGGCTGCTCGTCGGCGCGGTGTACGCGCTGATGGCATCCGGCCTCACCCTCATCTTCGGAGTGATGCGTGTCATCAACCTCGCCCACGGCGCCCTCGCCGTGTTCGCCGGGTTCCTCGCCTTCACCCTCTGGAGCTCGTGGGGCTGGGATCCCCTCGTGGCGATCCCGCTGCTCGTCGTCGTCATGTTCGGCATCGGCTGGCTGCTGTACGTCACGGTCATCAAGAGGGTGCGCGGGCAGCACGTCAGCATGACGGTGCTCGCCACCTTCGGGATCGCGCTCCTGCTCGAGGGGGTCATGGGTTTCATCTGGGGCAACACGTCGCACGCGGTGCGCACGCCCTACACCGACGCCTCGGTCACCATCGGACCGTTCTACGCGCCGTCGGCGCTGCTCATCGCCGCCGCGGTCGCCGTGGTGGTGCTGGCCGTCCTCGCGGTGCTCCTCAACCGCACCTGGCTGGGGCGTGCCATCCGCGCCGCATCGGTCAATGAGAACGGCGCGCTGCTGGTGGGGGTGAGCGTCGCCACGGTGGCGGCGGCCACCTTCGCCATCGGCATCGCCACGCTCGCGGCATCCGGAGCGATGATCAGCACGATCTACCCGTTCCTCCCGGGATCGCACTACCAGTGGATCGCCCGGCTCCTCGCGATCGTCGTGCTCGGCGGTCTCGGCAGCCTCCCCGGCGCGGTCGCCGGCGCTCTCATCATCGGTGTCACCGAGATGCTCGCCACGGCCTACGTCGGGGCGGCCTGGCCGGTCGCGGTGCCGTTCATCGTGATCTTCATCGTCCTGCTCGTGAGGCCGCAGGGCCTCATGGGAACCCGACTGCGAGAGGATGCCGTCGCATGAGCGCCTCGGCCACCCCCTCCCTGCGCGACCGCCTGCTGAGCGACCGCGTCTGGAAGATCGGCACCCGCGTGATCCTCGTGATCGCTGCGGTCGTGCTGGTGCTGTTCCCCCTGTCGCCCTCGGCGTCCGCGCAGAACACCGTCATCCTGGCGCTGGTGCTGGCCATCGGGGCGTCGGGCCTGAACATCATCACCGGCTACGCGGGCTACCTGTCGCTCAGCCAGGGCGCGTTCCTCGGCATCGGCGCCTACATCACGGCGGTCCTCACGCGGGTCGCGCCCGACGTGAGCCCGTTCGTGTGGATGCCGCTGTCGGGCATCGGCGCGGCGCTCATCGCGATGCTGCTCGCCCTCGTGACCTACCGTTCGCGCGGGCCGTCGTTCGTCATCATCACCATCGCGTTCCTCTTCCTCGTGCAGTTCGTGGCGATCGAGTGGACCGAGGTCACCAACGGCAGCGCCGGCATCACGCTGCCCCTGCCCGACTGGCCGCGGGAGTGGCGCAACTGGCCGTTCCATCTGATCCTCGTGGCGCTGCTGGCGGTGTCGGTGTGGATGTCGTGGCTGATCCGCCGCACGAAGTTCGGCACCGGACTGATCGCGATCCGCGAAGACGAGGGCAAGGCCGGCACGATCGGTGTCAACGCCCCCATCTACAAGGTGCTCGCGTTCGGCCTGAGCGCGGTGTTCGTCGGCATGGCCGGCTCGGTGTACGGCTACTACCTGTCGTTCGTCGACCCGGTGGGGATGTTCTCGATCATCATCAGCGTGCAGATGGTGCTCGCCGTCATCCTCGGAGGGCGGGGAACGCTCTTCGGACCGGTCCTGGGCGCATTCCTCATCGAGCCGCTCAACGCGCTCGCCAACAACTCCTTCGGCGGCGGCAACGCCCGGCTCGTGCTGTTCGGCGGACTCCTCGTGCTCCTGGTGGTGCTGCTGCCGCAGGGCATCATCCCCGGCATCCGCACCCTCCGCGAGAAGCTGCGCAGCCGTGGCTCCGTGGGGCTGTCGGGTGCGCGGCTCGAACCTCGACCGGCGGCGGTGGTCGTCGAACGCACGGCGCCTCCGGCCGACGCGCGTCCGCTCCTGGAGGTGCGAGGGCTCCACAAGAGCTTCGGCGGCAATCACGCGGTCGACGACTGCTCGTTCACGGTGCCGGAGGGGTCGATCACGGCGCTCATCGGACCGAACGGCTCGGGCAAGACGACCGTGTTCAACCTCATCTCGGGCACGATGACGGCGGATGCCGGCCAGGTGCTGTTCGATGGCGAGGCGCTCGGTCGCGACCCCTGGTCGCGCGCGCACCGCGGCATCGCCCGCACTTTCCAGATCACGCGTCTGTTCCGCGAGATGACGGTGCTCGAGAACCTCGTCGCACCGCTGCGCGACTTCTCGTTCCGCCAGCTCGGCCTCGGCGCCGTCAGCGGCTCGGAGGCCGCCAAGGCGGAGGAGCTGCTCGCGTTCGTCGGCATGTCGGCCTACCGTGACGCACCCGCTTCGTCGCTCAGCTACGGGCAGCAGAAGCTCGTGGAGCTCGCCCAGGTGCTCATGCTCGAGCCGAAGCTCATCATGCTCGATGAGCCGGCGGGCGGCATCAACCCGACGCTCATCGCTCGCATGGGCGACCTCATCCGAGAGCTGAACGCGCAGGGCACGACCTTCCTGCTCGTCGAGCACAACATGCCGTTCGTGCTCGACCTGTGCGATCCGATCCGCGTGCTCGCCAAGGGCAAGGTGATCGCCGAGGGCCACCCGGACATGATCCAGAAGGATCCCGTCGTCCTCGACGCGTACCTCGGCGACGACTACCTGCTCGACCAGCAGTCGAAGACCGGCGGCGTGGCCGTCGTGAAGGGAGCGCGGCGATGATCCGTCTCGAAGGAGTCGTGGCCGGCTACGGCGGCGGCAACGTGCTGCAAGGCGTGACGCTCGAGGTCAACGCCGGGGAGCTGGGCTGCATCGTCGGCCCGAACGGCGCCGGCAAGTCCACCGTGCTGCGTGTGGTCAGCGGTCTGCTGTCGCCCTCGGCGGGAAGCGTGCACCTCGAGGGGGAGGACATCACCGGTCTGCCTCCTCACGAAGTGCTCGCCCGCGGCGTCACCCAGGTGCCGCAGACGAACGGGCTGTTCTCCAACCTCACCGTGCGCGACAACATCCTCATGGGCGCCTACGTGATCCGGCGTCAGCGGGCACTCGTCAAGGAGCGGTACGACCGCGTGCTCGACCTGTTCCCGCTCGTGAAGGACCGCACGGGCATCAAGTGCGGCAACCTGTCGGGCGGCCAGCGGCGGATGGTCGAGTTCGCCCGCTCGCTCATGCTCGACCCGAAGCTCGTGCTCCTCGACGAGCCGTCGCTCGGACTCGATCCGAAGTCGCTCGGCGTCATCGACGAAGCCGTCGCCATCATGCTGCAGGCCGGCAAAGCGGTGCTCATGGTCGAGCAGAACGTCCGCTTCGGCCTGCGCATGGCCAACGTCGGCATCGTCATGGAGAGCGGTCGCGTGCTGATGACCGCCCCGGCCGACCAAGTCCTCGACGATCCTGAGATCGCCGACCTCTACTTCGGCGGCGCCGTCCGCAAGGATCTGGCATCCGATGACGCCGCCACAGCCGAAGACCCCACCAAGAAAGAAGGAAGCACACTATGACCGACAACCTGCCTACCATCGGATGGATCGGCGCCGGACGCATGGGCGCCCAGCTGATCCAGCGACTGCTGGCTGCCGGGTACGACGTCGCCGTCTACAACCGCACCGCCTCGAAGGTGCAGCCGCTCGTCGATGCGGGAGCGACCCACGTCGCCCGCCCGGTCGACCTCGCAGACCGCGACATCGTCTTCAGCATGGTGTCTGCCGACAAGGACCTCGAAGCCGTCCTCCTCGGACCCGACGGCCTCCTCACCGGCGACAAGGGCCCCCGCATCGTCTCCGACGTGTCGACCGTCTCGGTCGCCACGAGCGAGAAGGTGCGTGCGGCGGCCAAGGAGAAGGGCACCGAGTTCCTCGCGACCCCGGTGTCGGGAAACCCCGCCGTCATCGCCGCGGGCAAGCTCACCGTCGCCGTCTCCGGTCCGCGCGCGGTGTTCGACGAGGTCGAGCCCGTCCTCCAGGTCTTCGGCCGGGGCGTCACCTACGTGGGTGAGGGCGAGGTCGCCCGCCTCGTGAAGATCGCACACAACGTGTTCCTCGGCGTCGTGACCCAGTCGCTCGCCGAGATCACCGTGCTCGCTCAGAAGGGCGGCGTGTCGCGCGAGGCGTTCCTGACGTTCCTCAACGACTCGGTCATGGGCTCGGTGTTCACCGGCTACAAGACCCCCGCGTTCGTGAACCTCGACTTCACGCCGACGTTCACCATGCCGCTCCTGCAGAAGGACTTCGACCTGGGCCTGGATGCCGCCTACCGCCTCGGCGCCCCGATGCCGATCGCGTCGGCGACCCGTCAGATCGTCGCCCAGGAGGTGGGCGCGGGAAACACGGAGCAGGACTTCGCGACGCTCCTGCTCACGGTCGCGCGCGGCGCGGGCCTCGACCTCGAGTCGGAGAACGCGGACGTCACCGACGGACTGAACGACTGATCCTGCGATGACGACCCAGATCCCGGCGACCATGCGCGCCGCCGTGCTCCATGGCCGCCGGGATCTGCGTGTCGAGGAGGTCGAGACCCCTGTCCCCGCGCCCGGCGAGCTCCTGATCGCCGTCACCGCCGTGGGTGTGTGCGGCACCGACGCGGGGGAGTGGGCACACGGCCCCCGGCTCCTCCCGGTGGAGGTGCGCCACCCCGTCACGGGGCACCTCGGCCCGCTCACGATGGGGCACGAGTTCGCCGGCCGCGTCGTGGGCGTCGGCGCCGGCGTCGACCCGGATTGGGAGGGGCGGCTCGTGGCATCCTGCGGCGCGGCGCCGTGCGGTGAATGCGCCCTGTGCCGCAGCGGCCGCTCGAACGTGTGCCGCCGGTACTCGTCGGTGGGGCTTCACCGTCCGGGAGCCCTCGCCCGCTTCGTCACGGCCCCGGTCGCCAGCTGCGTCGACGCCGACGCATGGGGCCTCGGCGAGCATGAGGCCGCCCTCGTGCAGCCGATGTCGATCGCCGTGCACTCCGCCCGCCGCTCCGGGGCCCGCAAGGGCGATGTCGCGGTGGTGCAGGGAGTCGGCGGCATCGGCGCCTTCCTCATCCACGTGCTCGTCGATCTCGGCGTGCGCGTCGTGGCCGTCGATCTCGATCCCGAGCGGCTGCGTCTTGCGGTCGACCTCGGTGCCCACACCGTCGTGCTGGCGGGTACCGACACCGCCGCCGCGGAGATCGCGGCCTCGTGGGGGGAGGAGATTCCCGTCTTCTTCGAGGTCACCGGTTCGGAGCGCGGCATGAACCTCGCGATCGACATCGTGCCGATGGGAACGACGATCGTCGCCGTCGGCATCGCGAAGGCCCCCGCGCCGGTGGATCTCGGCCGGGTGACCGTGCGGGAGCTGACCCTCGTCGGCACCAACGCAATGGTGCGAGAGACCGACCTCGACGACGCCGCACGCCTCGTCGCTGCGCGCGCCGGAAGGTGGGATGCCGTCACCGCCGCGCCCATCCCGTTCGACGAGCTCGTCGACGGTGCGCTTCGCCCCATCTCGGAGGGGCGCCCACCGGCGGTAAAGTCGCTCGTGCTGCCACCGGCATCCTGATCTGCTTCCGCATCGACGCGGAGCGGGAATGATCCTGGCCGGTGCGCGGGTTGCTGACAGAGACGCCACTCGAAAGGACATCCCATGGTCGCGATCGCTGTTCTCGGAGGAACCGGCTACGCCGGACGCCACATCGTCGCGGAGGGGGTGCGCCGCGGCCACACGATGCTCTCCATCGCCCGCAGCGTGCCGTCCGAGCGGGTCGAGGGCGCGACCTACGTCGAGGGCTCGCTCCTCGATGTGCCCGAGCTCGCCGCTCAGCTGACCGGAGTCGATGTCGTGGTCTCGGCGATCGCGCCCCGCGGCGACATGCTCGGTCAGGTGCGCCCCAACCTGCAGGCGCTGTTCTCCGTGCTGCCCGAAGACGTCCGCGTCGGGGTCATCGGAGGGGCGGGCGGAAGCCTCGTCGCCCCCGGCGGGCCGCGCGTGGTCGACAGCGGGTTCCCCGAGGAGTTCAAGGCCGAGGCGCTGGAGGCGATCGGCGTGCTCGAAGACCTCGAAGCAGACCAGTCGGGTCGCGACTGGTTCTTCATCCACCCGGCGGGCGGCTTCGGCGCCTGGAACCCCGGTGAGCGCACCGGCACCTACCGCGACGGCGGCGATGTCATCGTCACCGACGACAAGGGCGAGTCGTTCATCTCCGGCGCCGATCTCGGGGTCGCGGTGATCGACGAGATCGAGAACCCCCGGCACTCGCGCGAGCGCTTCACCGTCGGGTACTGACGCCTTTTCAGCGGCGCCGGGCGGCCGTCACGCCGTGAGGGTCGACCCGTCGCCCAGCGGGAGCTGTGCCGCGTGACGCTCCGCGATCATCCACCCGAGGTGCGACTCGTAGACGGCCTTGTGGGCGGGGTGGTCGAGATACCCGGCGAGCGCGTCCTCATCGTCGACGATCGCTGCCACGGCATAGTCGGCCGTGCTCGGCCGCACCCGCAGGTTCGGCCCGGCGATGTAGGAGCGCAGTTCCGGGATGCCGGAAGCCATCTCGGTGAGCGCCGCCGTCAGGGCGGCGACGTCGTCGTCGGTCACCGTGTCGATCCAGGTGAACGCGGCCAGGTGCAGGATCACGGAGCCTCCTCTGTCGGCGTGATCCTGCCAGGCTAGCGGAGCCGTCAGACGAGGTCGCGCCAGTCGACACCTTCGCTGTCGTCTTCGTCTTCGGTCTCGATCGAGCCGGTGACGACGGGCAGCGCCATCGTCTCGGTGGGCGGGCCCATGACGGTCGCCTCGTCGCGGCGGTGGCGCAGCACGTCGTCGATGTAGGAAGAGACGACCTCTGCGATCGGAACAGACGTGCCGCGCGCCTGCGACATGTACCACCGGTGTTCGAGCACCTGGTGGAACACCTCGGCCGGCTCGAGCTTGGCGCGCAGGTCGTAGGGGATCGATTTGATGACCGGCTCGAACACGCGGGTGACCCACTCGTGGGCGACCATCTCCTCATCCGACCCGAGACGTGAGACGCGGGCGCGGAACTCGTCCATGTCGTTGAGCAGGCGGCGCGCCTGGTTCTCCTGCACGTCGAGACCGGTCAGCCGCAGGAGGCGGCGTTGGTGGTGGCCGGCATCCACGACCTTCGGCTGGATCGATACGCGGGTGCCGTCGGAGATCGTCTGGATCGACATCTCGCCGATGTCGAAGCCGAGGTCGTTGAGGCGCTGCACGCGCTCGGTGAGCCGCCACGACTCGTTGACGGGGAACGTCTCCTGGTCGTTCAGGGCGCCCCACAGCGACCAGTACGACGACAGGATGCGGTCGGCGATCTCGACGGCGTCGATGCCGCGCTCGAGGCGTCCGCCGGCTTCGAGGTCCATGATCTCGCCGGCGATGTTCGTGCGGGCAACGTCGAGGTCGTGTTCCCGCTGTCCGCGGGTGAGGCCTCGCTCGTGCAGTTCGCCGGTCTCCGCGTCGACGAGGTAGGCGGCGAAGGCGCCGGCGTCGCGGCGGAAGAGGGTGTTCGACAGCGAGACGTCGCCCCAGAAGAACCCGATGTTGTGGAGGCGCACGAGCAGGACGGCGAGGGCGTCGACGAGCCTGCCGGCCGTGTCGGGACGCAGCACCTGCGTGAACAGGGCACGGTAGGGGAGCGAGAAGCGCAGGTGGGCGGTGACCAGCGCGGCCGGCAGCGGCTCGCCCTTCGGGGTGCGGCGTCCGTCGATCACCGCGACACGTTCGACGCACGGGACGTCGAGGCGGGCGAGGGCGCCCAGCGTCTCATACTCCCGTCGGGCCATCTCCGCCGTGGTCTCCTTGACCGCCACGACGCGGCCCGACAGGTTCGCGAAACGCACCAGGTGTCGTGAGATGCCCTTCGGGAGCGACACGATCGTCTCGCTCGGCCATTCGTCGAGACCCGTCGACCACGGGAGAGACAGCAGCCCTGCGTCGACGCTCCGGGCGGTGATCGTCAGCGACTCGACCATGACGTTCCTCTCGCAGCTCCTCGCTCGCGCTGTTCTCGGTCGACGGGGCAACATCCGGTCGCCGGATCCGTCGCCCGCATGCGCCGCGGCGCGGGGGTCTGATGACCCGCCGCGCCGCGTCGCTCGTGGTGGATGTGGCTCAGGCCGAGACGATCGCCTTGTCCGTGAGGCGCTCGCCCGACTCGGCGTCGAACACGTGCACGTGGCCGGGGATCGGCGCCAGCACGACCTTCTCGCCGGCGTTCGGGTGGCGGCGACCGTCGACGCGGGCGACGAGGTCGGCGCGCTTGCCGTTGATCTCGGTGTGGCCGTACAGGTAGCCGTCGGCGCCGAGCTCCTCGACGAGGTCGACGTCGACCGTGATGCCCTGGCCGTCGGCCGGGTTCACGACGATGTCCTCGGGGCGGATGCCGATGGTCACCTGCGAGCCGTTCGCCTTGCCGAGCGTGTCGGCCTCGACCGCCACGACGGCGGTGCCGAAGCGGACGCCGCCCTCGGCGACGTCGGCTGCGAACAGGTTCATGGCGGGCGAGCCGATGAAGCCGGCGACGAACACGTTGTTCGGCTTCTCGTACAGGTCGCGCGGGGTGCCGACCTGCTGGAGGATTCCGTCCTTCAGCACCGCGATGCGGTCGCCCATCGTGAGCGCCTCGGTCTGGTCGTGCGTGACGTAGACGGTGGTGACGCCCAGGCGGCGCTGCAGCGAGGCGATCTGAGTGCGGGTCTGCACGCGCAGCTTCGCGTCGAGGTTCGACAGCGGCTCGTCCATGAGGAACACCTGCGGCTGGCGGACGATGGCGCGGCCCATGGCGACACGCTGACGCTGACCACCCGAGAGCGCCTTCGGCTTGCGCGTGAGGTACTGCTCGAGGTCGAGGAGCTTGGCGGCCTCTTCGACGCGCTTGGCGCGCTCCTCCTTGCCGACACCGGCGATCTTCAGCGCGAAGCCCATGTTCTCGGCGACCGTCATGTGGGGGTACAGCGCGTAGTTCTGGAACACCATCGCGATGTCGCGGTCCTTCGGCGGGATGTCGGTGACATCGCGGTCGCCGATGAGGATGCGGCCGGCGTTGACCTCTTCGAGGCCGGCGAGCATGCGCAGCGAGGTGGACTTACCGCAACCGGAGGGGCCGACGAGGACCAGGAACTCGCCGTCCTCGATCTCGAGGTTCAGCTTGTCGACCGCGGGGCGGGTTCCGCCCGGGTAGAGGCGGGTTGCGTTGTCGAAAGTGACGGACGCCATTGTTTCTTCTCCTTCACCGGCAGGTACGTGCCGGACGATCCGTAGTGAATGGAATGAGCGGGATGACCCCGCACGGCCCCAGGGGACGCCCGTTCAGTATGGCATGTCGTCACATGTCGAGAGAGAGATTGTCTGGGGTTTTCCCAGGGTGCCTGACTACCATCGGTAGGGATCGCAAGCCCGTGCGATCGACCCGGCATCAGGCGATGCCCCCCAACGCTTTCGCAAGAGGTTCCATGTCCACCGACGACTCCCGCCCTGAGACCGGCTCGATCGACCGCCGCGAGGCCGTCCGCGAGAAGGCTCAGCAGGTGCGTGTGAAGCAGCGCCGAGCCCGCCTCATCCGCCGCTCCGCGCTGATCGCCGGAGTCGTGGTCGCAGGCGTCGCCGTGACCGCCGTCGTGGCGTGGGCGATCTCCGCCACCCTCGGTCGTCCGCAGCTCCAGCCGAGCAACGTCACGGCAGACGGATTCCCGATCACCTCCATCACGGGGGTGGGCGGCGGCCCGCTGGGTGCGCAGACGGCCGACGGCGCTTCGGGTGCCGAGGCGACGAAGTCGGCCGAGCCGTCGCCGTCGCCGGAGGCCACCGAATCCACGGTTCCTCCCGTCGAGATCCGCGTGTACGTCGACTACCTCTCCAGCGGCGCCCGTGACTGGCAGCTCGCCAACGTGCAGCAGCTCAGCACGTGGGTCAACGAAGGGGCGGCGACGCTCACGTACCACCCGGTGTCGATGCTCGCGGCGAAGTCGAACGGCACGAAGTACTCGCTGCGCGCCGCGAGCGCCGCGGCCTGCATGGCGACCTACTCGCCCGACGACTTCTTCCAGTTCAACAACGAGCTGCTTTCTCGCCAGCCCGCGATCGACTCCGACGGATACTCCGACGTGCAGCTGGCCGACCTCGCGATCGCGTCCGGGGCAGACGACCCCAAGAAGGTGCGTTCCTGCATCGAGTCCGGCGACTTCGCCGGCTGGGTGAAGGAGGCCACCGAGCGGGCGGTCGCCGGGATCTCCGACACCGACGACCTCGCCCTCACCGGCATCCCGATGATCCTCGTCAACGGCGAGGCGTACGTGGGCGCACTGGATGACCCGGCCGAGTTCTCTCAGTTCGTGATGACGAGCGCCAGCGACGCGTTCTACAAGTCGCAGGAGACCCCGACACCTGCCGTCACTCCCACCCCGACGCCCACTCCTGCGCCGTAACGTCGCGCTCGTCAGCGCAGCGCGCTGAAGGCGACGGCAGCGGTGATCGCCACGGCGAGAACGCCTGCCGTCAGCCCGATCCAGCCGAGCCTCTCGAGGGGACGACCGTGGCGGGCGGGATACGCGCGCACGTCGCTGCGCCGCCAGGTGCGGTCGGCGAGGGCGCCGATGCCGATGAGAGCGGCGGCCGCGGTGACCGCGATGCCGGCCGCGACGTCGCGGTGCGCGACAGTGGCGACGATGCCGGGGGAGAGGGCGAGGAGCTGCCGCACCGCCGTCGGCCACGCGCGCAGTGAGTGCGGGGCGAGCCACGCGGCGATGATCGTCGATGCCGCGGTGAGGATGGCGGCGGCGACCGGCGCCACGAGCACGAGGGTGGCAGCGGCGACGGCGCTCACGACGGCGAGGCCCGCTCCGATGTCGCGCAGCATCGTCGTGAGACTTCGCCCCCACGTGATCATCCGCCGCCGCGGCGCAGGTCCTGCTCGCGACACCAGATCGATGAGCACTGCGCGCACCCGCCGTCCCGCCCTCACCGCCCGTGATCGCGCGGCGGTCGTGGGGGAATCGACCACGTCGCGCGCGCCGTCCGGCGAGGTGGCGCCCCGCCGGACGCGCTCCGCACGGTCGCGGTAAGAGGGCGGCAGCGACCGGATCGCCTCGTCGGGCATGCGGGCCAGGAGCGCCCGCACCTCGGTGAAGAAAGCGTCACGCTGCGGGCCGGGAAGAGCGCGCACCGCGTCGGACCGCAGCCGGTCGAGCATCTCCGTGCGCATCCACCGGTGCAGGTACGCGTCGCGCTCCTCCGTCGGAAGACGCGATGCGACGACGATGTCGACGGCCCGGCCGAGGGCGGCGTAGTAATCGGCGGCCGCGTACGGCAGGTGCGCGGCGTTCGCGCTGTCGGCCCGCGCGGCGTGCAGATACACGGGGGCATCGGCGAGCACCGAGATCCGACGAGCGGACGTGTAGACGGTGGCCATGAAGACGTGGTCTTCGAGGCGGCGCAGCGACTCGTCGAAGCGGATCGCCGCCTCATCGAGGAACGCCCTCCGGAACATCGCGTGCACCGTCATGCTGTCCTGCAGCGGCGTGCGTGGCGGACGGGCGTCTATCACCGTCTGTGAGAACAGTCGCACGGGCACGTGGCGCCCGAGCCCTCGCATAGACCCGAGGACGACGTCCGACCCGTGCGAACGCGCGAACGTCGTCATGCGCTCCAGCGCGTCATCGGCGAGCCAGTCGTCGTGGTCGACGAAGAACACGTACTCGCCGCGCGCCTGATCGATGCCGACGTTGCGGGGCCGGCTCGGCCAGCCGGAGCGCGGCAGTCGGATGACGCGCGACCAGGGGCGCTCCCGTGCGTGATGTTCGAGGAGCTCGGCGGTGGCATCGGTGCTCCCGTCATCCACGAAGAGCGCGTCGAACCCGCCCTCGGGCGGGCGCTGCCGGTCGAGGCAGTCGAGAAGCGGGCGGATGTAGGGGCCGGTCGAGAACACGGGGACGATCACGGTGACGGCCGGCTGATGCGACATCGAGACCTCCCCGGGGGTCTGGGCGACACCGCGGAGTGCGCTGCGCGCCGATGCGAGCCGCACCTGCAAGCCCGCGTGCCCGTGCCCGATAGACTTGTCGAATTGCCGGCTTGGCGCAATTGGTAGCGCACCGTACTTGTAATACGGGGGTTGCAGGTTCAAGTCCTGTAGCCGGCACCGAGACAAGCCGCCCCGCACCGGCGGTGCATCCGCTCCGACCCCGCCGAACCGCGGAGTGCCGGGCGTCCGGGCGTCAACCCCCACGGCAGCAGACGGATGGCGGGTTACCGTCGCGACATGACCATCGAACTGAACAAGCCCGCCCTGAAGCTCGCCCGCTCCCTCGTGCGCGACGGCGCCGTGGTGCGAGATGAGCGCGACGACTGGTCTGAGGCGGCGCCCTCGGCCGAAGAGGAGAACCGGTTCATCGAAGAGCACGGATGGACCGCCTACTCGCACTGGCATCTCGGCGTCGATCGCGACGCGAACCCCGCGACGAAGGGCGCATACTCCTTCCCGTACGGCGACTTCCGCAGCGTCCGACGTTCCGGCGTCATCTCTGCGGAGAGCCGGGCGGGTCAGTACGACCACGGCGAGATCCGCGATGAACTGCGGAAGCTCCTGGAGCTGATCGACGACGGCACCGACCGCTGACGACCCCGGGGGTGGGGCGGGGCCGGGGGACGGCGGCAGGACAGCCCGATCTGTGCCCACCTGAACCGGGAATCGTGCCCCTGCCGGCGCCGCCTGGCGTGTGCTGTCGGCGGCTCGCCCCAGGGCGGGTATCGTTTCGCGACGTCGCCACGATCGCTGTCGTGTGCGAGAGAAGGTGAGCGCGGATGACGAACGCAGCGACTGCCGTTCGGCGAGGCGCGAGATACGCAGGACTCGACGGCATCCGAGCGATCGCCGTGACGCTCGTCGTCGTCTATCACCTCTTCCCGCGCGTCGGCATGCACAGCGGCTTCGTCGGGGTCGACGTCTTCTTCGTGCTGTCGGGCTTTCTCATCACGAGCCTGCTGCTGCGGGAGCACGGCGATACCGGGCGCATCGCGTTGCGTCCGTTCTGGGTGCGGCGGGCGCGGCGGCTCCTCCCGGCCCTCGCCGTGCTGGTGCTGGTGTGCACGGCGGCGGCGTGGGCGATCGGCGGTGACGTGCTCGTAGGGGTCGGCCCCCAGTTGGTGGGAGCGGCGACCTTCACCTCGAACTGGTTCGCGATCGCGGCAGGGGAGGACTACTTCGCCTCCACGGCGCCCGAGCTGTACCGCAACCTCTGGTCGCTGGCCGTCGAAGAGCAGTTCTACCTCCTGCTTCCCCTGGCCGCACTCCTCATCGTCGGTCTGCGTGTGCGTTCCGCGCGCGCGGGCGTTCTGCTCGGTGTGGCGGCGCTCAGCGTCGCGTGGGCGGTCTTCGTCGCCGCCTCCACGGGGGACACGTCGCGCGTGTACTACGGCACCGACACCCACGCGTTCGGGCTGCTCCTGGGAGCCGGTCTCGCGGCGGTCCTGCAGCGCTCGCCGTCGCGGCCGATCGCGCCGCCTCTCACGCTCGCGCCGCCTGTTGCGCTCGCCCCCGGCTGGCGCGTCGTCTCCGACCCGCGCGCCTCCGGCTCGCGCTTCCCCGGCGCCGCTCGCGGCCGTGCCGGCATCCGCATCCTGGCGGGGGTGGGGCTGGCCGCGCTGGTCGCGACGGTGGTGCTCGCCGCCGTCGAACAGCCACAGGATGCCGTGGGCACCGTGTGGCTGCTTGTGACCGTGTCTGCGCTGACGGCGGCCGTCATCGCGGCGTCGATCCAGCCGGGGTCGCCGCTCGGCCGCGCCCTCGACGTCGCCCCGCTGCGCTGGATCGGCGAACGCTCGTACGGCATCTATCTGTGGCACTGGCCGGTGCTCGTCCTGCTGCAGGCCGCTCTGCCCGCCCTCCACGGCAATGTGCTCCTGGGGGTCGTCGCGGCCGCGATCACGCTGGCCTTCGCCGCCGCGTCGTATCGGTGGGTCGAGACGCCGATCCGTCGGGAGGGTCTGCGGGCGGTTCTCGTGCGCTTCCGGCGAGCGTGGGGCTCCTCCTCGCCGCGCCGGCTCGTGCCGGCACTGACCGCCGTCACGGGGATGCTGCTGGTGATGGCGACCACCGCCGCGGTCTTCTCCGCCCCCGACGAGACCTCTGCCGAGCGGGCCATCCAGGTGGGAGACGCTGCACTGCGCGCCTCGCCCCCGGCCGATCCCTCGCCCTCTGCGACGCCGACCCCCACGCCGACCCCCACGCCTCGCGGCACTCCGCCCGTGCTCGAGGTCGAAGAGGTGCGGGGCGCGGATGTGACCGCCGTGGGCGACTCGGTGATGCTGGCCGCCGCCCCCAAGCTCCTCGACGGCATCCCGGGAATCGCGGTCGACGCCAAGGTTTCCCGTTCGATGTGGGCGGCGCCCGGCATCCTTCGCAGCCTCGAGAAGCGCGGCGAGCTGCGCCGCTACGTGGTGGTTGCGCTGGGCACGAACGGTCCGGTCGACGAGAGCGTGCTGCGGCAGATCGTGCGCATCATCGGAGCCGACCGGAGCCTCATCCTCGTCACCGCGTCGGCGCCGCGCGACTGGATCGACGGGGTCAACCGTCGCCTGCGCGACTTCGCACGCACGCATGACAATGTCGTGTTGGCGCGGTGGGACGAGGCGATCGCACCGCACCCCGAAGCCCTCGCCGGCGACGGCATCCACCCCGGTTCCCGCGGCGGTGTGATCTTCACCCGCACCGTGCGCGCCGCCCTCGACAGGGCTGCCCGCGAACGCGCCCTTGCCGAGCATATGGACCAGATGCGGGAGTATCGGCAGCAGGTGACCAGCGCCGACGACAGCCAGCATCCCCGCCGCGTTCCCGCGAACGCCCGGTGAGGGGGCCGCGCGCCGCACCGTACGTTCACGTGCCGTTGGCCGCCCGGCCATGCTCATCAGCACAATGGGGGGATGAGCGGTGAGGTCGGCGCGGCGCCGCGGCGAGGTACGCCGGGCGAGGTCTT
The DNA here is from genome assembly GCA_023431405.1 of Actinomycetes bacterium. GTDB lineage: Bacteria > Actinomycetota > Actinomycetes > Actinomycetales > Microbacteriaceae > Microbacterium. The sequence continues at coordinate 22,165 of JAEYVZ010000098.1, forward strand.
CCGCGTCTTCCTGCGCCTCGGCGTGACGTCGTTCGGAGGACCCGTCGCGCACCTCGGCTACTTCCGGGATGCGCTCGTCACCCGCCGGCGCTGGCTGAGCGACAAGGAGTACGCCGACCTCGTCGCCCTCGGCCAGTTCCTGCCGGGACCGGCTTCCAGCCAGGTGGGATTCGGCATCGGGATGCTGCGCGCCGGCGGCTGGGGCGCGCTCGCCGCCTTCGTCGCCTTCACCCTCCCCTCGGCGGCGCTGATGGTGGCCTTCGCGTTCGGGGCGTCGATTTTCGGCGGCCCGGTCGGCGAGGGCGTGCTGAACGGCCTGAAGATCGTGGCGGTCGCCATCGTCGCGCAGGCGGTGTGGGGGATGGCGAAGACACTCACCCCCGATCCGCGTCGCGCGGCGATCGCGGTCGTCGCCGCGGCGGCCGCGCTGCTTCTCGCGGGCTCGGCCGGCCAGGTGATCGCGATCGTGGTCGGGGCCTCCGCCGGTCTCATGCTGTGCCGTGCGTCGGAGCCGCCGTCAGCTCCGCTGGTGAGATTCCCGGTGAGCCGCGGGGTGGGGATCGCCTCTCTGGGGCTGTGCGCGCTCCTGCTCATCGCGACCCCCATCGCGGTGCGCCTGACGGGGTGGCAGGCCCTTGCACTGTTCGACGCGTTCTTCCGTTCCGGCGCGCTCGTGTTCGGCGGCGGTCACGTCGTGCTGCCGCTGTTGCAGGCCGAGGTTGTGGAGACCGGCTGGGTCGCCGCGGACCAGTTCCTCGCCGGCTACGGCGCAGCTCAAGCCGTGCCCGGCCCGCTGTTCACGTTCGCCGGCTATCTCGGCGCGGTCTCGCAGGTGGGCCCCGGCGGTGTGCTCGGGGCGCTCATCGCGCTCGTGGCGGTGTTCCTGCCCGGATTCCTGCTCCTTGTGGGCGTGCTCCCGTTCTGGAACTCGCTGCGGGAGAGGCCGTCGGTGAGGTCGGCGCTGCGCGGCGCGAATGCGGCGGTGGTCGGCATCCTCGCCGCGGCGCTGTATCAGCCGGTGTTCACGACGGCGATCACCGGACCGGGCCCGTTCGCTCTCGGGCTCGCGTGCTTCGTGCTGCTGGTGAGCTGGCGGGTGCCGCCGTGGGTGGTCGTCGTGGTGGGGGCCGCCGGGGGCGCGCTCCTGACGCTGGCCGGCTGACCCCCACCACCGTGGGGCTACGCGCGGCGGGCGCCCTCTCCGAGGGCGTCGAGCTTCGCCCACGCCAGATCCGGATGGATGCGGCCGCCCAGGCCGCAGTCGGTCGAGGCGATCACGCGGTCCTCGCCGACGATCGAGGTGAAGCGCCGGATGCGCTGCGCCACCAGATCGGGGTGTTCGACCACGTTGGTGGCATGGCTCACGACACCCGGGACGAGCACCAGGTCGTCGGGCACGGCGGCATCGGCCCAGACCTCCCACTCGTGCTCGTGGCGCACGTTGCCGGCCTCGAAGGACATGGACCCCACGTTCGCACGCAGCACTTCCGGGAGGATCTCGCGCAGCTCGATGTCGGTCGTGTGAGGCCCGTGCCACGACCCCCAGCACAGGTGCAGGCGCAGCTGCTCCTTCGGAAGGCCGGCGATCGCGTGGTTGAGAGCGTCGATGCGGATGCGCGTGAACGCGCGGTACTCCTCCGGGGTGGGGGCGGGGTTGATCTGATCCCAGTTCTCTGCGAGGCAGGGGTCGTCGAGCTGCAGCACGAGCCCGGCCTCCACGATGGCGCGATACTCCTCGCGGAGCGCGTCGGCCCAGGCGTACAGGTGCTCCTCGTCTGTGGCGTAGTAGTCGTTGCGCACGCGGGATGCCGAACCGGGCGCGATCGCCGTGAGGAAGCCCTGCGGGCGAGCCCCGTCGACGCCGTCGAGCGCCGCCCCGAGGTGGCGGATGTCGGCGGCCACCGCCTCGTGGCCCCGGTACGAGAGCGGCCCGGTGGTCGTCGGGAACGCCGTCGCGTTGCGACCGACTTCCACCGCCTCCGCGTACACGTCGGGGAAGAGGCCCCGGTCGCGTCTGTCGAGGAAGCTCGTCAGCCGCACGTTTCCCGGCGTCGAGCGGGCAGGCGGCTCGGTGAAGGCGTTCACCTCGGTGAGCGCGAGACCCTCGACGCGCTGGAACGAGTACGACCACCAGGCGCCGTAGTCGACGGGGTTCGACATCGCCTTGCCGAACTCGCCGTCGCCGACGAGGGTGATGCCGGCCTGTCGCTGCCGCTCGACGGCATCGGCCACCGCCGCGGCGGTGAGCTCTTCGAAGGCGGGAGTGGACAGGAGGGTGAAGCCGTCGTCCGCGAATGTGCGCGCGGCGTTGGCTTCGATGAGCGCCGGGGTGCGGGGAAGACTTCCGGCGGTCGTGGTGGGGATGGGCATGGTTGCTCCTCTGGGAACAGGCCAGCCGACGGCAGGAAGCCCTGGGAAGCCGGCTGACGAGGGTCAGAGGCTCTTGCAGGTCGCGGGGTCGCGGCTGCTCAAGGCGGAGGCTTCCGGTTTCCGAGCCGCTCCGAGGCTAGCGACGGCGACGGGCGGGGCGCGCGGCGGCCGTCACAGTTCGGAACACTCAGACCGCCTCGAGGGCCGCGCTCTCCTCGCCGGACTCGGATGCTGCCCGCCGCCGCACGAGCTCCCGCCAGCGGCGCGGGGGGAAGTCGTCGGGCCAGTGCGAGGTGACGGTGTGGAAGCCGCGCCGCACGCGACGTCGCATCCCGGTCGCGCTCGCGAACGGACGCATCGACATGCCCATGCGCGCCCCCTCCACTGTTCCGATGCGATGAGAGATTCCGAGGTGGTACGACAGGTCGAGATCGTCATGCACGTCGCTGTCGGCGCGGTGCACCGCCTCCGACACGGCCCGCCATGCGCTGCGACGCATCCCGAGGTTCGAGCCGAACAGCGGACGGTGGCCGAGCGCCGTGCCGCACACGGTGCGGTACGCCCCGAGGTACAGGGCGGCGAGGGGCCGGCGCAGCAGCACGGGACCGTCGATGAACGACGCGTGTCCCGTGAGCGCATCGATCTCGGGGTGGGTGGCGAACGTGTCGCACATGAGCTCGACCCACGTCGGCGCGGGCACGCAGTCGGCGTCGAGGCGCAGGATGATGTCGCCCGACGCCGCATCGTATCCGCGGGATGCGGCCGCCGGGATCCCCGCGTCCGCGCAGTGCACGACCACGGCCCCCGCGCGTCGCGCGACGGCGGCCGACGCGTCGACCGACCCGTTGTCGACCACGACGATCTCGTCAGGAGCCCGGGTCTGCGCGCCGAGCGCGGCCAGGCAGCGCCGCAGCAGCACGGCATCATCCTTGACGGGGATGACGACGCTCACCGTCGGCCGCGGGGCCGCCGCAGACGCACCGGCGGTCGAGCGGGCAGAAGCGTCCATGCCCGGCACCGTACGCGGGCAGCCTGCGGTGTGCACGCCGGTTGACACGCCCGCGGCGGAGCCCTAGGGCGGGCTCGACCGACGGCTCCGCGGGGCGTCGATGCGCCGGGGTCGCCTACGCTCGGTACGTGACATCCGCCGCCCCGACCCGCATGCCGGCCTGGCTCGCCCTGTCCGGGGCTGTGCTGGTCGGCATCCTCACCGCCGTGCAGGCGCGCATCAACGGGCAGCTCGGGCTCCGGCTCGAAGACGGCCTGGTCGCCGCCGCGGTGTCGTTCACGTCGGGCCTGCTGCTGCTCACCGTGCTGTCGCTCGTGCTCCCGTCCGGCCGCCGCGGGTTCCGGGCGCTCGCCGCCGGCATCCGTCAGCGGACGATCCCGTGGTGGATGCTGATCGCCGGAGCGGCCGGAGCGCTCACCGTGGCCACCCAGGGGCTCGCGGTCGCCACGATCGGCGTCTCGCTGTTCACCGTGGGGGTGGTGGCCGGTCAGACCATCAATGGCCTCGTGCTCGACCGCGTGGGCTACGGGCCGGCGGGCGTCGTCGCCGTCACGATCCCGCGAGTGGTCGGCGGGGCGCTGGCACTGGTGGCCGTCGGCGTCTCCCTGCAAGGGGGAGTGCTCGAGCGCGTACCTGCGTGGATGCTGCTCCTGCCGCTGCTGGCGGGCATCGGCATCGCGTGGCAGCAGGCGACCAACGGCAGGCTCCGCCAGCGCGTGGGAACGCCGCTGACGGCGACGCTCGTCAACTTCATCGGCGGCACGGTCCTGCTGGTCGCAGCGGCGCTCGTGAGCATCGCGGTGAGCGGACTGCCGGCATCCCCGCCGACGGAGCCCTGGCTCTACGTCGGGGGTGCGATCGGCGTCGTCTACATCTTCCTGTCGGCGGCGCTCGTCGTCCACACCGGTGTGCTGCTGCTCGGCCTCGGCACGGTGGCCGGCCAGCTCATCGCCGCCTTCGCCCTTGACCTCGCCTGGCCTGCCGTATCGGGGCCGGGGTGGGCGATCGAGCTGCTCACGGTGATCGTGGCGCTCATCTCCGTGATCGTCGCCGTCACGCCCTGGCGCCGTTGAGGTCGGCTGTGGCTGGGTCTACGGACGGGCGGCGTCGCGCTCGGCTCTGAGGCGCCTCTTCTGCTTCTTGCGCTCGGCCTTCCGGCGCTTCTTCTCCTTCTTCTTCTCCTTGTTCTTGTCCTTCTTCTCCTGCTTCTTGTCCTTTTTCGACGCCGTCGAACGCGTGTCGGGTCGCTCCTCGGCGGCAGCAGGACCGCCCGGGCCGGCCGCCTCCGGCATTCTGGTGACGAACCGCGCAGCGTCGATCTCCTTGCGCCGTCCGTCGCGCGAGCCGTCGGGCTTCCCACCGACATAGAGCCAGCCGAGCAGCTCCTCGTCGTCGCCGAGCCCGTGCGCGCGGGCGACGGCGGTCGAGCGCGTGTAGTGACCCGTGCGCCAGATGACCCCCCACCCCGCCTCGTCGAGGAGCAGGCTGAGCATGTGCGCGACGCCCGACGCCACGGCCTCCTGCTCCCACCGCGGAACCTTCGCGCTCGGGCGGTAGCTTGCGACCACCGCGATCAGCAGCGGGGCCCGCAGCGGCTTCATGGAGGGGGAGTCGTCTCCCTGGGCCCGTGCGATGGCCTCGCCCAGCCGCACCCGGTCGTCGCCGCGCAGCTCGATCAGACGCCACGGGTGCAGCGACGAGTGGTCGGCGACACGGCCGGCCGCCGACACGAGGGTCAGCAGCTCGGCGTGCGTCGGGGCCTCGTCGGTGACCTTCGACCACGACCGCCGGGACCGGGCGGCCTCCAGGGCGCCGCCCGCGCGCGCGGCGTCGGTCACGACTCGGGGGTGAACGACAGCGACAGCGAGTTCATGCAGTAGCGATCGCCGGTGGGCGTGCCGAACCCGTCGGGGAACACGTGCCCGAGGTGCGACCCGCACGCGGCGCAGCGCACCTCGGTGCGCACCATGCCGTGGCTGCGGTCTTCGATCAGCTCGACGGCCTCCGGCCGCACCGACTCGTAGAAGCTCGGCCACCCGCAGTGCGAGTCGAACTTCGTGCCGCTCTGGAACAGCTCTGCGCCGCATGCCGCACAGGTGTACAGCCCGGCGCGCTGCTCATCGAGGAGCTCTCCCGTCCAGGGGCGCTCCGTGCCGGCCTCGCGCAGCACGGCGTACTGCTCGGGGCTGAGCTCCTCGCGCCACTGCTCGTCTGTCTTGTTCACGCGATACGTCATCGTTGGCTCCTTACATCCACCTCATTCAACCCGACCTCGGCCTCCGATGTTCCACGAGCGGCCGGCATTCCCGACCGATCTCCAGGGTCTCGGAGTGGCTCCGTCGGCGGCGCGCCCGTCTGCCTACCCTGGAGGGGTGGCACTGACCGACCGCGATCGCATGATCCTCGACTTCGAGGGACGCTTTGGGCGGCACGACGCCCTCAAGGAGGAGGCCGTGAGGCAGGAGCTCGGTCTCACGCCCGCCCGGTACTACCAGCTGCTGGAGCGGCTGCTCGATCACCCGGATGCCGTCGCCTACGCCCCGATGCTCGTGCATCGCCTGCGCCGGATGCGAGAGGCGCGCGAGGCGGCGCCGCTCCTGGTGCGCGGCCGCGGCTAGAGGGCCCTTCTTCACCTAGCCGCCGCATCGGGCACTCCGCGTCGTTTCCCCCGGGCTGCTGCGGATAGCATTCTTTGGTGCCCCAGTACCCCACGGATCGTTTCGACGAGCTTCCCTCCTCGGGCGAGCCGCGCCGTGTCGGCGCACACCGCGCAGAGCAGCCGCACGTGCGCCGCGGTCGTGTGCTCCTGTGGGCGACGATCGCCACGGTGGTGCTCGTCGCCGCCGGCATCCTCGCGACCCTCTGGGCGGGTGGCCGCTTCGGACCCGAGCGCGGCCTCAGCGCCCTCCCCACCGCTGTCGCCACGGCGGAGCCGGTGGTCGACACGAGCTACACCGTCGTGGTGCTCAACGCCACGCCGCAGGACGGACTGGGAAGCTCGCTGAGTGCCGACATCGTCGCCGCAGGATGGGCCGCCGAAGACGTCACGGCCGGTGACGCCGGGTCGCAGGACTTCGCCCGAACGACCGTGTTCTACGCACGTGATGAGGACGAAGGCGCAGCCCGCGGACTCGCGCAGGCCATCGGCGGCGCCGACGTCGAGTTCAGTGAGGTGTACCAGGATGCCGCGGACGACAGTCTGCGCCAGCTCGTCGTGGTGATCGGGCTCGACCGGACCACACCGTCACCGACGCCCGACGACTGAGCGGCCGCTCGTGTTTCGTGCGTGTGAAGACTTCCGCACGCGCAGGTCAATTGATGCCGGATCGCCGTGATCACGCGGTTTCCGCTGGTTAGCATGGCGACGTCACACAGCAGCATCAGGAGATTTCGCATGACGCACGGCACTGTCAAATGGTTCAACGCCGAGAAGGGCTTCGGGTTCATCACCGTCGCCGAAGGCCAGGACGTGTTCGTCCACTACTCCAACATCGAGATGTCGGGCTTCCGGGTGCTGGAGGAGGGGCAGGCGGTGGAGTTCACCGTCGGCACCGGGCAGAAGGGCCCGCAGGCCGAATCCGTCCGCGTGGTCACGGCCTGAGCGCAGGCGGCTCGGTTATCCTGCCGACGTGACCTTCCCCCCACGTACGGCCGTCGCGCTGGTCGTCCTCTCGCTGACCGCCGGCGCCCTCTTCGGCTGCGCTCCTGAGCCGGAGGCGACTCCGACCCCGGCAGCGACGACCGCCACTCCCACCCCGACGCCGACTCCCACCGCGACCCCGACGCCCACGACCGGTGCCTCTCCCCTTCGGGGGACGACTGTGCCGCTTGCCGACATCACGGGTCCGGCCCTGGCGGCCAAGATCGACAACCACTGGGCGGCGCGTCCGCAGTGGGGGCTCGAGCGCACCGACATCGTCTACGAGGAGCTCGTCGAGGGCGGTCTCACGCGCTACGTCGCGGTGTGGTTCTCCGATGTGCCGAAGGAGATCGGACCACTGCGCAGCATCCGCCCGATGGACCCCGAGATCGTCGGGCCCCTCAAGGGGATCATCGCCTTCTCGGGCGGACGGGCGCCCTTCGTCCGCATGATCGGCGAGACCGATCTGCACCTGTCGATACACGGCGGCAAGGACGACGCGTTCATGTACCGGTCGACCCAGAAGCGTGCGCCGCACAACGTCGTCGTGGAGGCGCAGAAGCTGCGCAAGGCATACGCGCAGATCGACCCGCCGCGCGCGCAGTTCTCCTATGCGCAGCAGGGGAGCAGGCCGACGGCCGTCGCGAGGGGCGAACGGGCGAAGGGGCTCGACATCTCGTTCTCGAGCAGCTCGCAGCGGTCTTGGCGCTGGAGCGCAGACGCGAAGTCGTACATGCGCTTCCAGTCGGGCGTGAAGGATCTCGACTCGCACGGCAAGCAGCTGCGGGCGAAGAACGTGCTCACGCTCGATGTCGAGGTGACCTACACGGAGGTGCCGCGCACCCATCTCGTGGGCAAGGGCACAGGGACGTTGTCGACGGGCGGCAAGACGCTTTCGGTGCGCTGGTCGAAGAAGAGCCGCGACTCGCGCATCGTGGTCACCTCCGGGGGCAGGGAAGTCGCGCTCGCTCCCGGCAACACCTGGGTCGAGCTCGTTCCCGTGCGCGGCTCCGTGCGCGTCGTCCGCTGAGGCGCGCGCAGGCGGCTTGCACTCCCTATAGTCGAGTGCCAGAATGATTTAGCACTCGAAGTTGCCGAGTGCTAAAGACATCGCCTACGTCCGGGAGGGACGACACACACATGGCAAAGATCATCGCTTTCGACGAGGAGGCCCGTCGCGGCCTCGAGCGCGGCCTGAACATCCTCGCCGACGCCGTCAAGGTGACGCTCGGCCCCCGCGGTCGCAACGTCGTGCTCGAGAAGAAGTGGGGCGCTCCCACCATCACGAACGACGGCGTCTCGATCGCCAAGGAGATCGAGCTCGACGACCCGTACGAGAAGATCGGCGCGGAGCTCGTCAAGGAGGTCGCCAAGAAGACGGATGACGTCGCGGGTGACGGCACCACCACCGCCACGGTTCTCGCCCAGGCGCTCGTGCGTGAGGGCCTTCGCAACGTCGCCGCAGGCGCTGACCCCATCTCGCTCAAGAAGGGCATCGAGAAGGCCGTGAAGGCTCTCTCCGATGAGCTGCTCGCCTCCGCCAAGGAGGTCGAGACCAAGGAGGAGATCGCCGCCACGGCATCCATCTCCGCCGCTGACCCCGAGATCGGCGAACTGATCGCCGAGGCGATCGACAAGGTCGGCAAGGAGGGTGTGGTCACCGTCGAGGAGTCGCAGACGTTCGGCACCGAGCTCGAGCTCACCGAGGGCATGCGCTTCGACAAGGGCTACATCAACCCCTACTTCGTCACCGACCCCGAGCGTCAGGAAGCGGTCTTCGAAGACCCGTACATCCTGATCGCCAACCAGAAGATCTCCAACATCAAGGACCTCCTGCCGATCGTCGACAAGGTGATCCAGGACGGCAAGGAGCTCGTCATCATCGCCGAGGACGGCGCGGGTCAAGCCCGCGCGACCCTCGTGCTGAACAAGATCCGCGGCATCTTCAAGTCGGTCGCCGTCAAGGCTCCCGGCTTCGGCGACCGCCGCAAGGCTCAGCTGCAGGACATCGCGATCCTCACGGGCGGCCAGGTCATCACCGAAGAGGTGGGCCTCAAGCTCGAGAACGCCACGCTCGACCTGCTCGGCCGTGCACGCAAGGTCATCGTCACCAAGGACGAGACCACGATCGTCGAGGGTGCCGGCGACTCGGAGCAGATCGAGGGCCGCGTGACCCAGATCAAGCGCGAGATCGACAACACCGACAGCGACTACGACCGCGAGAAGCTCCAGGAGCGCCTCGCCAAGCTCGCCGGCGGCGTGGCCGTCATCAAGGCGGGCGCGGCCACCGAGGTCGAGCTCAAGGAGCGCAAGCACCGGATCGAAGACGCCGTGCGCAACGCGAAGGCGGCTGTCGAGGAGGGCATCGTCCCCGGTGGTGGCGTCGCGCTGATCCAGGCCGGCAAGAAGGCGTTCGACGCCCTCGAGCTGACGGGTGACGAGGCGACCGGCGCCAACATCGTGAAGGTCGCGATCGAGGCTCCGCTCAAGCAGATCGCCCTCAACGCCGGTCTCGAGCCGGGCGTCGTGGCCAACAAGGTCGGCGAGCTTCCCGTCGGCCAGGGCCTGAACGCCGCCACGGGCGAGTACGTCGACATGTTCGCCGCGGGCATCATCGACCCGGCCAAGGTGACGCGCTCGGCGCTGCAGAACGCCGCGTCGATCGCGGGTCTGTTCCTCACCACCGAGGCCGTCGTGGCCGACAAGCCCGAGAAGGTCGCGGCTCCGGCCGGCGACCCGACGGGTGGCATGGACTTCTGATCCATCACGAAGAGAAGGGCTCCGGCTTCGGCCGGGGCCCTTCTCCGTTTCTGGGCGCGGAGGACGTCAGCGGAACATGCTCGCTGTGGCCTGTTCGGTCTGCGCGTACTGATGGCCTGCAGCGCCGAGGGCCGAGCTGATGTCGCCCAGAGCGGCGTCGAGTTCTCGCTGGGCAGCCCGCCAGCGCTCGACGACCGATTGGAAGGCGACGGACGCCGTGCCCGTCCACGATCCCTGCAGCTGCGTGAGCTGGCTCAGCATCGCAGCCGTCTCGCCCTGGAGTCGGTCGCCGGTCGCGCGGATCGCGTGAGTGGCGGAGAGGACGGCGTCACTGTCGACGGAGAAGACGGCCATGGTGGCTCCTTTCAGAAGCACCCACCGTATGCGCGCGAGAAGCCGCCAGGCCGCAGCATCCGGGCCGCCTGTGCAGCGTCGTCGGCATCGCGGCGCGGGGGAGGAGCCGCGCGGGACGAGCCGCGTGGCAGGGCTCAGGCCTGAGATTCCTCGGTCGTGAGCCGGGGGAGCGGCTGGGTCTCGATGTGCAGATGCTCTTCCGCGTCGCGAGGCTCAGCAAGAGGGAAGGCGACGCGGAACGTCGCGCCACCGCCCGGGGTCTCCTTGACGTCGATCGTGCCGTGCAGCGCCTCCACGATGGAAGCGACGATCGACAGGCCGAGGCCCGCGCCGCCCGTCTCGCGCGTACGCGAGGTGTCGGCACGCCAGAAGCGCTGGAAGATCTTCTCGCGGATCATCGGGGGGATTCCCGCGCCGTGATCGATGACGGCGATCCAGCCCATGCGGCCAGGCTCGTCGACGCCCACCGCGATCTCCAGCGGCGACCCCTCCGGGGTGTAGCGGCGGGCGTTGGTGAGGAGGTTCGCCACCACCTGGCGGATGCGGTTCTCGTCGCCGAGCACGATCGGATCGAACACGCGCCGGGGCGTCGGCGCGGCGGGCTCGTCGGGTGCCGACTCCGGCGACGCGGCGGGGGGAGCGGGCCGCGCGCGGCGGCGGAGGATCGACCGGGTCGCCCCCGCGAGCATCTGGCTGGAGCGACGCACCCGCGCGATGGTCTCCGTGGTCGGCGGGCTCTTCTCCGTGTCGGTGGGAGAGGCCACGGCGACGATGGTCGTCTCGTCGATCATCGTGACGACACGATCGGGGGAGGTCACGCGGGCATCGAGCACGGCGTCGCGGGCGATCGGTCGCAGGTCGACATCGGCGATGACGAGGTCGCGGCGCTCGTCGAGGCGCGCCAAGGCGAGGAGGTCTTCGACGAGCGCGCCCATGCGCACCGCTTCCTTCTCGATGCGATCCATCGACTGGGCGACCTGGTCGTCGCCACTGATCGCGCCCATCCGGTAGAGCTCCGCATACCCGCGCACGGTCACCAGCGGCGTGCGCAGCTCATGGCTCGCGTCGCCGATGAACCGGCGCATCTGACGTACGGATGCGTCTCGCTGGGCGAGAGCGTGGTCGATGCGATCGAGCATCGCGTTGATCGCGGTCTTCAGCCGCCCCACTTCGGTGCCCGGTTCGATGTCGCCCATGCGCTGACTGAAGTTGCCCGCCGCGATCGACATGGCGGTCTCCTCGACCTGGCCGAGGCTGCGGAAGGCGAGCGTGACCGCGGTGCGGGTCGCGATCGCCCCCGCCAGGATGGTGAGAAGAGCGAGGATCGAGTAGATACCGATGAAGTTCGTCACCGTCTGGTTCACCGGCGTCAACGGCAGGGCGAGCAGCTGCACGTTGAGCTCGCGGGCCTTCGCGATCTGCAGGGTGTCGACCGCGGCGTAGAAGCTCGTCTTGCCGTCGGCGGAGGTCAGCTCGAACGGTGTCGTGCCGCGGAGCACGGCATCCTCGAGCTTGAACGTCTTCGGGAACTCCGGCGCAGGCTTGGCAGAAGACCCGCCCGTGATGAGCAGGTCGCCGTCGGGACCGTACACCGCGATGTAGAACGAGGTCAGCGGCGGGGTGGCGGGCTCGGAGAAGCGCGCGACACCCCCTCGCACCTCGACCGTGAGGAGGTTGCTCGTCTGGTCGAGCGTCACGGTCTGGCTCACCGACTGCTCGCGCTCAGCGAGCTGTGCGTTGCGCAGGAGCACCGCCGTGCCGACGCCGGCCGCAAGGAGCCCGACGGCCAGGACCCCGACGGTGACAGCCGTCACCTTCGCACGCAGACTCCTCCCGCGCCACCATGCGGTGACCCGGTCGGTCTTCGAATCGGTGCCGGTCAGCTCGGCGCCCTTACGCGGACTTCCCGGTCTTCAGCATGTAGCCGAAGCCGCGCTTGGTCTGGATGAGAGGCTCCGACGAGTACGGGTCGATCTTGCGGCGGAGATAGGAGATGTAGCTCTCCACGATCCCCGCGTCGCCGTTGAAGTCGTACTCCCACACGTGGTCGAGGATCTGCGCCTTGCTCAGCACCCGGTTCGGGTTGAGCATGAGGTAGCGCAGCAGCTTGAACTCGGTCGGGGAGAGGTCGATCGACACGTCGCCGACGAGCACGTCGTGCGTGTCCTGATCCATCGTGAGCTCGCCCGCCTTGATGGTCGACTCCTCGTCGGCCTGCATCGTGCGGCGAAGGATCGCCTGGATGCGGGCGACGATCTCATCGAGGCTGAAGGGCTTGGTCACATAGTCGTCGCCGCCCGCGTTCAGTCCCTCGATCTTGTCTTCGGTCTCGTCCTTCGCGGTGAGGAACAGGATCGGTGCCGTGTACCCGGCACCGCGCAGGCGCTTGGTGACGCTGAACCCGTTCATGTCGGGGAGCATGACATCGAGGATGATCAGATCGGGTTCCTCCTCGAGCACAGCGGAGATGGTCTGCGCGCCGTTGGCGACGGCGCGCACCTGGAACCCTGCGAAGCGCAGGCTCGTGACCAGCAGGTCCCGGATGTTCGGTTCATCGTCGACGACGAGGATTCTCGGAGCGGTCATAGGCCCATCTTGGCACCCGTTGCCCGCAATCCGCTGGATATCCCCCGACGCAGGGGGCCGATCCCGCCGAGATCAGTCAGGATAGGGGGATGACGACACCCGACGCCGCCCGTCCCGTGCCGCCCGCCAGCCCGTCCGCGGCGGGATCGCCGCCGGCCCCCGGCCACGCGCCGTATCCCCCGGGCTATGCACCGTATCCGCCGCAGGCGCCGGGCTACGCGCCCGCCCCGCGCCCCGCGCGGCCGCTGCCCGACGACGCGACGCAAGGCGGTCTCGCCTTCCATCGGCTCGTGTTCGCGCGGCAGCGGTCGGGATGGTGGACGCCGCTGGTCACCGGCATCCTCGGTGTCGCCTTCTACCTCGTGTTCCTCATCGTCATCATCGGCGTGTACATCGTTCTCGCCCTCATCTTCCCGTCGGTCGGTGAGCAGCTCCTCACCCTCGACACGACGGTGATGTTCGACCTCACCGATCCGTTGCTGGTCGCCCTGCTGCTGCTCAGCATCGTGGTGATGCTCCCCTCGTACCTGCTGGCGTCGCTCATCATCAACGGACGCCGGGTGGGCTTCATCTCCTCGGCGGCCGGGCGGCTGCGGTGGGGATGGATGCTGCTGTGCACCGGTGCCGCCCTGATCGTCGCCGTCGTGCTCAGCCTCCTGTCGTTCCTGCTTCCCGCCGAGGAGGGCGCAGCCGTTCCCGAGCCCGCTCAGAACCCTGCGCTGTGGGCCACCTTCGCCGTGCTGATCGTGCTCGTGCCGCTGCAGTCCGCCGCGGAGGAGTACGTCTTCCGCGGGTACCTGATGCAGGCCATCGGTCGCTGGCTGCGGCATCCGCTGTTCGCGATCCTCCTGCCGGTGCCGCTGTTCGTGCTCGGACACCTGTACGACCCGATCGGGCAGCTCAGCGTGGGCGTCTTCGCGGTCGCCGCGGGCTGGCTGACCTGGCGCACGGGCGGGCTGGAGGCGGCGATCGCCCTCCACGTCGTGAACAACCTGACGGCCTTCCTGCTCGCCCTCGCCGGCCTCGCCGACGTCAACGACAGCTCGCCCGGATGGATCAGCTTCGCCCACTCGGTGCTGCTGATCGGCGCCTACTGCGGTGTCGTGGAGTGGCTGTTCCGTCGGCGGCGACTCGGCCGCACCGTGATCGTCACGCCGCCGGCCATGCCGCACGGGTATCCGGCCGCGCCGCCGTACCCCGCGGCGCCTCAGGCGACGGCGAGCTGATCGGCGTCGAGGATCGTATAGCTGTAGCCCTGTTCGGCCAGGAACCGCTGGCGGTTCTGCGCGAAGTCCTGGTCGACGGTGTCGCGGGCGATGAGGGTGTAGAAGCTCGCGGTGTGGCCGTTGGTCTTCGGTCGCAGGAGGCGTCCGAGGCGCTGGGCCTCTTCCTGACGTGAGCCGAACGAGCCCGACACCTGGATCGCGACCGACGCCTCGGGAAGGTCGATCGAGAAGTTCGCGACCTTCGAGACGACGAGCACGGGGATGCGGCCCTCTCGGAAGCCGCCGTACAGCTCCTCGCGCTCGTCGACGGGTGTCGCACCGGTGATCTGGGGTGCCCCCAGTGCCTCGGCGATGATGTCGATCTGGTCGAGGTACTGCCCGATCACGAGGATCTGCTCGCCGCGGTGCTTCTCCACCAGGTCGCGCACGACGTCGATCTTGGCGTTCGCCGTCGCGGCGATCCGGTAGCGCTCGTCGTCGGCGGCCGCCGCGTATTCGAGACGGTCGGATGCCGGCAGATCGACCCGCACTTCGTAGCAGACGGCGGGAGAGATGAAGCCCTGGGCTTCGATCTCCTTCCAAGGGGCGTCGAACCGCTTGGGGCCGATGAGGCTGAACACATCGCCTTCCCGGCCATCCTCTCGTACGAGGGTGGCGGTGAGGCCGAGCCGTCGGCGCGCCTGGAGGTCGGCGGTGAGCTTGAAGACGGGTGCCGGGAGCAGGTGCACCTCGTCGTACACGATGAGGCCCCAGTCGAGCGCGTCGAGCAGCGCGAGGTGCGCGTACTCGCCCTTCCGCTTGGCGGTGAGGATCTGGTACGTCGCGATGGTGACCGGCTTGACCTCCTTGGCCTGCCCGGAGTACTCCCCGATCTCCTCGGGGGTGAGGCTCGTGCGCTTGAGGAGCTCATCCCGCCACTGCCGCGCGCTGACCGTGTTCGTCACCAGGATCAGGGTGGTCGTCTTCGTGTCGGCCATGGCTGCCGCGCCGACGAGGGTCTTTCCGGCGCCGCAGGGGAGCACGACGACGCCCGAACCGCCTTCGCTGAAGATGTCGACGGCTTTGCGCTGGTACGGGCGCAGCGTCCAGCCGTCTTCGTGCAGCTCGATCTCGTGCGGCGTCCCCGGTGTGTAGCCCGCGTGGTCTTCGGCGGGCCAGCCGATCTTGAGAAGCTCCTGCTTGATCTGACCGCGCGCCCAGGCGTCGACGACGAAGACGTTCGGCTGGGGGTGGGAGAGCAGCAGCGGCTGGATGCGCTTGTTCTTCGAGACCTCCGCCAGCACGGCCTGATCGGTCGAGCGCAGGATGAGGGTGCCTTCGTCGTCGCGCTCGATCACGAGTCGTCCGTAGCGACCGACCGTCTCGCGGATGTCGATGGCGACCGACGCGGGCACCGGGAACCGAGACCATCGGTCGAGCGTCTCGAGCATCGCATCGGCATCGTGGCCCGCGGCGCGCGCGTTCCACAGCCCCAGCCGGGTGATGCGGTACGTGTGGATGTGCTCGGGGGCGCGCTCGAGCTCGGCGAAGATCGCGAGCTCGTGACGCGCGTTCTCGGCGTCGGGATGGGCGACTTCGAGGAGCACAGTGCGGTCGCTTTGCACGATGAGGGGACCGTCAGCCATAGCGGTCCAGTCTACGGGCCCGCGGTCAGACGGGGCGCACGCTGGCGATACTCGAGACCGGGAGGGTGCGCTCGACGTCCGCACCGCGGTCGAGCCCGCGCAGGCGACCGCCGCCCAGACCGGTCGCCTCCAGGGTCACCTCGCGCTCACTCCCGTCGGGGAGGCGCACGACGATCCGCAGCACCGCCCGGGCGCGCACCGCCTGCTCGAGTTCCCTGCCGAGCCATGCCGAATCGGCATCCGTCGCGTGTGCTTCCCGCAGACGGGCGCGGAGCGCGGCGTACACGTCGGGCTCGTCGGCGTCGGCCGTCTCCGGCGCACGACGGCCGCGTTCCAGCGTTCGCCGGCGACCGTCGGCATCCACGGCCGTGACGGGGTAGCGTGCATCGGCGAGCATCCAGAACGTCGTGTCGGGAGTGCTGCGGGTGAGGAGCGCGTCGCCGTGCTCGACGAGGCCGAGGGGGCGCAGCGCGTGATCGACCGCGATCGCCTGCAGCAGCGCCGCATCGGAGGCGGTGACACGCGTGTTCCCCTGCCAGTCGGGACCGACCTGAACGCTGCCGTGCCGCACGGAGCTGCGTTCGATCTCGTACGCGAGCGGCTGCGGGAGACCGGTGAGCGACAGCGACGTGAGGAACTCGCGCAGCGAATCGGCTGTCTCCCCGCCCGTCAGAGCGTTGGCGAGGCTCTCGGCCGTGAACCGATATGTCGAGGCCTGCGCGCGCGACTCGCGCAGCGCCATCGAGCGCAGCCGGATGTCGAGCTGCGGGTCGAGCGGGCCGGGCGCGATCGCCGTGAGGTCGTTCTGCAGGAAGACGCGGTCGACCTCCGCCGGGAGAAGTGCCTGCAGCGCGGGCTCATCGGCATCCCCGCCCGCGGCGAGCCCCGCCGCCCACGACGGCGAGCGTCCATCGGCACCCAGGATGGCCCAGCGCTGGAAC